>JBCDBW010000049.1:0-29344 GCA_039182965.1 Verrucomicrobiota bacterium
AGGAGGCAGGAGGCAGGAGGTAGGAGGTAGGAGGCAGACTTGAAGGGGAGGCAACGGAGGAGGCGTAGGGAGGTGGAGGGGTTAGTTGGATTGTTGGGCGCGGCGTTTGTCGATGAGGGTGTTGAGGAGGAGGAGTGTGGGGAGGGCGAGGAGGGCTAGTTCGAAGTAGAGGGGGTTTCGGTAGAGGACTTTGATGTCGGTGAAGGCAGAGCCGAGGGTTTTGGCGAACTTGTCGCCGTCGTGATCGGCGACGTCGGGTTTGAGGGAGTGGTTGATTTCTTTTTCGGCGGGGAACTGGAGAGTCATTTGGGCGAGGATGCAGGCGAGGGCGATGGCGGTGAGGATGCCGACGGAGCGGTCGCGATTTCTGCGGCCGAAGGCGCTGGCGACGGCGAGACCGAATGCGAGGAGGGCGAGGAGGAAGGCGACGGCGACGAGGAGGGCGGGCTTGGGTCTTTCTTTTTCTTTATCGTGGTCTTGGTCGTCCTGGAGGTTTTTGAATTCGTCGGAGAGGGTGCCGCCGCCGGTGATGGTTTGGAAGCCGGACTGCGTGATCATGGATCGTTGGTTGCATTGGATATCGATCCACGGCAGGAAGAAGAGGATGAGGGCGCCAAAGGTGGTGAGGAGGTTGAGTTTGGTGATCATGGGGATGGGGGGAATTTTACAGGAGGAAACGGAGGGAAGGGAGAGATTCTGGGAGGCGGGAGGGGCGCGTGGACGTGCGAACTTTGAATGTTGAAGTTTGAATGGGGAATTAGAGGCAGGGAGGCAGGGAGGCCGGAGTATGAGTATAAGTAGGATTATGAGGGAGGCAGGAGGGGGCGGGTGGGTTTTTTTGGGGAAATATCGTAAGATGGGGTATTGGGCGGGCGTCTTATGGTGAACCCTAGCCATGGCTTTGACTCGGAAAACCCCCGAACATGATGAAAATCAGGCGTTTACGGACTTGATGCGGGAGCATCAGGGTCCATTGCGCGGGTATGTTTTGTCGATGATGGGGGGGGATCATGCGGCGACGGACGATGTGTTGCAGGAGACGAATTTGGTGTTGTTCAAGAAGGCGGACCAGTTTGAGGTGGGAACGAGTTTCATGGCGTGGGCCTCTCGGGTGGCGTTTTTTGAAGTGATGCGGGCGCGGCGTCAGATGAGCCGTGATCGCTTGGTATTGGACGACGGGTTGTTGGATTTGGTGGCGGCGGAGGCGGAAGTGCAAGGGGATCGGTATGAGGCGAAGTCGAAGGCCTTGGCGTTTTGCTTGCGGAAACTGGGCGAGCGGCAGCGGGCGATGGTGTTGAAGCGGTATTATCACGGGCGGACCGTGGCGGAATTGGCAGCGGAGACGGGGCAGCGCGCGAATGCCGTATCGCAGCTGTTGTTTCGGGCGCGACAGGCGCTGATGGCTTGTGTTGAGGGGTATCGTGGGCGGGCTCAGGGATAAGGTAAGTTTTAGGAATCGGCGATGAAAGAGACGGAGCAGAAGGAATTGGAGGAGTTGTTAATGAAGCAGCTTATGGGCGAGCTGTTGAGTGGGGACGAGGTGGCGCGGTTGAATGCGATTTTGGAGGAAAGCGACGAGGCGCGGGCGTGGTATGTCGCTCATTGTGGGATGGAAGGGATGCTCCGGGAGGAGGAAGGGTTATTGGGGGCATTGGCGGAAGAGATGGGAGAAGTTGAGTTGGGAAAAGTGGTGGCGATGCCGGGGGTAGGCTTGGCAGGAGGAACGGGCGAAGAAGAAGCGCGAGAAGAGCAAGCAGAAGAAGAGGGAGCGGATGCGAGGAGGGGGATGGGTGTTGGGATGCGGGTGGTGGCGGCTTGTTTGGTGCTTGGGGTGGCGGTTTGGGGGATCATGGCGGGGCTTCAGTGGGCTGGGGAGAGTGGGCTTGGTGTGGTGGCTACTTCGGTTGAAAGCGGTGGCGATGGAAGCGTCGATGAAGAAGTTGGGCTGGCGGTTGAGGGGACGGCAGAGCGGCAAGATGAAGCGGTGCTTTCGCCGGAAGAGGCGTATCGAATGAAGATGTTGGCGGTGGTGGGGACGGGATCGATGGATCGGCCGCCGACGGGTTTTGAGGCGGTTGCGGACGGCGAGCAAGTTGATTTTAACCGCGATATTCGACCGATTTTGTCCGAGTATTGCTTTCATTGTCATGGTCCTGACAAGGCGGATCGTGCGGCGAACTTGCGGGTGGATACGGAGGAAGGGATTTTTGAGGATTTGGGTGGGTACGCGGCGGTGGTGCCGGGCAAGCCGGAAGAGAGCGAACTAATGTATCGTGTTTTGCACGGCGATGAGGATGAGGTGATGCCTCCACCGGAGTCGAACAAAGTGATGACGCCGCGGGAGAAGGAGCTATTGAGTCGATGGATTGAAGAGGGGGCGAAATGGCGGGATCACTGGGCGTTTGAGCCCGTGGAGCGACCGGAGTTTTCCGAGAGTGATAATGAGAATGCGATTGATACGTTTGTTCTGGCGCGGCTGAAAGGCACGGGGCTGAAGGCTTCGCCGGAGGCGGATCGGGAGACCTTGGCGCGGCGGGTGACCTTGGATTTGACGGGGTTACCGCCGACGCCGGAGGATGTGCGGGCTTTTGTGAGCGATGAGCGGGAGGATGCGTATGAGCAACTGGTGGACCGTTTATTGGCGTCGCCGCGATTTGGCGAGCATCGAGCCCGGTATTGGTTGGATGCGGCACGGTATGCAGACACCCATGGGTTTCATTTTGATAATATGCGGAGCGTGTGGCCTTACCGGGACTGGGTCGTGAATGCCTTTAATGCGAACATGCCGTTTGATCAGTTTACAATTGAGCAATTGGCTGGCGATTTACTGCCGGATGCGACCTTGGAGCAAAAGATTGCGACGGGGTTTAATCGCTGTAATCCGACGACGAATGAGGGGGGTGTGATCAACGAGGAGTATTTGTCGATCTACGGGAAGGATCGTGTAGAGACGACCGGGACGGTGTTCATGGGTCTGACGATGAATTGCACTTCCTGTCACGATCACAAGTTTGATCCGTTGACGCAGAAAGAGTATTATCAGATGGAAGCGTTTTTCCGGAACACCACGCAGCCGGCGCGAGACGGCAACAAGCCGGACAGTCCTCCGAATCTTATTGTGCCACCGATGGAGGATCGGCCCCGGTGGGCGGAAATTGCAACTAAGATGGTGGCGTTTGAACGGCGGTTACGCAAGCGTGAGCAGGCGGCGGGACCGGAATTTGAGGAGTGGGCGGCGGCGGCGCGGCCGGGGGATTTTGAAAAGCGAGTGCGGGCGACGGATTTGTTGTATCAGCTTGAGCAGGCCGACGAGGAGGGGAGCGTCAATGCGGCTGTGCCGGACCGCAAAGTCCTGACACTTGGAAAAGGCTTGTCGTGGCAAGAAGACACGGAACGGTCTGCCGGTGTCTTGCGTTTCGGAGGTGAGGCGGGTCACAAGATTTCGTTGGGTCGGCAGAACGACAAACTTTCCAGGGAGCTGGATTTTGATCGTGGGGATGCGTTTTCTTATGGGGGCTGGGTCAAGGTGCCAGTGGGGATGAAAGCGGGAGCGGCGGTAGTGTCACGAATGGATGAGAACAATTCACAAAAAGGTTGGGATCTTTGGGTGGATGAAGGGAGCCGGTTTGGCGTGCATTTGATTGCGTCGTGGCCGAAGAACGCGATCAAGGTTTTGACGAAGAACAAGGTGATTAAGCCGGGGGAATGGATGCATTTATTTGCGACCTATGACGGATCGGGCAAGGCCTCGGGAGTGACCTTATTTTTGAATGGCAAGCGGCAAGTCACGACGGCTTCCGTGGACAAATTGAGTGAATCGATTCGGACGCCGACTCCGGTTTGGCTTGGGCAGCGCAGCAGGAAGGCGCTGTTCAAGGATGGCGAGGTCTCGGACATCAGAATATACGAACGGCGCCTTTCGGGAGTGGAAGTGGCGGCGTTGGCGGATTCAGAGCATTTCGAAACCATTCTGGCGACGTTGCCCGAGGAGCGGACGAAAGAGCAGTTGGATGATCTGTTTGAGTATTACCTGGAAGTTGTTGACGGACCGATGGCGAGGATACGTCGTGAGAAGGGGGAGTTGTCGACGGAGAAGCGTGGCATTCAGGACCGGAGTGCGATCACGCTGGTGATGGAAGAGAAGGAGGGAGAGAAGCCGGTATCGCATGTTTTGAACCGGGGAGAGTATGATCAGCCGGGTGAAGAAGTGGGTCCTGGAGTGCCGGAGGTATTGCCGCCCATGGCGGATGATTTGCCGCGCAACCGCTTGGGCTTTGCGAAGTGGCTGGTGAGCGGGGAGCACCCTTTGACGGCGCGGGTGACTGTGAATCGATACTGGCAGGAATTGTTTGGGACGGGATTGGTGAAGAGCTCGGAAGACTTTGGGGTGATGGGGGAGCCGCCTTCGCATCCGAAGCTAATTGATTGGTTAGCGGCGGAATTTATGGATAGCGGGTGGGATGTGAAGCACTTGTTTCGGTCGATTGTGACGAGCGACACGTACAAGCAGTCGAGTGTGTTTCGTGAAGACGCGTATCGGATTGATCCGGAGAATCGCTTCTTGGCGCGAGGGCCGCGTTTCCGTTTGGATGCGGAAGTGTTGCGTGATCAGGCGCTGTATGTGAGCGGGTTGATGGTTGACACGATGGGGGGACCGGGGGTGCGTCCGTATCAGCCGCCAGGGTTGTGGAAAGTGGTGGCGTATCCGCGAAGTGACACCGCGAACTTTGTTCAGGATGAGGGCGATAAGCTGTATCGGCGGACCTTGTATACTTTTTGGAAGCGGACTTCGCCGCCGCCGAGCCTGTCGATTCTTGACGCGCCGGAGCGGGAAAACTGCGTGGTCCGTCGTGAGCGAACGAACACCCCGTTACAGGCCTTGGTGATGATGAACGATCCGCAGTTTGTGGAAGCGTCGCGGCATTTGGCGATTCGGGTTTTGCGTGAGGGAGGGGCGGAGCGGAGTTCGCGGATTGAGCGGCTCGGGTGGTTGGTATTACAGCGGCCATTGGAGGAAGATGAGCGGGCAGTGCTGGAGGAGTCTTTGGCGATATTTGAGGGGGCTTATTTGGGCAATGAAGAGGATGCGCGTGGTTTGCTTGAGGTAGGGGAGTCGCCGGTGCCGGGGGATCTGGATGTGGGAGAGTTGGCGGCTTGGGTGATGTTGGCGAACCAGATGATGAATTTGGACGAAGTGGTGAACAAGAATTGAAGAAGCGAAGAGCGGTTAGCTTTTAGCGAAGAGCAGGAGACTAAATATGGATGCCTTGAATGACTGGAAGCGATTTGAGACGCGGCGCCAATTTTTTGGAAAGGCGGCGAAGGGATTGGGCTTTGCGGCTTTGGGGCATGCGTTAGGGGCGGATGCGGTGGGAGCGGCGGGTGCGAGTGAAGGTGTGAATGGAGCCTTGGGGGCGACGCATTTTCGACCGAAGGCAAAGCGGGCGATCTATTTGTTCATGAGTGGGGCGCCGGCGCAGATGGATCTATGGGACCACAAGCCAAAGATGAAAGAACTGTATGATCAGGATCTCCCGGAATCCGTTCGGCAGGGGCAACGTCTAACGACCATGACTTCGGGCCAGGATCGATTTCCCTTGGCACCGTCGATTTACGGATTTCAGAGGCATGGTCAATGTGGGACGGAGGTGAGTGAACTGCTGCCGTATACGGCACGGATGGTCGATGATCTAACGGTGATTCGGACGATGTGGACGGAGGCGATCAATCATGATCCAGCGATCACTTACATCCAAACCGGCAGCCAGATTCCGGGACGGCCGAGTATGGGGGCGTGGTTGAGTTATGGGTTGGGCAACGAGAATGAGAATCTGCCGTCATTCGTCGTCCTGAATTCGACGTGGTCGGCAAAGCGAGATGCGCAGGCCTTGTTTTCGCGTCTTTGGGGTGCGGGTTTTTTGCCTTCTAAGCATCAGGGCGTGGCGTTGAGATCGCAAGGGGATCCTGTTTTGTATCTGACGAACCCGAAGGGGGTGAGCGACTCGGTGAGGCGGGCGATGTTGGATGGTTTGGCGAAATTGAACGGGAAGCACTATGACGAAGTGGGCGATCCGGAAACACATGCGCGAATTGCGCAGTATGAGATGGCATTTCGGATGCAGTCATCGGTTCCGGATTTGGTGGATTTGTCGGATGAGAGTGAAGAGACGCTCAACATGTATGGCCCGGACGTGAGGACGCCGGGGACCTTTGCGTATAATTGCTTGTTGGCTCGTCGGATGGCGGAACGTGGGGTGCGTTTTTCGCAGATATTTCATCGGGGCTGGGATCAGCATGGGGCATTGCCGAGGGATTTACCGTTACAATGTCAGGACGTGGATCAGCCTTCCTGGGCCTTGGTGCAGGACCTGAAGAATCGAGGTTTGTTGGATGACACGATTGTCGTGTGGGGTGGAGAGTTTGGGCGGACGATTTACTGTCAAGGGAAGCTGACACCTAATAATTACGGGCGGGATCATCATCCGCGTTGTTTTACGGCTTGGGTGGCGGGCGGCGGGTTCAAGCCGGGGACGGTGTATGGAGAGACGGATGATTTCAGTTACAACATCGTGGATAAGCCGGTGCATATTCGGGATTTGAGTGCGACGATCTTGCATCAGCTGGGGATTGATCATGAGCGGTTTACCGTGAAATATCGTGGCTTGGATCTTCGTTTGACGGGAGTTGAGGAGGCGCATGTCTTGAAGGACTTGATTGCCTAAGGGGTGGGGATCGTAGGGTAAACAATCAGCGATGAGACGGTTTTGTATTGGTGTGGGTGTGTGTGTAGCGATGGGCTCCTTTTGGGAGGCCGCAGCGGAAATTGATTTTGCGCGGGATATCCGACCAATTTTGTCGGACAACTGTTTTCATTGTCATGGTCCGGACGGAGCCGATCGCAAGGCGGACTTGAGGTTGGATACCGAGGAGGGGGCGAAGGCTGATTTGGGAGGGTATTTTGCTGTGGTGGCGGGCAAGCCGGAAGAGAGTCTCTTGTTGGAGCGGATTTTTCATGATGATCCTAATGAATTGATGCCGCCTGATGATTCTGAGCGTGTGTTGAGTCCTCGGGAGAAAGATTTGTTGCAACTGTGGATCGAAGAGGGTGCGAAGTGGGAGGGACATTGGGCGTTTGAGCCCGTGGAACGGCCTGAGGTGCCTGAGATTATCGACGCGGATTCGGGCTTGGTCTTTCGGAATGAAATTGATGCGTTTGTGAGAGAGCGTTTGCTTGTGGAGGGGATGGAGCTGTCTGAGGAGGCGGAGCGGGCGGTTTTGATTCGGCGGGTGACCTTGGATTTGACGGGATTGCCGCCTTCACCTGAAGAGGTGGATGCTTTTTTGACGGATGAGACGGCGAACGCGTATGAGAAGGTTGTGGACCGTTTGTTGGCATCGCCGCATTACGGTGAGCGGATGGCGCAGCCTTGGTTAGATGCGGCGCGTTATGCGGACTCCGCGGGGTATCAGAATGATTTCATGCGGACGCAGTGGCCGTGGCGGGACTGGGTGATCGGGGCTCTTAACGACAACATGCCGTTTGATCGGTTCACGATCGAGCAGTTGGCGGGTGACTTGTTGCCGGGGGCCACTGATGGGCAGATTTTGGCAACGGCGTTCAATCGGAATCATCGGATTAACAATGAGGGGGGAATTATTCCGGAGGAATTTTTGGTGGAGTATGTCTCGGACCGTGTGGAGACGACTTCAACGGTGTGGTTGGGGCTTACGGCGGGATGCGCGCGTTGTCATGATCACAAGTATGACCCGATCAGTCAGCGAGATTTTTTTCAGTTGTTCGCCTTCTTTCACAATGTGCCTGAGAAAGGGAAGGACGGGGCGATTGCGCCGGAGCCGAACATGGCGGTGTATCGCAAAGGGGCCCGTGAGAAGCATGAGGAACTGGAACGGGAATTGATCCATTTGCGCGAGCAGGCGCAGGCGATGGCGCGTGCTAAGGGCGGTGAGCTGGAGACTTGGAAAAAGGAGGAGAAGAGGTCCATTGAGAGCGGTGTTTCAGCTGTGAGACTGTCGTTGCCGACTGCTTACTATGCCTTTGATTATCCCGAGCGGAATCGGGTGAAGAATCTTGGGGGTCGTCCGGCGGACGGCCTCATACGAGGCACCAAGAACCGTTTGTCTTTTGTCGATGGTGGCAAGCATGGAAAAGGGGTTCAGTTCAAGTTGGGCGGGTATATGAACTTGGGCAAGTTTGAGGGAGCGAGCGGATACTCACCGACGGATGCAAGATCTCATGCGCTTTGGGTGAAACCGGGGAATGACCTCAGCAATGTGGAGGGGCCGTTGTTGAGTCGCCTCACGCCGGACAAGCAGGCGCGTGGATTCCAGATAGTGCTAGTCGATGTTGGGGCGGGGGAGCCGTATCGTCTTGTCTTTCGGTTGAACAGCGATCGGGGCAAGAAAGAGGGCATTGAAGTTATGAGTACGGAGCCGGTGGTGGCGCGAGGAGACTTCAGTCATGTTGCGGTCACCTATGATGGGTCTCTTAAGGCGGACGGAGTGAAATTGTATGTCAACGGCGAGGCGGTGGCGATGGAGGTAACGCGGGACAATTTTGGGACGGCTTTTAGTTCGCAGGAAGAATTACTATTGGGAGCGGAAACAGAGTCTTCGCCGAACCGGGGGATACGGGATGAATTATTGGCGAACACCGTTTTGGACGATGTGGTTGTTTTCCGGGAGGAGCTGAGTCCCGGTGCGGTGGCGTTTTTGCAGGAGGTGGCACCGGCTGGTTTGGTGCTTGTAGCGGGGCGGACGAGTGCGGCGGGTGCGGACTATTTGGAACAGGTCTATTTTCAGGAGCATGATCCTGAGTATCAGCGTTTATTGGGGCGATTATCTGCGAAGGAGCAAGAAGAAGAGGCGTTTGGGGAAGAGAACATCACTTATGTGAGTGTGATGAAGGAGATGGAGGAGCCTCGCGATACCTATTTGTTATTGCGCGGGGCTTATGATCAGCCGGATACGAGTGAAGTACTTCAGCCCGCGACGTTTGAGGAGTTGCCTCCGATGGCTTCTGAGCTTTCGAGGGATCGTTTGGGCTTGGCGCAGTGGCTTGTGTCGCCGGAGAATCCGCTAACGGCTCGGGTGACGGTGAACCGATATTGGCAGCATTATTTCGGGACGGGATTGGTGAAGACTTCGGAGGATTTTGGATCGCAGGGGGAGCCTCCGTCGCATCCGGAGTTACTGGACTGGTTGGCGGCGGAATTTGTGGAGAGTGGATGGGATGTGAAAGCGATGCAGAAGCTTATTGTGACGAGTGCGACTTATCGTCAGAGCTCGAAGGTGAATGGGGAGTTATTGGAGAAGGATCCGGAGAACCGTTTGCTTGCACGGGGGCCTCGGTATCGTTTGGATGCGTTTGCGATGCGTGACCAAGCGTTGGCGGCGAGCGGGCAATTGGCCGAGACGATGGGCGGCCCTCCGGTAATGCCGTATCAGCCGGAGGGATTGTGGGAAGAAGTGAGTGCGAAGGGATTCAAGTATGAAGTGGGGGAAGGGGAGGATTTGTATCGGCGGAGTCTTTATACGTTTTGGAGACGGACGGTGCCCCCACCTTCGATGATGAATTTTGACACGGCGACGCGGGAGTTTTGTTCGGTGAAATCGAATCGGACGAACACGCCCTTGCAGGCGATGAACTTAATGAATGATCCGCAATATGTGGAAGCGGCGCGGAAGTTAGCGGAGCGGATGATGAGGGAAGGTGGCGGGACCGTGGAGGAGCGATTGGGATACGGGATGAAATTGGTTCTTGGGCGTGAGCCAGACGAAGCGGTAATGGGTGTCTTGTCGGGTGGGTATCGGGCTTACTTCGGTGCTTTTGAAGCGGAAGAGGAGCGCGTGACGGCCTTTCTAGGGGTGGGCGAAGCAGAAGTGGATCCGGCTTTGGATGCGGTAGAACTGGCGGCGTATGCTGCGGTGGCATCTGTGATATTGAATTTGGATGAGACTGTGACGAAGGAGTGAAGAGAAGGCGTAAGAAGGAGCGCGAAGAGTGAGATGAAAATGAGTATCATCGAAGAGCAGGCCTTGGCGATGAACCGCCGCCATTTTTTTGGGAAGGCGGCGACGGGAATTGGGACGGCCGCTCTAGCGTCACTGTTAGGGAGGAACGGGGTTGAGGGGGCGGCAGCGGGCGCGGGCGGGCTTGGCAGCTTTCCGAATTTTGCACCGAAGGCGAAGCGGGTGATTTATCTCTTTCAGAGCGGTGCGCCCTCGCAAATGGATCTATTTGATTACAAGCCGGCTTTGGCGGAGCGATTTGATGAGGATTTGCCGGAGTCGGTGCGACAAGGGCAGCGTTTGACGGGGATGACCTCGGGACAGAAGCGGTTTCCGGTGGCACCATCGATTTTTCAGTTTGGGCAGTATGGGGAGGGGGGCGCCTGGATCAGTGAGTTAATGCCTCATCTTTCGACGGTGGCGGACGATCTGTGTTTCATCAAGTCGATGCATACTGAGGCGATCAACCACGATCCCGCGATTACCTTTTTTCAGACGGGATCACAGATTGCGGGACGGCCGAGCATTGGATCTTGGTTGAGCTATGGTTTGGGGAGTGGCAACGAGGATTTACCTGCTTTTGTGGCGATGGTATCGACGGGGACGGGGCGTCCGGGTGGCCAGCCGTTGTATGACCGTTTGTGGGGCAGTGGTTTTTTGCCGACGACGCATCAGGGTGTGAAATTTCGCGGAATGGGCGACCCGGTATTGTATATCAATGATCCTCCTGGGATTGATCGTGGAATGCGCCGCCGGATGTTGGATGATATTGCGGCGATCAATGAGAAGCGATTGGCTGAGTATGGTGATCCAGAGATTGCGACGCGGATTGCACAGTATGAGTTGGCATATCGGATGCAGACATCGGTGCCGGAGTTGACGGATTTGGAGTCAGAGCCGGAATCGGTTTTTGAAGAGTATGGACCTGAGTCTCGACGGAAGGGGACCTATGCGGCGAATTGCATTTTGGCTCGGCGGTTGGCGGAGCGGGATGTTCGGTTCATCCAGTTGTTTCACATGGGATGGGATCAGCACAAGTCATTGCCGTCGCAGATTCGTGGCCAGTGCTATGACACGGATCAGGCGACTGCGGCGTTGATTCGCGATTTAAAGCGGCGAGGATTGCTGGACGATACGTTGATCGTTTGGGGTGGTGAGTTTGGTCGGACGGTCTACAGTCAGGGCACCTTGACGGAAGAGAACTATGGGCGGGATCATCATCCCCGCGCGTTTACGATTTTTTTGGCGGGAGCGGGGGTGAGAGCGGGGATGACGTATGGTGCGACTGATGATTACAGTTACAACATCGCCTCGGACCCAGTGCATGTGCATGATCTGCATGCGACGATTTTGCATTTGCTGGGGGTGGACCACGAGCGGTTGACGTACAAGTTTCAAGGCCGGCGTTTCAGGCTTACCGACGTGCATGGGAGGATTGTGCGTCCGATTTTGACGTAGAGGCTGACGTCTGGTTTTCTTGGAAGGGAGCCGAGGGAAGAAAGAATTGCGTTCGAGGGGCGTTTGAATTCAGACTATCAGATTATGAAGACTTTCTCTACTTTCACGTTGGGTATTTTGGGTTCGTTGTGTTTTCTCGTTGGTTTCTTGACGGCGGAGGAGGAAAACTGGGTGACTATTTTTGACGGGACTTCTTTGGATGGTTGGAAATCGAGCACGGACAATCCGAGTGCGTTTTCGATTGAGGATGGGACTTTGAAGTTAAATGGGGAGCGGGCGCATTTGTTTTATATGGGACCGGATGGGGATGCGGATTTCTCGGACTTTGAGTTGAGGATGAAAGTGAAGACCCTTCCGAATTCGAATTCGGGTGTGTATTTTCATACGAAGTATCAGGAAGATGGGTGGCCGAATCATGGTTATGAGGCGCAGGTGAATGCCACCCACAAGGATCCGAAGAAGACGGGGAGTTTGTATGCGGTTATGAACATGTATGTGGACACGGAGGGGGGAGAGAACCCAGACGAGCCTTATTTGATGATGGATAAGCGAGGGATGAATATGGTGTTGCCGGCGCCTCCGAACACGGATGGGGAATGGTTTGATTACGAGATCAAGGTAGAAGGGAAGACCATCACGATTGCGGTGGATGGCAAGACAACGGTTGTTTTTACGGAGCCAGAGGAGTGGGGTGGACCCAATTCGAAGATGGGGGGGCGGAAGCTTTCGAGCGGCACGATTGCCTTACAGGCTCACGATCCCGGGAGCACGGCCTATTTTAAAGACATCGAGCTCAAGGTTAACGACTGAAAGGTCATGCACTCGTTGCGATAGCCTGTGGTCACTGGGGCCACGGAGGGGTTGCTTCATCGGTGATTGGTGGGGGAGGCGAGATATCCTGTCCGTCCAGCGTCACTTGGAATTCGATGGCCCGGTTGAGGCGCGAGAGGTCGTTGTTTTCTTCGGCAAAGGGGTGTTCTGCAATGGCGTGCAGGTGAATCGGATCGATGCCGGGTCGGAGTGCGAGGAGGAGATTGCGAATGTGACTGGCGCGATCCCGGGCTTGGTTTAGTTGGGCGATGTCGAAGGGCTTGTTGGGGATTGAGTATCGGCCTACGATTTTGATTTCGACCGGTAAATTGTGGTTTTGGGCCTCCTCTTGGAGTTGGAAGATGATCTCGGAGACTTCAGTCATGTGGCCGGCGGTGAGAATGGGTTGGTTGGTCTTTCCTTCTTCAAAGAACACGCGTTGGTGGACCAGTTGTTCGGCGAGATTGGCGGGGAGGGTAGGCGTATTGAAAGTCGAGTCGAGGACTTTGGAGTCATCGTAGACGAGGCCTGGGAAGAGAAGGGGGGTGTTTGCGCGGGCGGCGGCAATCCACGATCGAGGGGCGGAGCCGGACGCGCGGAGAGTGCTTCCATCGAGCGTTAGGGTGAGCCCTTCGGGCGGCTGGAGGGCGTGGGTGGCACGGGTGAGGATAAAATCGGGGTGGTTCGAGGGCGCACTGGTGAAGCGGAGGTGGATGTTTGAAGGGTCGATACCGGCTCTTTTGAGGATGGTTTGGGGCTGAGGGGCGAGGGGATCGCGGAGGCCTGCGATGACAAGAGGTCGTGACCACGGTGAGGAATGGATGATCTCGAAGCCGGGTGCTTTGGCGAGAGTGCGATCGACGCGAGACCAGTGTTGGTAGTGGGCGAAGGCGATCATGCCGGCGAGGAGAGGGAGGGCGGCGAGAGCGAAGAAGATGACTTGGAGCCAGGGAAACGGTGCGGTGCGATGTTCTCGAGCGAAGTCATTGAGGAGATGGAGGTGACGGAGATGGATTTTCTCGATACGTTCAGGGACATTGGGTAGCCATGGCTCAGTAGCGAGTTCGTCTTCGATGGCTCGGTGTGTTTGCGCTAGGTGGCGGCGAAACTTTTTGGGTGGGATTCCCTGGATAGCGGCGACGAGAGCGGCGCGATGGCCGGTTTGGAGTGAGAAGTGATCGGTGGGAGACGTATTGGTATTTGCGAAGGCAGTGAGGCGGGAGAAGAACGCGGACTGTTTGGAGTTGGATTTGCCTATCGCGTCGTGGCTGGTGCGACGACTTTCTTGTTTGAGAAAGGCGGGGAGTTTTGTTGCGTCGGGGTTTCCGGAGACATGGGCGATGAGGAGGCCGTCGCTTCGAACGATGGCGAGTTCGTTGACGGCAAAGGGAAGGCTTTGGGCGGCGGCACCTGCTTGTCGGGACTTGCCGACGAGCCGTGAAAGCCAGCTGCGAAAGTGGTGGGCTCTCAGAAAGCGATCGATCCGGATATTGATACGTCGGATGATGACCGTGAGGTAGTCGCGCGAGAGAGAGACGATTTTGCGTTCGTAATCGTCATGTTCCTTTAGCGTCGAATGAATCTCTTTGCCCGCGATATTGAGGCGGACCTTTGGTTCAAGGAGATTCTCGAGAGTGGTTTTTAGCTGAGTTTCAGCGAGTTTCCTTTGGGCATGAGACGGGGGCTTGATGGGACCGCTGCTTGCCTGGATTTTTTGTTTGTTGCCGCGACAATCGACGGCGGAAGTGAAGGGTGACCAGGGGGTGAGCGCGGTCTCGAGGGTTGCTTTGAGATGGGAGCGATCGGTTTTAGAGGGTATTACCTCACCTTGCGCAGACTTGCTGGATTTCGAGGATTTTTTTCCCGGCGAAAATGGGGCTTTCCGGGCTACCAGCTGCATTTTTGAGGGGAGGGGGGATTGAGTTTAAGAATGACTATCTGGCAGAGGCGGCGAGGGGCAAGGCGGGCGTTCCGCTGTTTGCGGGATCGACATGCGGTCTCCCTCGGTGCGCCACTTTAGGGATGTGGCGATCAGGTGTTTTGATTGATGCCTGTATTCTGGTCCACGACGGCTTGTGGATTCGCTGCGGCGGCGGATAGATTGCCGAAGAGGTTTGCGAGGTCTGTTTTGGTGACCATGCGGGCGGCAAGTTCTTCGTATTGATTTTTCATGACCGTGGTGAACTGATCGACGTTCTTTGAGATCTCATCGTAGAGCTCGCTGGTTTGGCGAGAGAGATCTGTTTTGAGGTCCTCGTATTTCTTGTCGATCTGGGTGAGGCGTTCGTCGATCCGTTTCAGGTCCGATGTTGTTTCCTCCTGATTGGTTTTGAGGGTCTTGACTGAATTACCCATGTCATCGAGCTCGACTTTGTAGAGGTTATAGGCGGCTTCGAACTTGGATTTGATTTGGTCGACGAGTTCGGTTGAGTGGGCTTGGAGGCTGTTTTCGAGTGTCGCGAAGCGGTCATTGAGGACCTCTATTTGGTCACCGACGAGGAGATCGCGAATGGTGGACAAGCGATCTTCTGCGGAGGTGGTGGAAGTGGCGGGAGGAGCGTTTGACGCGGGGGTATTGTGGGAGCCATTGGTGTTGGGGAAGGCCTCCTCGGGTGCGGTCGAGTCTTCCTGGGGCTCGGTGGGCGTGAACGGTGACGAAGAAGATTTGGGCGCGAAAGTTCTCACTTTTGATATAAGTTGTGGTTTTGAGTATTATAATTGAGAACCTGTAAGGTGCAATAATTATTATAAATATATTTTCTGGGGCGAGTGGATGGCTTTTGAGGTTCCGGTGTGTGGATGGCGGAAGTTTTCTGATTAGGAGATGGCGATGAATTGATTGGAGCGATGGATTGAGCCAGGGTTTGGCGATCGGGATTTCGGCGTTCAAATGTGAGGAGGACAACGGGACGAGATATCTCGAACGTTGTGTGGGAAGGGGAGAGGGGTGTCGAAATGACGAGGGACTTTAATCGGCCGATCGAAGATCGTGGATTGTGGTCGCGACATCGTCGCTGCGCATGAGGGTTTCGCCGACGAGGATGGCATCGGCGCCGCATGCTTTTACGAGGCGGGCGTCGCCGGCGGATTTGATTCCACTTTCTGAGATAAAGACGAAGTCGTTGGGAATTTCTTCACTGAGGTCTTCGGTGGTTTGGAGATCGACTTCGAAGGTTTTGAGATTCCGATTATTGACACCGATTATTTGGGCATCGGAATCGAGTGCGCGGTCGAGTTCGTCCCGGTTGTGCACTTCGACCAGTACGTCCAGCTGAAAGGTTTGGGCTTTGTCGAGGAGGGCTAGGTAGGTTTCTTGATCGAGGGCGGCGACGATGAGAAGTATGGCGTCGGCGCCTGCGACGACGGCCTCGTAAATCTGAATTTCGTGGATGATGAAGTCTTTTCGAAGGATCGGAAGGTTGACGGCGTTTTTGATTTGGGAAAGATACGCGAGGCTTCCTTGGAAGTATTTTTCGTCGGTGAGGACGGAGATCGCGTTCGCGCCGGCGGCGGCGTATCCTTTCGCGATGGCCACGGGATCAAAGCTTTCTGCGATGACGCCTGCGGAGGGGGATGCTTTTTTGACTTCGGCAATGAGTGAGAGCGGTGCTTCTTCGTGTTCGCGTTTGAGGGCATTGAAGAACGACCGGAAGTCGTTGCGTTCGGCGGCGGCGTAGCGGAGCTTCTCGGCGCGTTCGAGAAGCGGTTCGATCTCGGTGCGTTTGTGGGCGATGATTTCGTCGAGTTTGTTCATGGGCGATGGGCAAGAGTTCACATGATACGGTATTGATCGGCCCTAATCTGCACTAATTTTTGCATGGCGAGGGGGAACCGCAAAGGGGAGCGGGGGGGCAGGCGGTGCGTCTGTCTTACCAGGAGGTGGGGGCGGGACGTTCTTTTCGCTGAGCAAGTGCTGAGTTTTGCTCCGTGGTTGTGATAAAGCGGGGCCTGACAGAAACCGCTTGATTGGCGGGGGAAGGGTCTTTATGTTTGGCGTTCCGTCGGCTGTCTCTGGGACATTAGGCGGGTCTTGTCGGCTTATTGCGATGAGAATGCGGGTGTAGCTCAGGGGTAGAGCGCAACCTTGCCAAGGTTGAAGTCGTGGGTTCGAATCCCATCACCCGCTCCACCAGCGTGACCCACCACGGGCAGGTTGCTGAATTCAGAGGCGGCTTTGCCGCGCTTACTCCCGGCCGGCGATTATGGGTGTTAAGCTTGGGGGCTCTTTGGGTGGGGCGATGCTCAGAGAGGTGCTGAGGAGCCGACGAGGTCTGAACGGGGATTGGTGTGAAGGAAAGAGGAGTGCGAATTTTGCTATGGACCGGAGGGCGGGGAGAGCTTGTAGAAACGGTTTTGGGTGGCGAGGGAGGCGGCATCGGTGAAGGTGGAGATGGGGGAGGCGGAGAGGTTGATGGTGGAAAGAAAGTTCCAGTTTACGAGATCATCGGACCAGCAGAGGTCGCAGATGTCACCGATTTCGCCGTTGATTTCGAGGTCGAGCCCGGCGGGTGTTTGGCCGATGGGGGTGAGTGTGGGGAGGCAGAAGACAGTGGCCGTGCCGGAGGCTACGATGGTGCCTTCGGCGTCGAAGGTGATGTTGATGGTGCCGCCGTCGTCGACAGGGATGGTGTCCATGAGATCGACGGGGATCTCGAGACTGACGGCGTAGGTGTATGAGATCGAGGTCTCGCTGAGGGTGCCGATGGAAGTATTGCCGGTGCCGATTCCATTGGCTTGGATTGGGTTGAGTGCCAGATCGATATTTTCGTTTACGGGCGTGGTTGTGAGGCCAATGCGATAGGAACCAGTGGCGGTGAGATTCCCTTCATTCAGAAGAATGGATTGATTGGCAAGGGCGAACATGTTGGCGACAACGGGCGCGAACATTCCGGTTGGCGACAAGACCGTGCCGCCGATGACGCTGCTAGCCACATTGACATTGAAAGCGACGAAAATGACGTTCGCAGAGAAGTTGAGGTTGATGGCATCGAGGGTATCGAATGATCCTCCGGTGAACTTAATTCCCTCAATGAGGGGGTTTGCGGGATCGGAAATATTTAGTCTGAGCATCGCCTCGGACGTGCCGGCGATGCGGGTCTGAGCGGTATCGTCGGCAAAACCGGACACATCGATATCGACTTTGAGATGATTCGTGCCGGGGGCGGTGCTAGCGGGTGGGGCGAGCACGAGGATAACGGGGACGTCGACGACGGGATTATTTGCGTTGGGGTTTGGGTTGGTGTGGGAGTGGGGGGTGAGGAGAAGCGCGAGGGCGAAAATGAGGATCAAGGAGATGGTAAGGCGTGGGCAGGGGAACATAAGAGGAGGGAGATTAGCGGTGACAAACAGATTGGGGACTTGCCAAGAAAAAAGCAAGGGCGGCCCTGAGGGGCCGCCCCGAGCGGGTTTAGACTGTGAAATGGCTTTGGTTGGTCGACGATCTGAAATGCGTTGTGGAAGAGATGGGTTCAGGGGGCGACATTTACCGGGAGCGTGAAGTCAGTACCGTTCACTTTGAGTTCGCCGCTGATATTGGGGCTGCCGTCCGGGAACGAGCTAATGAGGAGGGAATCGGCCGTGACCCAGTTATCGGGGTCGATGCCGTGGGAGACCGGATTTACCTCGATTTCGCCACCGCTGATGGAATCCAAGTCGAAGCCATCATCATCGGCCTTGATCGTGTTTCCGAGGACTTCCTCGGACACGATCAGCGCATCTCCGAATGTTCCGTTGGCAGTCCAATCCACGCCGTCGTCGCCGGCGTATATTGCATTTCCATCGATATTTGACCGGATCGTGGCTTGTTGACCGTTGTTGCCGATGGCTTCGAGTTTGATACCGTTGCCGACTTTTGCGGTGATCATATTGTCGGCGAAGGTGGAGTCTTCGACTCCGGAGAATCCGCCGGTGGCACGGACCCAGAAGCCGTCGTCGTAGGCATGCACCCAGTTGTCCGCACCGCTGACGGGGGTGAAGGAATCGAAGCCGGAGGCTTCGCTGAAGAGGCCATGACCGAAGTAGGCTTTGATTTCGTTATCGTTTGCGATCATGCCGGCGGCGCTGCCGTCGCCGCTGGCGAGGTTCACGATAGCCGCGTTCTGGATGCTGCGGTCGCCTTCGCCGATGGTGAGGTAGCTATCTTCAACGCGGGTGAAGGCGGCATCGTCGTCGCCGAAGGCTTGGTTCCACACAGCTGCGCTGATCCCGATCTCCTCGGGGAAGACATCGTCTTCGAAGAGACCGCCGAGCTCACCCAAGGGACCACTGAGCAGATTGAAGCCGTCCACGTGAATTCTGTTTCCGTCGGTCAATTCCATATCGGAGACTGCGCCGGCGAATGTCCAGTTCACGAATCCGAGCGTGCGGGCGTGAACGTAATTTCCTTGGCCTTCGAGGGAACTGTAGGCTTCGTCGATGGCGACGTTGATCACCCCGATGCCGGGTCCATCGAAACCGAGAAGGTCACTACCGGGTGCCCAGATGCGGTTATCGATCAAGGTGGAGGTGATTCCGGGGATCTCACCGTCTGTCGTGCCGCCCAAGTTGATGAATCCGAGGCCGAGCGTTTTATTTTCGAAGAAGTTATCTTCGAGGTAGAAGTCCTGACTGGCATCGACACCGACATTCAGGGCGAGGGTTCCGATCTCACCCCAGAAGGTGTTGCCTTCCCATTCGTGTTCTTGAGTGCCGCCAAAGTTCAATGCGAGGACGTCGATGCCGGGAAGTTCGATGGACTCGCCAAGGCCATTGAGGACGAGGCCTGCTTTGGCGTAATTGTCGTAGAGATCGGCATCGATGAAGCCGTCAACGGTGAGGAATGCGAAGGGCACCCCGGCGATGATGTGGTTATCCCGGGCATGGAAGAAGGTTTCATTTCCTCCGAATGAACCCACAAAGGCACCGAAGACAGGATCGATATGATTACCGTCCATATCTATGTTGACGGTTGAATCACCGAATCCGAGGGAAACCAAGCCAGCGCCGGGAACGTCGATGCTGGAGATAAGATCCTGGATACTGGAGCCGGGGAAGAGTGGCGGGAGGATGCCGAAGTCACCGATTTCGATATTGCCGAGGACGGCGGGAAGGAGACCGGATTCTCCGAAGAAGTTGCCGAGAGAGAAGTCGGGGTCCATCCAATTGTCGGTCAGGGAGGCGTCGATGGTTGCGTCGCCGAAGGCGAGGAAGAGATTATTGATGAGGCCGTTCATTTCGTTTCCGGTGAGGTCCACATCCACTTCAGAGTTTCCGATGGCGACGCCGGCCACGTTGACGAGGCCGCCGAACATGTTGCTATGCCTTGAATCGATACCGACGCGTGCGCCGGGATTTTCACCATTGCCGAAGTCGAAGGCGAGCGCGGCGACGTTGATACCGGGGATATTGAGGCCGAGGAGAGGTAAGACGAGTCGGCCATCGAGGTCGGTATTCCAAAGATCGACTTGAACATCGGCGCGATCGACGGCGAGGGCGGCTACGGGGATGAGGGCCTGCACATAGTCGCCTTCAAGCATGGCGTCGATTTCGGCGTCATTGAAGGCACCCACGCCGACCCCGATGATGGGATCGATGAAGTTATTTTCCATATTCAGGTTGATATAGGCGTCGTTAAAGCCGAGGAGGCCAACGCCGATGCCGGGGATGCGGATTTTGGAAATGATATCTTCGAGACTGGACTCTCCGGCGAGGCCTTCGTCCGTTTCGTCGCCATTGGCGAGGGCGAAACCATCGAGACCGAGGTTAAGGCCGTCGAGGACAGGGAGGCCATCGACGGGAAGACTGTCGGGGCTGAAGCTCTGGACAAAGGCGAGGGGGTTGCCTTCCGGCATGCCAAGGCCTGCGAGCACAGGTCCGGCGAACGTGTCCATTGCGGTTGCGAATCCTGGGAGGTTGAAGAGGTCGAGGAGGAATTCACCGAGCGGAAAGTCACCGGCGATGTAGTTGTGGCGTAGATCGACGTCCAGAGTGGAGTCACCAAAGGCGAGGCCACCGATGCCGATGAGGGCGTTGATGTTGTTTTTTGCGGCGTAGAGATTGAGTTCGGAGTTGCCGAAACTAGCGACGCCGACGCCGAGGAGTGCTTGGTCGATGGTATTGTCCCAGAGGTTGGCGTTGAGGGTGGAGTTGCCCAAGCTGACGAAGGCGGCGCCGATACCGGGGATGGTAAGATCCGGGAAGAATCCGATATTGAAGATCTCATCGATCAGGTCGCCGGGGATGAAGAGTTCGGGTTCGAAATGGTTGTGCACCATGTCGAAGGTGAGATCGGAAATGCCAAGGGAAACGCCAATCGTGCCGATGAACGAGTAGATATCGTTGTAATCGGCCCAGATGTGGACATCGGAGGCTCCGGTGCTGGCGCCGGCAATGCCGACGAGGCCGTAGATATCGTTACCCCAGACGTTCACATAAGTATCTGACAGACCAGTGCCGAGGACACCGATGCCGAGTCCGGGGAGACTGAAGACATCGGTGAGGATTCCTTCGGCGATTTCGCCGCCGTTAGTGATTTCAGCAAAGTCTCCGAGGAAATCGGTGGTGAAGTCGATGGAGGGATCGATGAGATTGTTTTTGATTACGCCGTCGACCTGGCGGAGCCCGCCGTTAAGGATTCCGACACCGATGGGAGAGTAAATTTCGTTGTTGGCGATGTGGAAATGGGCGGGCGTTCTTCTTCTCAAGAGCTCGCCTTCGCCGATGCCGTCGATGCCATCTGTGGTTTCGAAATCTCGTTCCCTTGGTAGTCCGCCACCGAAGGGCACCCAATCGGCGAGGATACCGATGAATTCGGTATCGATGTAATTATTTTTGGCGTAGAAGCGATCGACGTTGGTGGCGTGGATACCGATGCCGCCGATACCGGCGAGGATGCCGGTCTCGAGCCCGCCGCCCCCTTCGATACCGTCTTCGATGGCTCTCATCTCGAAATCGCGGTCGAAGCCATCGCGACGGGGAAGGCCGCCATAAATATCGAAGTAGTTAACGGAGAACTGTTCGACGCCTCTGGCGCGGAAGCCACCGTAAAGTTCGGCGTTGGTTTCGTTGAACATGTGCCCGTTGGCGTTGATGTTGCCGTAGAAGTTGACGGGTGCTTCGGTAACGCGGACCGCGCCGTTGTATTGGCCGGGGGCGGCGAAAACGTTCCAGATGCGGTCGGTTTCGAAGTAATTGCGTTGGGCGATTCGGGAACCGGCTTGCAGGGTGTAAACGGGATTTTCGGCGGTACCGCGTTCGGAGGGATTCCTCTCAATGGGCCTTTTCTTCTTGGGGGCGCCGCCTTCAGCGATCTCGAATTCGCCATCTGCCGCTGTAGCGGGACCTTTCTTTTTCGGGCCGTCGTTGCCGGCCGCGATTCCGTTATCGGTTGCGGGGCCGTTATTTACGAAGACGACATCATCGAGGACGACCGTTTGGCCGCGGGTGGTTTTCCTGGTGGTTTCCGTTGATTCCTTTCGTTTGTCGACGTTTTCGATGAACCCACTTTCGGAAGTAATGATGCGTGGGGTGCGGATGATATTTTCGGTCAAGCGATAGGCGATACTGTCATCCGGAAGGGGTGCGGGGGCGAACTCGACGGGGGCTTTTGCGACTCCGCCTTTGCCGTAAGCGGCGTAAGAGGCGCCTTTTCCGGTATCGACGTAACCGCCGCCGACGTGAACGGGGCGTTCGAGCTTACCGAGTGGGAAGTGGACGCGGGCACCGCCGTAGACGTTGCCGCCGAAGAGTTCTTCGTCTTCGTAGTATGCGATATCTCCGGTGAGCCATTTTGTGACGCGGAGTTCCCCGCGTGCTTTGAAGCCTTCGATATCATCGCCAAATGGATTGTCGTAGGTGTAATACCCGGCGAAGAGGCGGAGTTCCATCCCGCCGGTGAGATCGGAGAAGTATGGGACGAGGAAACCGGCTTCGACATCCAGTCCATCCATACCCGCTTCGAAGCGTTCGAAGGTTTGAGAGAAGGAGGTGGTAGTGGTGGTGGTGGTAGTTGCGGTGGGTTGGAGGATTTGGTTGCCTTGGGCGAAGGGGGACCCGAAGGACGTGCTGGAGGAGCTGGAAGAGAAGGAAGAGTTTTGGGTGCGGGAGTCGATGAGATTTTGATCGTTTCCGACGAGATACCAGTTGAGTCTGGCGTCGACCCACTTGGTGAGGACTTCAGCGGAGAGGCCGAAGCCATTGTATGTGTTGTCGTAGGTTGAGGAGGTGATATCCCAGAAGGCGGAGACGCCGGCAATGGCGTTCCATTCTTCGAAGTAGTGTCGGAGGCCGAGGCCGAGGGAATAGGCTTGGCGGTCTTTATCAGCGACTTCGACTTCGGGGTAGAGGAAGAGGAGGGTATCGCCGTCGAACCAAAGTGGGAAGAGCAGTTCCATGCCGCCGTAGAAGTCATCTGAAGTGCCGCCGGCGGTGCCGGTGATTCCCCAGGGGATTTCCTGGACGGCCGCGGGGGCAGCGGGAGCAATGAGTTCTCCGGCGGTGGCCTTGGGTGAGAGGTGACTGAAGACGACGGATAAGCTCAGCGTCAGAGCGATTAGTGTGCGGAGAACTGCGGACGTAACGTGATTCATAGGTTCAAGTGGTGTGGATAGATGTCAATCGGACGCTCTTTGGAGGAGCGCGGAAAGGTGTGTAAGTAAAAGAAAATGCTGAGTTTAGGGAACGGGAGAGCAGTCGTTCTAAACGCATGAACCCCCCAGCTCGGTCATTTTCTTATGAACTTCTGCGAGGCGGATCAAGGATAAATTCGCCCGATTTCCACATGGGCCGAAAACGACTGGTAATCAGGCAGTTCAGCTTGAAAAACCCGCGAAGTGAGAGTGGTTTGGAATGGGGTTTGGCGTTGCCACTTCAGTGGGAGCCTTTGAGTCGGGGTGAGAGTGGGAATGGGCGCAGGAGGGCGGATTCAGGGGCCTACGAACCCGGTGGGGTTGTTATTGAAATTGGCATCGCTGTTGCCGTTGGCGGTGTTCCCTCCGTGGAAGAAGATGCCGTTCACCCCTCCGATTACGAAGCCGGCGCTGGACTCGATTCCGTTGCCACCGTTGTTGTTCCCAGTATTGCCGGTCGCGTTCCCGGTAAACACGTCGACGTCTTCGAGTTTGATGCCGTCACCGCCGCTTCCGACGTTATTGTTTCCCGTATTATAACTGAAGTCTCCGATGAAGGCATCGTCGATCGCGGCGCGAAAGCCATCGCCGAAGTTGAAGCTGGCGGTATTGTGTTTGATATCTCCTTCGAAATTGTCGATGCCGAGGATTTGGAAACCATTTTCGCCGTTGGTGTTGGCTGTATTGTATTTAATGTCACCGGTAAACTCACCTTCGACGATGTAGTCCTGGCCGTCGCTTGAATTTCCGTTCGTCGTGTTATAAGCGATATTGCCGAAGAATGCGGTCACGCCGTTTGAATCGTCTCCTTGGCCAAGGCGGATACCGTGTGAACCATTTGCATTGGCGTTATTGAACGAGAGGTCGCCGTCGAAATAGCCTTCGATGTCGAGGAAGATACCGTCGTCGTTGGAATTGGTTCCATTGTTGTTGGCGCTATTGCGGTGGAAGTTGCCGGTGAAGTTGCCCGGCAGGGTGACGCGGATGCCGCCGCTGTTTTCGTTGTCGTTGGCGGTGTTGTGTTTGAAGTTGCCGTTGAAGTCATTGTCGACCATGAGAAGTATGGCGGCTTCGGCGCCGCCATTTTCATTGGCGGTATTGCTGTTGAAATTCCCGTTGAAGTTGTTGGCACCGAGAATTTGGATTCCTTTTTCGACATTGCTGTTTGCGGTGTTGTCTTCGACATTTCCGTTGAAGTTCCCGCCATCGATGAAGACCTCAAGCCCATCGGTATTATTATTGGCAGTGTTGCCGCGGATAGTTCCGGCAAAGGAAGAGGGGCCGTTGTTTCCGGCGGCGTCGCCGACGCGAAAGCCGTCGTTGGAGTTGTCATTGGTGGTGTTGGAGAGGATGCGGCTTTTCATGGCGCCAAGAGCCTCAATAAGGATCCCGTTGCCATCGGTGTTTCCGTTGGCTTCGTTGTAGGCGATGTCGCCGTTGAAGTCGGTAACACCAAGGATATGGATGCCTTGACCGGAATTGTTATGGGCGGTGTTGTAGTCGATGTTAGCGTTCCAGTGTCCGTCATCGACGAAGAGGACGATTCCATCATCCCCGTTATCGTTGGCGGTGTTGCCCCACAGGCTGCCAGTGAATGAACTGGGACCGTTGTCTCCGGCGGCATCGCCGATGCGAATGCCATCGCCGTTGTTTGAATGGGCAGTATTATTTTTTATCATGCTCGTCATGTCGCCGAGTGTTTCGATGAGAATTCCGTCACCGGTGGTGTTTCCGTTGGCGGTGTTGCTGACGATCTTTCCGGTGAAATGATCAACGCCTTGGATGTGGAGGCCGGATCCGTTGTTTCCGTTAGTGGTGTTGTAGTCGACGTTGGCTTCCCATGGTCCTGCGTCGAGAAAGACCGTGATGCCTTCGGCGCCGTTTTCGTTGGCGGTGTTTCCCCAGAGCGATCCGGTGAAGGCGGTGGGACCGTTATTTCCCGGGGCATTCCCGATGCGAAATCCGGCGGCGTTGTTGTTGTTGGTGCGATTGTTCTTGATTTTGGCCTTCATCCAGCCGGAGACGTCGAGGAGGATGCCTGCATCGTTGTTCCTCTCTGATTCGTTGTAGGCGACGATTCCTTCAAAGTTGCCATAGGCGGAAATTTCGAGGCCATCATTGCCATTATCGTTGGTCTGGTTGTAGAGAACATCTCCGTAGAAATCGTTTGTGACGACGCGTATGCCTTCACCGATTTCGTTCCCGGTGGCGATGTTGTTTTTGATCCATGCTTCAGTTTTTCCGGCGGTTTCGACATGGAATCCGGCGCCTGTGTTGTTCGTCGAAGAATTGTTTTCGAGTTTGAGCCACAAGCTGCCGCCGTCTTCGACTTCGATATTGGCACCGTTTCTGAGGTTAAAGTTGAATCGGTTGCCTGTGATTACAGCCATGAGGTCCTCGCCGCCATACTGGTTAATGTGGAGGCCATCGGATGAATCGTTATCGCGGGCGTCGTTGATCATGTTGTTCGTGATGTGCACGTAGTCGACGCTTTCGAGGTAGATCCCATCACCCAAGCCTCCATTTCCCTTGTAGGAGCCGGGGGTTGAGGTGGTTCGGCCATTGTTGATGGTGAAGGCGTTCACCTTAATGTAGTCCACGTCCACGGCGCCGATGCCGCCGTTGATAACAGGTTTGGTATTTCCGCCGAAGGAATAGCCTCCGTGAGCGGGGACAGAGCCGTAGAGGGCCAGTGAAGTGGCGATGTTTACATCTTCCACATAGTCGGGGCCGCCGCCCTGGACAAAGACGCTTGCGTCCCATCCTTGATGGACTTTATTTTCGGCGATATCCACGCCCCCTTGGATGGTGAAGGCGGGGTTTTCCGCGGTGCCGCGTTGGGCGCCTGTTTTCTTTTTGGATTTCTTTTTTCCTTCGATGCCGGCGGCGACGCCTTCATCGGTGGCGGGACCGTTATTAACGAAGACGACATCGTTGAGGACAACCTTCGTGGCGTGCGTCGTTTCCTTGGCGGTTTTGGTGGATTCCCTTCGTTTCTTGTCGTTTTCGATATATCCGCTGTCGGCGGTGATGATGCGGGGATTGCGGATGATATTTTCGGTGAGGCGATGGGCGATGCTGTCGGGGTCGGGGGCCGGGACGGCGAATTGCACGGGGGCTTTGGCGACGGAGTGTTTGCCGGCTCCGGAGGTGGCGGGTGAGGGTGAGACGTGGCCTCCGGCGATGTGGACGGGGCGTTCGATTTTGCCAAGAGGGAAGTGGACGCGAGCACCACCGTAGACGTTGCCACCATAGAGTTCTTCGTCTTCGAAGTAAGCGATGTCTCCGGTGAGCCATTTGGTGATGCGGAGTTCGCCGCGTGCCTTGAAACCTTGCAGGTCTTCGCCGAAGGGGTTGTCATAGGTGTAGTAACCGGCGAAAAGGCGGAGTTCCATGCCGGTGAGATCGGTGAAGTAGGGGATGAGGATGCCGGCTTCGACGTCGAGGCCATCCATGGCGGCCTCGAAGCGTTCGAAGGTTTGTGAGATATTGGTGGTGGTGGTGGTGGTGGTGGTGGTGGTTGGTTGGAGGATTTGGTTTCCTTGGGCAAAGGGGGCGCCGAACGAGGTGCGGGAGGATGATGACGAGAAGGAAGAGTTTTGGGTTTGGGCGTCGATGAGATTTTGGTCGTTGGAGTTGAGATACCAATTGAGTCTAGCGTCTACCCACTTGGTGAGGATTTCGCCGGAGAGGCCGAAGCCGTTGTATGTGTTATCGAACGTTGAGGAAGTGATATCCCAGAAGGCGGAGACGCCGGCGATGGCGTTCCACTCTTCGAAGTAGTGTCGGAGGCCGAGTCCCAGCGCATAGGACTGGCGGTCTTTATCGGCGATTTCGACTTCCGGGTAGAGGAAGAGCAGGGTATCGCCGTCGAACCAGAGTGGGTAGAGGAGTTCGACGCCGCCGTAGAAATCATCGGAGGTGCCGCCGGCGGAGCCAGTGATGGCCCAGGGAATTTCCTGGGTGGGGGAAGGGATATTGGCGGGGGCGGAGATGGTGCCGGCTTGGGTGTTGGGGATGAGCAGGACTGCGATTCCGATGAGTGCGAGGAATGGTGGGTCTGGCAGCCGTGATCTGAGGTTTTTTGAGAAAGGCAGTGGTAAACGGCTCATTTTGGCAGATGGATTGGACGATTGGGATGAGCGACGTCGTGCGACGGAATGGGGTTTGGGACGGGGTATCCCGAGCGGACCACCATTACTTCACTCACCATAATATCTAATATTTCTTAAATATTTTGGGTCTTGCCGTCAATTCTATAATGCAGGGAAGTTTGTGCGTTCGGCCTGGCGGTTGGCTTGGCTGGGTGTCGGAAATCGCTGGTGTTTCCTTGGGTGGTGGGCGAGGGTGGAGACCCGTTCGGGAGGGAAGTCTTCGAACCGGGGAGGAAAATTCTATTTTAATTTAGTTATGAAGAAGCAAATGAAACGAGCTGTGGTAGTGGCTATGTTGGTTGGAGGGGTATTGACGTCCGGGGCGGTGGGTCAAGAAGCTGGTTTGGACACGGATCGGGGAGCGGAGACGCTGAATTTCGGGTATCAGGTGGGGAAGACCTATGTTCAGAACATGGAGATGGATCAGAACTCAAAGATTGCCATGGGTGGGCAAGAGATTGATCAGAAGATGAACATGGACATGGAGATCACGATGAAAGTCGCGGAGGTTCCGGATTCTGCGGACAAGGCGGTCGAGACGGAGTATACGCGTGTTGCGATGGAGATGACCACGATGGGGCAGGAGATGAAGTATGACAGTGCGGACACCTCTGGGGCGAACAATCCGATGTTGGCGGGTGTGGGTGCGATGGTGGGTAAGTCATTCACGATGATTCTCGATGAGGAGAATCAGATTAAGGATGTGACGGGTTTGGATGAGATTGCGGGCGCGGCTGGGGGGAATCCAGTGACGGCGGAGATGATGCAGCAGTTTTTGGACAAGGATCAGTTGGGGCAAATGATGAACATGTGGGTGACCTCATCCTTTCCGCAGGAGCCGGTGAAACCGGGGGATAGCTGGCCGGTGGACGTGGAGTGGGAGATGCCGAAGATGGGGAAAGTGGGATACGACGGGACTTACACCTTGGAAGGATACAAGGAGTATGGCGGGCATGATTGTGCGGTGATCGAAATGGATGCGCAGCTCAACATGAATTTCGACGGGTTGGCTGAGGGAGCGGGCGATGAAGGCATGGGGGCGATGATGAAGCAGTTGGGGATGAAGATGACGGGAGGAAAGACAACGGGCACGATTTACTGGGACAATGAATTGGGTTGGATGCGTGGGATGGAGATGGATCAAACGATGACGATGTCGATGATGAACCCGCAAACGGGCGAACCGATGGAGATTCCGATGGAGCAATCGACTCGGGTGACGGTAGAGGTTGAGTAATTATTGGCGGCGGAGTTGTTGGCTCATGCTGATCGGCAGGTTCAGGCCTTGCGGGCTTGGGGAGCAGGATCGTTATTGAGTTCTTAGCGAACGAAGTAGACTGATGTTTATTAGTTAGGCTTTGAATGGATTTTTACCCAATCCTCGCGAGCGATTGGTTGAGTCTTGGATTCGCCTTTGGCGAAGTGGGATGCAGTTGACGTTTTTCGCGGAGGGGGACGCAGACCGGGCCATTGGTGATGGCGTGTGGTGGTTGATCTTTGAGTTCAGGACAAAAAGGAAGGCGCCCGTTGCCGGACGCCTTCCACTCTCTCTCTGTCTCTCTGGTGTTCGCTTCCGAGCGTGGAAGCGAAAATGGTTGTATCGTCAGTTTGGCGCTGTTGCGGCCTGAAATTGGTGAATGGTTTGGACCTGATGGTGTTTGAAAAGCGGGCCCATGGAGGAATTAGTAAAGAAATCTTTAATATCAATCAACTGAAAATTTGAGAATTTTTCTGGGGCACGTTTGGGACGCTTGAGTGTTGGACGCATTGGTTTTACGGGGCTGTGAGGGCATTTGTGCAGAGGATTGTTGCTTGCGGGAGTGCCGAGGCTTCGGGGTCTTGCTTCAGGGGCTCGCTGGTTGATAGGCTTTTTTTGAGGACATGCATGTGTGGAGTAAACTGGCGTCGGCGCGGTGGCGGGACGCTTGGGAGGATCGGGTCTTGGGACTGGGGCAAACGAATGCGGTCATTCGGGGTTTGCCGGGGGGAAAAACCATTCGGATTGAAGTGTATTGTGAGACGGAAGCGGACGCGGAACAGCTGAAGGGGGATTTTGGTGGGAGTGTGCGTCGATTGGCGTCGAAGAACTGGGCGACGCATCGTGGCCCCCGGCGATCTGAGCCCATGAAGATACGGGATCGGTTATTGATCACGGGGGAGCGAGATGAGGGTAAGCTTGCGCGGATACGGAGAGCCCATTCGGATCGGGAAGTGATTGCGATTCCGGCGGAGATGGCATTTGGGACGGGGGAGCATGAGACTACGTCGACGTGTTTGCGGTTGCTTGTG
>JBCDBW010000050.1:0-28482 GCA_039182965.1 Verrucomicrobiota bacterium
CCGCTTGGGTGCCAATCCAACCATCAGCAACTGCCTCTTCCAAGGCAACGAAGGATTCAACGGAGGAGCCATCCACAATTTCCAGTCCAGCCCAACCATCATCAACAGTTCCTTCCAGGGCAATAAATCCGAGAACGGCGGCGCCCTCTACAACACTTCCTCCTCCAATCCCGCTCTCTCAAACTGCATCATCTGGCTGAACCGCAAGTTCTTCTCTAACACCGACCCCTCCGCCTCGGTCTTCAACAACGCTTCCACCCCCACCTATCACCACTGCCTTGTGGAAAACTGGGACCTCACCGGCACCGGTTCCGGCAACTTCGACGGCACCAACCCCGCCAACGATCCGCTCTTCACCACTTCCGTCAATCCCGCTTCCTCCCCGCAAACCGGCGGCGACCTCCATCTCCTCCCCGCCTCCCCCGCCATCGGCCAGGGCCTCAACAGCGCCAACACCACCCCCACCGACCTCGACGGCAACGCCCGCATCATCGGCGCCAAGATCGACCTCGGCCCCTACGAAACCGCGGTCACGTTCGCCGACCTCTTCCCCAGCGGCGATCCCACCCTCGATTCCGACGAAAACGGTTTCTCCGACTACTACGACTACGCTGCCGGGGGCGACCTCGCCACCACCCCCGCACTTTCCCAAGCGTCCGGCAACACGCTCTTTAAAGCCACCCGCCGCACCGAGTCCGGCGACGTCTACGGCCAATACGAAAAATCCTCCAACCTCATCGACTGGTTCCCCATGATCGAAAACGTCGACTACCTGATCGAGTCCTCTACGTCCCTCGACACCGGCATCGAAGAGATCACCCTCCGCCTCCTCCTCATTCCCGACTCCACCACCAATCGCGTCTACTTCTTCCGCCAATCCTTCTCCACCTCCCCGCCCTCCCCGTGAAACTTGCCTTGGAGTCTCCATGAACCGGCGTTCCAAGAACATCTCGCGCCTCCCGCTCATCGCTTCCCTCGCATTTATCCTCGCGGGAACGATTCCCAACACGAACGCCAACGAATCCGGGATCGAACACGGAACCATCGTCGTCACGGAGTCGCCTTCGTTCTCCGTCTCTTTCACCGGGTCTGAAACCAACAGGGTCACACTCCTGCCCGGCAGCAGCAACAGCGGAGATTACCAAATAAGCGTCGATCCGCCCGGCTCGAGACTCGATGGCGTCCTCATCACAACCCCGGCCAAGAACGGCAGCGACAGCGTCCGCTACCCCACCGTGAGTCCTTACCCTCTCTTCTCGGCCGGGTTTCCCAGAACCTTCGTCATTCCCGTCCATGAACCCGCCCAGTTCTCCCGCATCGAGGACAATATTGACGTGGGATTCGTCTTTTTCAGTTGGCCGGATTTCGTCGGCGCCTACGCTGGCAACGGCGGAGTCAATGGCGGGCCCTTGCTTGAATCAGATTTCAGAGGCTGGAACGTCGAGCTTGGCCAGGAACTGGTCGACGAGGGTGGCGGCGTCTTCACCGTCAATCTAACGCTCTCCAACCATCCCGAGCGCGCGTCGGACAAGGGCATCCTCCTCGTCACCAGTGCCAAGCAGGAAAACAATTACGCCCTCTCCCGGGCCAATAGCGACGGCACCTACACCATCTACTCACACGACAATGGAGTCGATAAGGCCAACTATGAGCGCGACCCCATCTCGTTCGCTTTTATTCCCATCAATCACGGCCGCTCTGATATCCCTGCTATGGGTCGTATCCGGGGTGACGGTTCGCCGGTAACGGATGGCAACGGTGATCCCATCGCAGCCGGCGACTTCACGATCACGAAGGGTCCCACTGGCATTTGGTATTTGACCATTCCCGGGCGCACCAATCTCAACGGCACACTCGTGCTCAGTCCAGAGGGCAACGCCGGTAACGGCCCGGACAACATCTGGTCCTACGAATGGGATTCCCAGAACCAACGCTTCGTCATCGAAAGCCGTGACATTCCCACCAACGCCTCCAGCCTGCCCGCCACTTCACCGCAGAACATCGGGGCAAGCACGCCGGCCTTCAGCTTTCTCTACGCAGCTTCCCCGCGCAGCAAAATCGTCTTCGTCGACCAAAATGCTGTCGGCGGCCAAAACACCGGCGCCAACTGGACCAACGCCTACACCGACCTCCAAACCGCGCTCACCAATGCCACGCCGAACACGGACATCTGGGTTTCCCAGGGAACCTACACCCCGGGTCCCGCCGGCGATCGCTCCGCTACCTTCGCCCTCAAGAACACGGTCCGCATCTTCGGCGGTTTTCAGCCATCGGGCGGCGATCGCAGCTTCGCAGGGAGAGATCCCGACACCTACATCACCACCCTCTCCGGCGACCTCGCCGGCGACGATGCCGCCAACTACACCAACTACGGTGAGAATGCCTACCGCGTCGTCACCAGTGTCAGCAACGATTTCACCGCCTGCATCGACGGCTTCACCATCGCGCATGGATTCGCAGATGGCAGCGGCAATGACAGCGAGGGCGCCGGCATGCACATCACCGACGGCAATCCCGTTCTCTCAAACCTGCTCTTTCTCGAAAACGTCGCGGACGATGGCGGCGGCCTCTTCCTCTCCAATGCCGACCCCGAGATCAACCACAGTTCGTTCACGGCCAATAGAGGCGGACGGCTGGGAACCTCAAACGGCCTCGGCGGCGCCATGCATCTCACCGCCGCAAGCAACCCGGTCCTCACCCACTGCGATTTCGCCAATAACGCGACCACCATCGGCGGCGGAAGTATCTGGATGGAGAACAGCTCCAGTCCACAGCTGACCGACTGCACCTTCACCGGCGAGTCTGCGGATTTCGGGGGAGCCATCGAGATCAGGAACCAATGCGACCCCGTTTTCACTCGCTGCGATTTCATGAATTGCTCCGCCATCTTTTGGGCCGGCGCGGTCTCCATCTTCGACAACTGCGATCCGGATTTTACCGATTGTACTTTCACCTCGAACTCCAGCGACGGCGATAGCGGGGCCATACGGATCCGCTCGGATTGTAATCCGGTTTTCGTGACCACATCCTTCACCGACAACGAAGCCGGCCTGCAGGGAGGAGCCATCGACATCAGCGACAATGTGAACGCCACCTTCACCGCCTCTTCCTTCACCGGGAACGACTCCGGCGATAACGGAGGAGCCATCTGTATCGACAGCACTTCGGTGACACCCAGCGTGGTCATGATCGACTTCTGCTCTTTCTCAGACAACGATACCGCCGCGGGCAAAACAGGGGGCGCGCTCTACTCCTTCGGCGCCAACACGGTTTCGGTCGTTTCCTGCCAGTTCACCGGCAACGATTCGTCACGCGGCGGCGCCATCTCAACGGTCATCTCTAACACCGACATCACCAACTGCGCGTTCTCGGGAAACAGCGCGAGCCAGGGTGCCTGCATCTTCCAACAAAGCGGGACCACGGTGATTGCGAACTGCAGTTCCACCGGGAACACCGGCACCTTCGGCAATTCGTTCCACTATTTTCTCCAGGGAGCAGGCTCCTCAGCCACCGTGTCCAATAACATCTTCTGGGATGCGTCGCCTCTCCGGAAAAACGGCGGAGCAATCGACCCGGCGTTCACGAACAATCTCATCTTCGGAGCCGCGGGCGCGGTTGACCCGGCCTTCACCGATCCGGATGGCGCGGACGATGTCATCGGCACGGCGGACGACGACCTTCGTCCCCAGCCGGACTCTCCCGTCATCAACGTCGGGAATAACAGCCTCATCCCCGCCGGAATCACGACAGACCTCGACAGCAACTCACGCATCATCGATACGACCGTCGACCTCGGCGCCTTCGAACAAACGACTGCGCTCGACCGCTCCATCATCTACGTGGACCAAGCCAACCCCAACACCTTCCAGAACGGCGCCTCCTGGTCGAACGCCTTCAGCGACCTGCAGGACGGAATCGCAGTCGCAGTCGCCGGCAGCGAAATTCGAGTCGCCGAAGGGACCTACAAACCCGGCACCAACCGCGCCGATGCCTTCGTTCTTCCCGCCAACGTCACCATCCTCGGTGGCTTCCCCACGGGAGGCGGCACCCCCGCGGAACGCAATCCCAACCCCGCCACGAACAACACTACTCTTTCCGGAGACATCGACGGCTCGGGAACCCTCGCCAACAACAGCTACCACGTCGTCGACGCCCTCTCCTCCAACGCCAGCTCGCACCTCGATGGCTTCACCATCACGGGCGGGAACAGCGACAGCGGGTCGGGTCCCAACGATCGCGGTGGCGGCATCACCGTGGGCGCCGCGTCTCCGAAATTGTCCAATCTCATCTTCCTCGAGAACCGCGCCCGGTTCGGCGGCGGTCTCCACGCCGGTGGCGGCGGCGCCGCCGCGGAACTGACCAACGTCGCCTTCCTCGGCAACTACATCGACATCGCCGGTGGTTCCGGCGGCGCCTGCTATCTCACCAACGGCGCCAACCTCGTCTTCAATAACGTGCTCTTCGCCGGCAACTACTCCTCCGTCCTCGGCGGAGCCATGCGCGCCTTTAGCTCCTTCCCCGTGTTCACGAACTGCACCGTCGCTTACAACGAATCCCCCAGCGGCGGCGCCTTCTACCTCGACGGCGGAGCCAGCCCCCTCCTCTACAACAGCATCTTCTGGGGTAACACCGCCAACACGTTCGCCGGGCCAAACGCCCCGAGTTCAAGCGGCAGTGATAACCTCGTCGAAGGCGCGACCATCACAGGATACGTCACCGCCAACACCGATCCCTCCTTCTTCGACACCCCAACCCCCGGCACCGGCGGCTGGACCATTGCCGCCACCAACAACTACGGCAACCTTCGCTTCGGCCAGAACTCTCCCGCCTACGACACCGGCGACGACACCCTTCTCCCGGCAGGCGTCACCACCGACCTCGACGGCAATCCCCGCGTCATCCCCGCCGACGTCGAACTCGGGGCCTACGAGTTCAATCCCATGACCAAGTTCGGCCAGGATGTCGACGCGCCCGTCTCCACCGGAGCCGAGTTCTCTTCCGCCGGCTGGGCGCCCGATACGTCGGGATTCAATAGCGGCAACGGCCTAACCTTCACCTTCACTCTCCTCGACACCACGGGTTCCCTCGCCTTCGACGCCCTCCCCGTCGTCGATCCCGATGGCACCCTCCGCTTCACGCTCACCGAAGGCACCCTCGGCACCGCCACTTTTGAAGTCGTCGCCTCGGACCCCGGCATGCTCCTCGACGATTCCGCACCCATGATCTTCACTTTTTCCAGCGGCACCATCCACTACGTCGATGAAAACGCCCCCGGCCCCACCCACGACGGCACGTCCTGGAACGATGCCTTCCTCCACCTCCAGGATGCCATCGATGCAGCCGCGGCCGGGAACGAAATCTGGGTCGCCGAAGGCATTTACCGCCCCGATGAAGGCGACTCGGTCCCGCTCGGGAACCAGGGCGCCACCTACACTCTCCCGGCCGGTGTCAAAATCTACGGCGGCTTCCCGACGGGGGGCGGCGATGGCTCCTTCACCGCACGCGATGTCGCGATGTACGATTCCATCCTCTCCGGAGATTTGCTCGAGGACGATGACTCTGTAGGCAGAACCGATAACAGCTACCGCATCGTGACCGCCAGCAATGCCGATGCGGCGTCGCGCCTCGACGGCTTCACCATTAAGGCCGGAAACGCCTTCGGGACGGGCAGCTTCGTCCGCGGCGCCGCCCTCTTCAACTTCGGGGGTTCGCCCACCGTCGCCAATTGCAGCTTCGAGGACAATGCCGCCAGCAGCGTCGGGGGCGCCATCTACACGGGGAACGCCCCCGACCTCATCCTGGCTGATTGTTCCTTCACAAACAACTCGGCCCCATCCGGAGGAGCCGTCTACACCTTGTCCAACCTCACGGTCACTCGCTGCACCTTCGACTCCAATCACGCCACCACTTTCACCGGTGGCGCGATCAACAGCATCTTCACCTCCTGGATGCTCACCGATTCCACGTTTACCGGCAATACCGGCGCGCTCGGCGGCGGCGCCGTCAGCATTACCGGCACCCCCAACGCCACCATCTCGAATTGTACCTTTGAAGGGAACAGCAGCGCAACTGGTTCGGGCGGCGCGATCGTCCACCAGTCGGGCGCAGGTCCCGACATCACCGATTGCGCCTTCGTCGGCAACTCCTCCGGGGCTTCAGGGGGCGCACTCTCCTACCAGTCCGCCGGCACCGATCCCTCCATCACCAACTGCACCTTCACCGGGAACGATGCCGCCATTCACGGCGGGGCGGTCAGTCTCGTCGCCACCAGCCCCACCGTCACCAATTGCTCCGTCCAGGGCAACAACGCCACGAACAACGGCGGCGGTTTCTGGTGCGGATCGACTTCAAGCGTGGCCAATTCAAACGTGGCCTTCGTGAACTGCATCATCTGGTACAATCACGCCTCCTCGGTCCGCAACACCACCTCCGCCTCGGTCTTCACCGCCGGCAATTCCACGCCCACCTACTCCCATTGCCTCGTGGAAAACTTCGACCTCACCGGCAGCGGCCCCGGCAATTTCAACGGCGCCCTCCCCGCCAACGACCCACTCTTCATCACGCCGACCGATCCCGCGGCCGCCCCGGTCACCAACGGCGATCTCCATCTCTCCCCCCTCTCCCCCCTCATCGGTCAGGGCCTCAACAGCGCCAATACCCTCCCCACGGACCTCGACGGCAACCCACGCATCGCCGGAACCAACATCGAACTCGGCCCCTACGAACTCGCCCTCACTTTCGCTCTCCTCTTCCCCGCCGCCGATCCCAACGCGGACCTCGATGAAAACGGATACCCCGACTACTACGACTACGCCGCCGGCGGTGACCTCGGCCAAATCCCCTTCCTCTTCGGCAACGCCGGCAATTTCTTCTTCCAAGCCACCCGAAGAACCGAAGCCACCGACGTCTTCGTCCACTACCAGAAATCCACCGACCTCACCAACTGGTCCGACATGGTCGAATCCGTCGACTACACCGTCGATTCCACAACAACACTCGCCCCCGGCATCGAACAAATCACCCTCCAACTCCTCAACACCCCCGACCCCGTCACCAACCGCCTCTTCTTCTGGCGCCAAAAATTCTCCTCCACACCACCCGCTCCCTGAGCGAACGAGCCCGCCGCGTCAAACCACACCACACCATGAAACCCCTAGTCCTCTCCATCTTCCTCAGCCTCACGATCGCAACCGTCACCCTCGCCGGAATCAATGTCCCTCCCACCGCCAACGATGATTCCGGTTCAGGCAACGAAGATTCCGCCGGCATCGTCGTCGACGTCCTCGACAACGACTCCCCGGACACCGGCACCTCTCTCGACCCGGCCTCAGTAATGATCGTCGCAGGATCCGAACCCATGAACGGCAGCACCTCCATCAACCCGTCAAACGGTGAGATCACCTACACCCCCGATCCCGATTTTAACGGCTCCGATTCCTTCCAATACACCGTCAACGACGATGTCCCCAGCGGCCCGAGTGACCCCGCCACCGTCTCCATCACCGTCAATCCCGTCAACGACCCGCCCGCCATCACCCTCGGCCCCGACCAAGTCGTCCTCAATACCGACGGCGCCCAATCCATCAACACCTTCGCCACCGCCTTCGACCCCGGTCAGGCTTCCGATCCCAGCCTCGCCGACGACGAATCATCTCAGTCCATCTCCCAATTCATCGTCTCCAACGACAACAACCCCCTCTTCACCTCCCAACCCGCCATCGACACCAGCGGCACCCTTACCTTCACCCCCGCCTCCGGTACCACCGGCGTCGCTACCGTTGATGTCCAGGTCCAGGACGACGGGGGCACCGCCAACGGCGGCAACGACACCTCCGCCGTCCAACAATTCGCCATCACCGTTAACACGATTCACTACGTCGATCGCAACGCCACCACCGGTCTCAACAACGGCACCTCCTGGACCAACGCCTTCCTCAATCCCCAGTCCGCCCTCGCCGCCGCGATCGCCGGCGATCAAATCTGGGTCGCCAACGGGACCTACACCCCCACCGCCACCACCGATCGAACCATCTCCTTCGCCCTCGTCGAAGGCGTCGCCGTTTACGGTGGCTTCACCGGAGTCAACTTTCCCACCATCGTTTCCGGCCTCGAGGAAACGATGCTCTCCGAACGCGACCCCGAAACAAACCCCACCATTCTCTCCGGCAACATCGGCAACCAGGGCCTCGACACCGACAACAGCCACCACGTCGTCACCGCCGCCAATACCACCCACGCCGCCACCCTCGACGGCTTCACCATCCGCGACGGAAATGCCAACGCTTCCAGTCCGAATAATCGAGGCGGCGGCATCGAAACCTTGGGTGGATACCCCGTCCTCCGGAACCTGATCATTTGTAACAACAGCGCCGGAGGCGCCGGCGGCGGCATTTACCACGTGAATGGGACTTCCGCCCTCGCCGACCTCGTCATCGACCGATGTGAGATAAAGCTGAATACCGCAAACCAGGGCGGCGGCCTCTACAATGAAGGCGAGGTCTCCCTCTCCAAGGTCATCGTTTCCGGAAATTCGGCGGGTACCGGCGGTGGCATCTATGACCATGGTATCACCACAGTCCCCACGGATACCACCTACCTGAACGTCGTCATTTCGGGAAATGACGCCACCAGCTCGGACGGCGGCGGACTCTTCCTTCTCGCCCTCTTCAACGCGAGCCTCACCACCCCCTCCACGATGACATTTACGAACGTGACCGTCACCGGAAACCAAGCCGACGACAACGCAGGCGGACTCCGCTTGAACATCTTGGCCAACGTCCCGAACCTCTCCACCGTCACCATCAACAATTCAATCATCTGGAACAATCGAGACAGCACAGGAACCGGCACCGCAAGCGCGTCGATTTCCACCAACGCCCAAGCCACCATCACCCATTCTCTCGTTCAAAGTGCCGCCGCCATCTTTGCCGCCGCCACGGGCCCCAACGACGGCGGCAATAACCTCGACGCCGATCCCGACTTCGAGATCCCCCTCGACCCCTCAACCGCTCCCGACATCGCGGGGAATTTCCGCCTCATCCCGAACTCTCCCGCCGGAAATGCCGGAAACAATGCCCTCCTCCCCGCCGGCACCCTCACCGACCTCGACGACACCGACCGCATAAAAGTCACCACCGTCGACCTCGGCCCTTACGAAAAAGACCGCAACAATCGCATCTATGTTTTCGACGTCGCCACGAGTGGGTCCAACAACGGCACCAGCTGGTCCGATGCCTTCACGGACCTTCAGGCCGGCATCGCCGCCGCTTCTCCTGGAGACGAAGTGTGGGTGGCAGGCGGCCCCTACACCCCCACGAGCGGCACCGATCGCACCATATCCTTCCTGCTCAAAGGCGGCGTCTACGTCTACGGAGGATTCCTCGGGACCTCCGCTGAGCGACTCCTCTCCGACCGCTTCATGTCTGGCTTCCCACCCCGCCCCTCTATCACCACCATCCTCTCCGGCGATATCGGCACCCCCTCCGATACCTCCGACAATTCCCTGCATGTCGTCAAAAGCATTTCCCCGGACGTGCTTCTCGATGGCTTCACCATCCAGGACGGCAACGCCAATATGTCGACCAGCACCGGCGGCGGCGGCATCGATGTCTTCCAGGGAGATGGGATCTTTCGCCTGCTCACCATCAAAGACTGCCTCGGCAGCAGCCGGGGCGGAGGTGTCCGTATCACGAACGCGTCCCCGCACTTCGATCAGGTCATCATCCAGGACTGCTACGCTCCCTTTGGCGGCGGCGGCATGTATCTCACCCCCTCCGGAGGAAACTCACCCAAGATCACCAATACCCGAGTCTGCGGCAACACGACCGACTTCAATGGCGGCGGCGGACTCGCAAGCATCAGCGGTCCCCCGGGCTCGGTCTTTATCAATGTCGTCGTCTCCGGAAACAGTGGCGGAGGCATCTGGGTCCAAGGCAACGACACGTCCCAGTTCATCAACGTCACGGTCACCGGAAACCATCGCGCGGACGAAGGCAGCGGCTGGCGCAGCAACTTTGGCGGCGGCGCCCGCCTCGAAAATTGCATCGTCTGGAACAATGGCCCTGGTCAAAACTTCAGGGCCACGAACCCCCTCGACCCCGCCAGCTCCCACAACCTCATCGAAGGCAACGTCAGCGCAAATGCCAGTTTCGCCGTCGCCCTCACCAGCGATCCCCTCTTCCTCAGCCCCGTCGAACCCGCCGAAGCCCCCACCTGCGAAGGCGATTTCGGCCTCGTCGACCCCTCCCTCGCCCTGGATGCGGGCGACAACACCGTCAACACCACCCTCCTCGACATCCGCGGCCAACCCCGCATCAGCGGCTCAAGTGCCTTTAACCAAGTCATCGACCTCGGCGCCGTCGAGGGTGCCTTCCTATTCTCCTTCGAAAAGCTCTATCGCAACCTCAACCGGGAAGACGACGACAACAACGATGGCTACACCAACTTCGAAAACTTCCACACCGGCACCGACCCGCTCGGCCCCTACGATCCCGATATCGCCGCCACCCTCACCAACAGCGGCGGCACCCTTGTCTACACCATCCTCGAACGAACCAACGACAACACCACCTCACCAAACCTCCAGATGTCCACCAACCTCGTCCATTGGTTATCCCTCACCCGCAACGTCGAATTCTTTATCGATTCCGAAGTCATCCTTCGACCCGGAGTCAGCAAAACCACGTTCACCATCCCCTTCGATCCCACCACCACGAGAAATCTCTTCATCCGAAATCGCTTTGGCCCCTAACGAAAGCATCACCACTTCGGCGCCCCTACAATTCCCTGACATAACCACCACCCGCTTCAAAACGGTTCCGCCCCCCACACAGAAATAAGTCCACAAAATCGCCCGTGACCATTGCTTGCCCGCCGTGACAAGACCACCCTGAATGCCGTCCGTTCGCAAATCCCGAACACCGTGTGCCCTTCGTAGCCTCCGAAGAATGGGAGGCCGCGGCCCATCGGCCGCATCCGGATGCAACGGCACGTTGCCTAGCGAGAGAGAAACACTTCGCTCCCCACGACTTCCTCCACCAAACTCCGCATCCCATCCCCCTTCTCCTCCACCGCCGCCACAATCCGGTCCACTTCCGCCCGGTCCAAACCCTCCACCCGACGCCCCGTTGCATACGTCAATAACCGCTCCGTCAACATCCGCACAAAGAAATCCTTTCGGTCGAGCAACAACGCCTTCAATCCCCCCACATCCTCAAACGCCCCGCCGCCCGCCAGTTCCGCCGACGCATCCACCTTCGGCCCCTGCTTCCGACCCGCCGGATAATGCGATCGCCATGCCCCGATCGGATCAAAGTTCTCCAAGGCAAAGCCCGGAGGATCAATCTTCCGATGACAATCATTGCACGCCGCAATATCCCGATGCTTCGCTAAAATATCCCGCACCGTCGTCGCCCCACGCACGTCCGGATCAATCGCCGGCACATCATCTGGCGGTGGCGCCGGAGGCGTCCCTAACACATTCTCTAAAACCCATACCCCGCGCGTCACCGGCGAGGTCTCAATCCCGTTCGCCGTCACCGTCAACACGCCCCCCATCCCCAGCAATCCCCCACGTCGCGAATCTTTCAAGCTCACCTGCTGAAACTCATGGGCCTCGCCCCGCGCCCACTTTCCCCCCTCAATTCCGTAATGCTCCGCCAAATACTTGTTCACAAACGCATAGTTCGAGTCAATGAAGTCGGTCACCGGCCCGTCTGTCTCCAGCAGGTTCCGCAAAAACAACCGCGCCTCTTCCTTCATTCCCTCCTGGAAATTCTTGGTGTAATAAACACTGAACAATTCCCGGTCCGGTGGCATGTCCCCGAGCGCCCGCAAGTTCAGCCAACTGTCCAGAAACCCGCTCACAAACGCCTCCGATCGCTCATCCTCCAGCATCCGCGACAGCTGCCCCTCCAAAACGTCCGGCTTCAACAAGTCCCCCGAGTCCGCCAAGGCCCGCAACTCCTCGTCCGGCATCGTCGCCCACAAAAAATACGACAGCCGCGACGCCAAATCATGCGCCCCCAACTTCCCACCCTTCTCCTCCGGCTCCGCCAAATACAAAAACCCCGGCGAACACAACACCGCCTTCACTCCGTCCTTCATCGCCCCATAAGGACTCCTCCCCTCCTCTCGCCGCCGCTCCACCACCGACATCAATCGATCCACCTCCCCCTTCGTCACCGGTCGCCGATATGCCCGCTCCGCAAAGCCTTCCAAAATCTCCCGCTCCCGCCCCTCCTTGTATCCTTCCTCACCAAAAACCATCCGCTGCGGTTCCGGCGGCCACTCCTCGTAAATCGGCCCCCGCACTTCCACCTCGTGTATCCGAATATGCGGCATCTTCCCATGTTGTAACACCACCCGGCGCGCTTCCACGATCCCCCCGCGATACGCACCCTTAGGCCAATGATCCTTATACCGGTTCGCAATCGCTGAAAACGCACTCCGGCAACTCCTCATCCCATTCGGAAACGTGAACCGCGGCGTCTGCCCCTTCTCCAACCACACCCGCATCGTATACCACTCCGGCTTCCCGCCATCCTTCACCGTCGCCTCCGCCAACTGCGGCTCGATCGGCTGCGGATGATGCAAGGTCCCCACTCGAATGTCACCGGGAACAATCCCCAAGCGAAACGGCTCATCCAAATCCATCCCGAATATCTCCGGGTCGTAAGGATTATTCCTCCGGTGCATCGCATGCGCCAGAGCCCGCACCTCATACCATCCGTCCTCCGGCACCCCCTCGCTGAAGTCATGAATCGCCGCATACCCCCCCTCATGCCGCAAGGTGTTCGGCACTTCATAGACACACAGATACTGAAAATCGTAGACCCGCTTGTGTGAATAGCTGAGTTCCTGTCCCTGCTGAAAGTTGCCTTTGAACTGCCACTTCTGTTCCTCCGGCTTCTCCCGCATCCCCAAGGCCTTTTCCACCACCATATCCGCCGACTCCAAATACTGATCCAACAAATACCCCGAAGTGACTAACACATCTCCAATGTTGTCCATGTGCTCCACGGTCTTGTCCGCCGGAAACTTCGTCGTCGGATCAAATGACACCATGTTCATTCCCAACAAATCACCGATCGTGTTGCGATACTCCCGCTGATTCAACCGACGCAGCACCGTCTGCGCCCCCGTGCTCGCCAATTGCGCCCGCGCATCCCCTACCCCTTGCGTCAAAGCCGTAATCATAGCCATCCGCTCCTCCTCGCTTGGCTGCCGCTCCGCCCGCCCCGGCGGCATGTCCTCCAAGGTCAGCTGATCAATGATATCCTGCGCCTCAATAATCCCGTGCTCATCGGCCACAGGAAAAATCATCTCATCAAAACGACGATCCCCCTCCTGCTCCTCCTTCCCATGACACTCAATGCAATACTTCTCCAAAAACGCCTCCGGCTTCAACTCCACCCCAACGGCACTCCCTGCCAAAAAAATCCAAATAATAAGCGCGATGCGACTCACGATCCCACCTTGGCTGACCCTTTAATAATCCACGTTTCCGAGTGATTGATCATTCCTACGAGCGTTCCAATGATTCCATCGAAAACCGCATACAGATCAGCTGCAATTTGCCTGTCCAAATAATCGCACTTCACAGCAAACTCCAGCCATACCTGGGTCTCAGCCGCTTCAGTCTCCGCATCAGAAATTTTGCTGCAAAAGTGAGCCTCGTACCGTCGCTTCCTCCATGCCTCCGCCAAATTCGCACAAACACTGCGGGATGATCTACGAATCTGATCGGTAAGCGAATACATCTCCTCTTTTGGAAACCTCTTCGAATGCTCGAAAATCGCCATCGCCGAATCAAACGCCAGGCGATAAACATCCAAATCCGTATGACTTTTAATCCTTCCCTTCATGCTTCACCCCCTCGCCCCCTCACCTTGTCACCCCCTCACCATTCACCCTAACAACGTCCCCGTGCTCGTCCCAAACTGCTCCGTCTCCACACCAAACCGCTGCAGCATACTCAAATACAAATTACACAACGGCCGCCGCCCAAGCCCTTTCGTCGGATACGCCTTGTACTCCCCATGCCGATACCCACCTCCCGCGAACACCACCGGAAGATTCACATTCGTGTGCGCATTCGCATTCGCCATCCCGCTCCCAAACAACACCATCGTTTGGTCCAACAAAGTCCCGTCCCCATCCTTGATCGATTTCATCTTCGCCAGGAACCGCGCAAAATGCTTCATCTGGTATTCCTCCAGAATCAACAGCTTGTCGATGTTCTCCTGCACCTGACCATGGTGAGACAATCCATGATACCCCTTCCCAATATCAAAGAACGATGACTCAAAATCACCCCCGATCTCCAGGGTCGCAATCCGCGTCGAATCCGTCTGCAAGGCCAGGGCCATCAAATCATAGATCAATGGCAAGTCGTCCACCATGTTCGTGTTCTTCGGCTCCGGAAACGGCGCCTTCGGCTTCGGCACATCCACCCACTGCTCATTCAATTGCAACTGGCGCTCCACATCCCGCACCGAAGTAAAATACTCATCCAGCTTCTCGCGATCCGCCTTGTCCAACTTCCGGTCCAGCGACTTCGCATCGCCTAACACCGCATCCAAAATCGATCCCTTCATCTTGAACCGGTCCTTCGCCTTACCCAAATTCGACGACGACTCGTTTACGTAGAGCTTCCGGAACAATTCGCGCGGCCCCGGAATCGGCGGCACCCGCGTCCCGCTCCGCGTCCAACACATCTGACAGCCCCCGTGAATCCCGTCCGCCGACCCGATCGTTAACGACGGAAAACGCGTCGCCCCGCCCACCGATTCTGCCGCCCGCTGATCCATACTGATGTTCCCCTCCGGCAAACCCTTCGCGTCCGCCGACAACACCCCGCTCAAAAACGAATGCACCGCAAAGTGCCCGCCTTTCACACCGTGATCCAATCCCGAATACAAAGTGAAATCATCGCGGTGCGGCGCCAACGGTTTCAGCAATCGCGGAAAATTATATCCCCGCCCCGGCTTGTCCGGAAAAAACTTCGGCTGATAAAAGCCCAGCAGATTCCCAATCGCCACCATCCTCGTGGGAGTCCCCGCTTTCGCCGCCGTCGCTCCCACCGCGCCACCCGCCGCCAAAACACTCTCCGACAAAGACTCCAGCCCAGGTAAGGCCATCGCCACCCCCGCCGACCGTAAAAAAAACCGCCGCCGCGTCATCCGTGATGCTTCTTCCATGCTCATCTCTCAGTAAATACGTCGAATTCCCACTTCCTTCCTAAAAAAACCCCCGAATTCCCTATAAAAACGTCCCAATCCCCCCATTCCTGTCATCCCCACCCCTCCCTCTTTCCGCAGGGCGGATTGCCAATCCGCCGCTTCCACACGTCCCGGAGGGACAACAAGAAAGTAACCAGTGGTACCAACCACCGGATTATATCTTCAAACTCCACTGCGCCCCGGCGGGGCGCCAGAACCCCACGGCCAACCCACGGCTCACTCGTCTGAGATCAATCTTCGATCCCCAAAAACCTCTCTCTCCCTCCCACAACGCCCCCCACTCCCCAACTAAAGTTTCGTGCCCCAACGTGGCGGGGCGACTCCTGGGTCCAGCGTCACGCTGGCCACTCACAAAGCCCCTCCACATACGCCTTCGACCCATCCCGCAACCACCCATCCAACTGCGCCTGCTCCTTCATCTGCTGCCCCCGCTGACGTCCCACCGCCACAAATCCACAGTCCACCCCCGGCACCGCCGTCATATCCCCCCACAACTTCTCAAACTGCGCCACCGGGTACACATCCTCTTGCCCATGACCCCACCGCTTCTTCACCTCCTTGATCGTAATATACGTCGGTAACCGCGCTCCGAAATCACGCACCGCCCGGCTCACCCTCTCCCCGTCTTCCAAATCCTCACGATTCAAACCAAAATTTCCTAACAAACCATCGATATCGATCCAGCTCGTCAAGGTGTTGTAATACGACAACTTGAACTCGTCCTCCTCCCGCGGCATCGCCAACCCCTCCACCAATCGTAACCCCTCGTTCACCCGCGCCACTCCCCCGCCCCGATCATCCAAACGCCGGGCAATCACCTCAAACGTTAAACAATCCCCCGTCCGCCGATGCGCCCCCAGGACCCCCGCATCTAAATCCGCGCCCAAAGTATCAATGTTGTGCAACATGATCGTTCGTATCGCCGGATTCGTCTTCAACATCTCCGCCAAGGTCCCGTTCAACAACAGGTTCGGCACCTCAAACCAGTGCCCCACCGGATGCAGACACTGCAACGCCACATTGTCCCGGTAATCACTCCCCTCCCCCTGCGACTGCGCCCACCCGATCAAGGCCGATCGCAAACTCTCCCGCATCTTCTGCGCGCGCTCATCCAATACCTGCTGCGGCATCTCCTCCCACATAAACCGCAAATCCCGCGCCATCGGGATCAGCCGCAACCCGATCGATCGCCCCAGCGACAGCCGCATCTCTCCCTCATAACCAAACCCGTCCCGCGCCTCCAAATACCGCGAGATCGGCTCATGCGTCATGTAACTCGTCGTGACCACATGCGCCGGATACGCCCCCGACTCCACCCCCACCCGCCGTGACTTCGCCAAGTGCACCTCCAGGAAACTCCGGTGCCGCCCGTCAAATTTGCAAAACGGATGCAACGCCTTCACCACCCCCGCCCCTTCCGTCCATCGGCTCGCCGCTCCCGCCGCCAAGGTCACCACCGCCACTTCTCCCTTCGCCAACGCCGCTTCCCCCGCCTCCCGGTCCGCCGCCGTCACATCCGCCTGCCAATCCAATACATCCCCCGCCACCACATCCGAAATCTGCGTGCTCGCCGGCAATCGATTCTTCGATAAACCCAACATCCCGCTCCGCAAATCCTCGCGAATCTGATCATGCTGCACTTCGTCAAAGCCGTGCCGCTCTAACAAAGCATCGAGCCCTCCCGTCATCGCTGCCCGCTCCTCCTCGCGGGGAAACAAGTTGTCCAACAATCCATCCACGGTCGTTGCAAACTCCGCGTCCCGCTTCAAACGACGGGAATACATCGCCATGTCCAAACGCAACGCCGGCGATAACTCACGCGCCTCCCGCTTTAATAAGCCCGGCATCACCATCGCGTAATACCCCGTCGGCATCATCGCGTCCTCCCCCTCCTTCAACACCGCAGACGATCCCGCTTCGTTGATCGAAAAGTTGTAAACCACCGGATCCATCGCAAATGGCAACGCGTTCTGCAGCTCACCCTTCTGCGCGAGCATAATTTCCTCCATCCGATCACTCGCCGCATCCTTCACCGCCGGATCAAATATAAAACCCATCCCCCCACCCGACATCCCACCCAACATCCAGAACCCCCAGAACTGGTCCCCATACTCTTCCCGCGCCGCGTCAATCAACCGCTCCGTAAAGAACGTCGTCGCCCAGGGAATAATCGTCTGCAAAGGCCCGAAGAAATGCCGCGTCGTTAACTCGCCCAGCAACCGGATGTCCCCCGCCCGCAACGCATCCAGTATCTCATCAAACAGCGCGATCGATTCCTTCCGCCCCGCCCACTCCTTCTCGGATCGAAGTAAATACTTCTCCGTTACCATCTCCAAAATCGGTCCGACGTTCTGCGCCATACCCCCGTGCACCAACACCAAACTCTCTTGCAGCTTCCGCCGCGTCTCCGCCGATACCTCATCCTCCCCGATAAACCGATGCTCCGGTAACAATCGCCCCCGGCTGACCCCATACTCCGGATCATCCTCCGACGCCACACAACCCTCGATCACCTTGATCCCCGGCCACACTCCGCCCGAATCTTGCCATCCACCCCCCGATCCCCCCAACCACTCTCCCAAAATCGCCCTCGCCGCCACCAATCGCCGCTCCCCCTCTTCCAATGGCCCCGACAACGCTTTCGTCTGCCCCGTCGCCCGCATGCATACCGCAATCAATCCACCTAACAAATTAGTCGAAACCGCCAAACGCGACCCCTTTGGAATATTGTTTACACAACTCACCAACTCAAACCCCTTACCCGGCCCTACCAATCGATCTAACAAATCACCTAACTCCTGCCGTGATCCTTCCATCGCAATGGGCACCAATCCCGACGCAATCAACGCCGCCTTCAATAAGCCCAGGTAATCCTTCGCAAAATGAAACACATCACCCAACTCCGTGATCTCCGCCGTCGCCCCCAAATCAACACTCGTTAACCGGATCACCGGCCGGTCAATCACCCGAAAACAAGCTTCCACCGGCGGTCGCGGCTCCGCATCACGCCCCCGCACCGCCAAATCCACCGAGATGTTCAACACCCGCGCCCCCTCCGGAAAATCCATCCCCAAAAAGAAAATGTCGCTCCAGGCACTGTGCGACAAGTCCATCCGCACCGCCGTCTTCTCATGAATCACCCGATACGCCCCCGATCCCTCATCCGGCTCGGTCAACTCACGCCGCACCCGCAGCGGATGATCAAACGCATGCCCCGCCCGGAACATCCACTGATTCCCCCGCAAGGTCCGCACGCTCCGCCGCACCTGGTCCGCCAAATTCTGCAAGCCAAGCTGAAAATACGTCTGCGCATACGCACTGCACAAAGTGTCCGTCAATCCCTCCTCCCGTTCCTTCGCCAACAACACCTCGATCGCCTGCGAAAACCGCCGCTCCAAAAACTTCTCAAATCCCTCGAACGATAACAAGCCCGGCGCCTCCGACCCCAACTTTGGCGGCAAATGAAACCGGTAGATCGCATACAGGAAGAACAAGGCCCGCACGCGCTCATACAAGTTCTCACTCTCCCGCCAAAACGCATCCAACGCCGCACACTCCGCCCGCAACTCGTCCCCGCTCAAATCCCCACATGCCCGACGCAACGCCCTGTCCCGCGTCGCCGCGTCCGGCCCCACAATCAAGGGAATCAATACCGACTTCCGCTCACCCATGCTCGCTAAAGTTTTCCCCCTCCCACAAAACCGGTAGGGACGAGCGCATGCCCTTCGCAGCCCCCAACCTTCGTAACCCGCAACGTTCGTAGCCCGCGACGTTCGTAGCCTTGGCGAAGAAGGTTTGGCGAAGAATAGGGCCCCCTCGTCCGCAGCTGCCTTGTATCCGATTCTCTCCGCCCGCCGCGTCGCTTCTAGCCCACCAATCCTTCGTGTCCATCATGACCTTCGTAGCTTCAGCGAAGAACGGTTCGTGTCCATAGTTGGTTCCACTCCTAACTCTTACTCTGTGCCAACAACTCAATAATTCCCATCAACACCTCGTCCCGATTCCCCCCGTCCAACGCCACCGCCAATTGTCCCAGCAACAACCCAAACCGATCCTCCAAATCATACCGCCGTCCTTCCAGCTCCACCGCCAAACATCGCTCCTTACCCGCCAACTGACTGATCGCCGACGACAATTGCACCCGCCCCTCCCCCGCAGCCCGTACCGCTCCCATCTCCGCCTCCAACAAATCCATCACCCCGGGCGTCAACACATGCATCCCGAAAAAACAAAGGTAATGCCCCAGCTTCAAACCCGGCACCATCAATTCCTGCTCCGCCGCCGTCGGCGTCGGCTTCTCCATCACCCGCTCGATCTCATACACCCCCGCTTTACCCTCAAATAACTTCCCCCCCACGGCTCCAAAATACGAAAGCTTGCTCTCGTGCGTCGCCTGCACCGCCGATACCAGACAATCCTCACGCTCTGCCGCTTCCACTAATTGCCGGGCACAACTCCGCTCCGCATCGTCACTCACAAACAAATGATCGCTCACCATCAAGAAGAACGGCTCCCCCTCCGTAAACGCTTTCCCGCAATGCACCGCATGCCCATATCCCAAACGCTCCGCTTGCTCAATAAACACCAATCCTTCCCCCGCCTCTCCCGCCGCCTCGCGATATCCCGCCTCGTCCCCCGGCATCACCACCACCCCGATCTCCTCAATGCCCGCCGACAACAGCTCGTCGATGAACAACCGTAACACCGTCTGCGAACGCCCGTCCCCATCCGTCAAAGTCTGCAACGGCAACTTCCGCTGCTCACGCCCCGCCGCCGTAATAATCGCCTTCCGAACTTTCACCCGTGCCTTCTAATCCCCAAGTGCAAAAAAACCAAGCCCCCTTTTCTTTCTCACCCGCACTCCCCTTCCCACGGCGCGGTAGGGCGTGGCCTCCAAGCCTGCCCGCCGCGGCGGGTGCCTGCCTTTCTCCGCCCACCTCCGTTCCCTCCAACCCTTCAGCGATGCGTCAGCAAGCCTGAAAACCTATCCCTCAATTCTCTCTGTTCCCTCCTTTAAAAACTGCCTCCCCCCTCAAACCTCCACCATCTCCATCGCTTCCACCACCTTCATCACCACCGCCTCATCACTCCCCATCTCCGAGCGCACACGAAACAACACCCGCGCCACCTCTTCATATTCCGGCACCTCGTCACCTCGCTCTTCTAGCAAAATCCGCACATAGCGAATCGCCCGGTCAATTAACTTGTTGTTAGACGCCTGCACCCACGTCATCACATTCCCCTCATAACGCCCGAATCGCCCCATCAACAAAGTCGAGTGCGCATTCAAAATCAGCTTCAGCATCAAGTGCCGCGAGAACAAATCCCGCCCCGCCGCCGCCACCTCAAAACTCCGCTCTCCCGCCCGAATCTCAATCGCCTCCAACCGATCCTCAATCACGACCCGCTCATGCACACCCACCCCCTCCCGTCGCACGGCATACCCATCCGAAAAATCAAATCCCAACAACCGCTCACGCCCGGCCAAAGCCACCACCTCACCCCATTCCAAGGTCCGCGGCTCTCGCCCCAACAACCGCCGCCACGCCTCCCCCGCATCCCCCGCACCCTTAAGATGCAGATAACACCATGACCGCTTCCCCCCCTCATCCCACACGTTCTCAAACGGCGCCAAGCTAAAGGTCGGCGAACGTTCCGTGGTGTCCGTCAGGACGGTCATCCCATACCCGTTCGGCTCATAGAATACACCCCCGCCCACATCATAAACGCCCTCCTCAAAACGCACCAACTCCGCCAAAAATCCCCAGTCCGTCTCCTCCACCCAATCCCGAAACTCGCCCGCCTTCTCCCCAAGTCGCTCCAGTTCCTCACAACACGCCATCGCCCAGCCCACCGCCGCCATCAATACCGTCGACGCCTGCATGCGCGTGCTCCCGGTGAGCGCCATCGGTCCCACCGTCAAGTTGACCTTCTCAATCGCCCTATTCTCAATCACCCGACGAGAACGCTCCGCCACCCGACACAAGCGGTCGTCCGGATTGCAGTAAAGAAAGAACGGTCGTCGGCCCGACACCCGCGCCGCTTCTTCCACTGCGCCAATCACAAAAGGCGTCTCGCCGCCCTCAGTCGTCGCAATCATCAAATCCCCATCCCGAAATCCCAATTCAAAAAGCTGCCGCGCCCCATAATCCGGATAATCCTCAAATCGTTCGATCGACCGAACCAACGCCGCATCACCACCCGCCATGAATCCCACCACCGCCTCCTGAAACCTGCGGCCGAACAAACCCTCCCGCGCAAAGACCTCCAACGAAATCGACAATCGCCCCGTCGCCCCACACCCGCACAAGAAGATCTTTCCACCCGCCTCAACAGTCTCCCCAATCGCCTCACTCAGGGGTCTCAGCGTCTCCGCATACTCGCCCAACATGCCCAACGCATCCAAATCCACCCGCTGCAAAACTTCCAGTCCCGTCCTCAAGTCGCCCCGAGCCAGACGAGATAAGTCCCGCGTCGCCGGATGGGGCTGCTCCGTGGTCAACACCCCCAACTGAAACTGAGGCGCCACCTGAAGAAATCGCTCCGCCTCCTCACATATGGAACTCATCGTCATCAGATCACATTCCAGATTAGGATGCGTGAGAGGTAGGGCCTTCCCCAAGGTAATTCACTTTCCTCATTCTGCCAAATCAGACCCGCATGCGGGACCAACTTCACACCCCCACAACAAAAAACCCCGCCTGAATTCAGGCGGGGCCTCTAGAACCCTTCCGGGATCTTGAATGTCTCGCAGCCCTTCAGCTCTTCGCCTTTTCCAAGACGCCGTCCAGCTGCTTCGCGAATAGTTCAGGACTCGTACCTCCCACTGTGCTATCCAACGGCTTACCGTCACTGCTCACAAACTGAATGTGAGGGATGCCCGACACCCCGAAGCTGCGCGCCACTTCTCCGTTATTGGCTTTATCCGTGTCCAGATAGGCCCACACAAACTTGTCATGATACTTCTTCACCGCATCACTCGGATACACGTTCTGTTTGTTCGCCTGACAAGGCGGACACCAGGACGCGGAAAACACCACCAACAATGGCTTACCCGCTTCCTTCGCCGAGGCCAGCGCCTTGTCGTAATCCGTCTCAAAATCAGGACTCCCATCAGGAAATTCTCCTGCCATTACACTCCCGACCGCCAAGCCGAAAACCGTCAACATACTTAAGATCGCTTTCATTTTTTCTCTTTCTCTTAGGACGGATCAATCCCGCCATTATTCGCCTAATTCTAACACTACCCACCCCCCACCCGGACGGGCCGAGGGCCAATATACACCCTTTTCCCATGATTAAGAGCCCTTTCCTGCACCCCTTATTTCAAAACATCCCCACTTCTACATCTCATATCCATAGTCCTACTCATTCTCATACTCGCCCCACCCAACCGTCCCACGCCCCCACAACCCGGTAGGGACGATCCTCCGGATCGTCCGGTCGCCGCGGCGACCTCCTCACCAATACACTAGCGTCCGCCCAAAAAACAAAGGTGGGACGAATAGCCTGCCCTGAGCGAAGCGAGGACGAAACCTCCCTAACTCCCACAAAACCTCACGCCAATAACAGCTTCCCGCTCTCCCATCAACCCTTCGAACTCCATTCTTACCTCAAATAATACCCACTCAAAAAGGGCTTACCAAGTGCAAGCCTTTCTACTCACAACGACACAAGAAATCAGTCGCCACAAGCCTTCGGATTCATCCCAAAGAGACTTCAAATCTCTAACGCCCCCGCCGCCTGGACATCAGGACGCCCATCAACCCAAGCACCGCCAGGACCGCTCCCGACGGCTCAGGGACGACGCTGGCGCCTGCCACTCGGAACCCCAGGCCGACGCCCTCGGCCGCCGGGCCGATGCCGAGCCGCTCCGACGACCGAAGGTCGTCCTCGTTGCTGTTCCACGCTCCGCCGCGCAGCCCACGGTCCTGCGTGGGACTACTGTTAGTCAAGTCAAAAGCGGTTTCCTCCCACTCGATAGCATTGCCCCCCTGCGCCATCGTCCCGAAAGGACTCAATCCGCCCGCGTTGTCGATGTCCGCAGGACCGGTGTTAGTTGCCTGATTGTAAACGGCCGTGCCGTCCAAGACGCCACTCATCACCGCCGTGGGCGGATCACCCACATTCTGACCCGTCGGGTAATCGAAATACGTGTCGCTCACCGGGTCGAAGTAAGCCGCCTTATACCACTCGTCCACGTCCGGCAGCCAGTAATTCGACCGAATACTCCGATACGGATTACTCGGGTCGTAATCCAGCGTGTCCCCCACTTCCAACAACGAAAACGTCCCCCCAATCGAATCAAAATTATAGGCCGGATCAAATCCCTGGCTCGTGTTCAAGTAGTTCACAAACGTCGCCGCCTCATACCACGAAATCCCCGTCGCCGGACGATTCGGCCCGTTCCCTCCAAGCGAACTCATATCCGCCAGCGTAATCCCCAGCCCGCCTCCCGCATTCGCCTTCGTCACAATGTCACGGCTCACCTCAAACTTGCTGATGAAATACGTCTCCGCCACCGCACCCACCGGATTCGGATTGCTTCCGCCAGGATTGTCTCCCGCATTCCCCGCATCACCGAAATCCTCCAAATCCTCCAAATCCTCACCACCCTCGGCCAAGCCACCACCCAGGACCAATCCTCCTACACCGCCCTTTAATCCAGTACCGAGGGTTCAAATTTCCCCCATCCGCCCCAAAACACACCAATTAACACCAAAACACACCCGTTTTGGTACTATCGTATACCAATAAGACTAGCATACTAGGCTTATTATTGACTTTTAAGCAGTCCATCCTATGCTTATCCATGCTCGAAGTTTCCCGTCAGGACGTCGCCAGACGTCTCACCTTTGACAATCCCTGGTGGAGCGACGACCCCGCCAACGAACCACCTTACAGAAGTCTCCCAGAGCGCAGCTACTTAGCCCCTTTCGTCGATCTCGTCCGAAACCGCAATGTTCGCCGCGCGATCATCCTCTTCGGCCCCCGCCGCGTCGGGAAAACCGTCATCCTCCATCAGACCATCCGCCACCTCCTCGAAAGTGGCACACCCGGAAACCACATCCTCTTCCTCTCCCTCGAAACCCCCGTCTACACCGACACCGCTCTCGAAACTTTTGTCCGCGATTTCGTTGAACGTTTTCAACACCCCCTCGACACACCACTCACCATCATCTTCGACGAAATCCAATACCTGAGGGATTGGGAAGTTCATCTGAAATCCCTCGTCGATACGTTTCCGGCCTTCCGCTTTATCGCTTCAGGCTCCGCCGCCGCCGCCCTTCGCCTCAAAAGCCAGGAATCCGGTGCGGGCCGCTTCACCGAATTCCTCCTCCCACCACTTACGTTCGCCGAATATCTTGCCTTCATTGAAAAAGAGACTGAACTCATCGCCCCCTCAAACAAGGCCGCCGGACTTCTCTACTCGTGCCCTGAAATCGAAACCTTAAACCAAGAGTTCATCAATTACCTCAACATTGGAGGATACCCAGAAGCCGTCTTCAACCTCGATATTCAGAAAGATAGTGGGCGATTCATCAAGAGCGACATCATCGACAAAGTTCTTCTCCGTGATCTCCCTCAGCTCTACGGCATTCGCGATGTCCAGGAACTCAATCGCCTCTTCACTACTCTCGCATACAACACTGGATACGAAGTAACCCTCGAAGAGCTTTCGAGATCCTCAGGCGTTTCAAAGACAACCCTTTCACGCTACCTCGAATATCTAGAAGCCGCATTCCTCATCCGGCGCGTCCGCCGAATCGACCAGAATGCCCGACACTTCAAACGGGCAACCTCTTTCAAGATCTATCTCACTAATCCTTCAATGCGTGCTGCTCTCTTCGGCGCACCCGCCAGCGACGACGACTCAATGGGCGCTCTCGCCGAAACAGCCCTCTTTTCACAGTGGTTCCACGACGCCACGGTCGTCGAGAACATCTACTATGCCCGTTGGTCCTCGGGAGAAATCGACATCGTGCATGTAAACCCGAAATCACAGAGACCCCACTGGGCTACAGAAGTAAAATGGACAGATCGACCGGTAAAAGATCGAAAAGAACTCCGTCACCTTGCCTACTTCAAAAAGAAAAACCCTTCTCTCGACCTCTGCGAAGTCACCACAAAGTCCATAGACGCAGAAGGCCAGCTCTCCGATGACTTTCCCGTCAGGTTCATTCCGACAAGCCTCCACGTCTACGAAGTAGGGAAAGGCCTGCTTCAAAAGAAAAAGCCTGCCGAATGAAATAGCCCGTCCGCTCCCAAAACAAGGTAGGGCGTGCCCTTCGTAGCTCAATGAGCGAAGAACGGGACTACTCTCATCTCTAAACCTCCGCGTCTCCGCGTCTCCGCGCGAAAACAAACTAAAGGGCCGAGGCTCCCGCCCCGGCCCCACCGCGCATCACTCGCTGTTCTACGCAGTCATTTCCATACCAGCCATGGAAAGACAATTCCTAGCGTCGACCTCCACCGTCTCCTCCGTCACCACGACCTCCCCCGCCTCCATCACCCCCGCGACCGCCTCTACCTCGATCATCGCCACCACGATCATCATCGCCGCCGCCACCGCTGTCACTTTCGCCGCGCCCACGATCATCCACCACAAACACGTTGTCGGAGAGTTCCTCGCCAATCCCCGTGTTCCGCCTAATAATCACCGCCAAAGTCTGATCATTGATGAAACTCACCATTTGACTCGACATCGCCGACTCATACCAAAACCGATCACCGTCACGCAGCCGCTCAAACTGATCTGACAACACCGCCGCCAACGTTCTCCCGACCATTCCACCATTTACATGAGGTTCCGCCAGCAACCCCACCCACGCATCGACATCTTCCACCGACGCATAAACCGACGCCAACGCCCCCGATACCGCCGGATCCGGATGGATGCCACCAATGTCCCTCAGTGACCGTAAGCCAAAATTCCGCCGCACTTCGTTGAACCCGGGTAACCCATGATCCCGTCCACGCTGAATGTTCAACGACGCCAAATCAAAGCCACCCGCCCCTGGAGGCCCAAACAGGAAGTTGCGCACGTCGTCCACCACTTTGTTGTCAATCTCCTGACAAACCTGGTTGGCCAAACCACGCAGCAATGAATCAACACCATTGTCGATCAGTTCACTTGGCGCAAAAAACGCTCCCAACAACGGCAAGTGCCCCTCCGGCGCTTCGTCCCCGTTCGCATCGATCCGTTGTAACTGCGGCGAAAGCAACGTGTGGCCCACCCGATAAGCCGCCGTGGCAAAGACATTGGCAATCCCCGCATTCACCCCCGGGTCGTATCCCCGATAAGGACGCAGCACGTCTTCACCCAGCAGGACTGGAAGAAACTCATTATATGTAATCGCCTGCATCTCCGCTCCCACAATCATCCTCGCCAGTTGATACACTTCTTCCCCTGTCAAGTTCGGCGACGCATCAGAGATCATGTCCGCCCAATAATTGTGCTCACGCACAAACAAAATGTGCATCGCCGCCAGCCCCACTTGCTCGTTCGCTCGAACGTCGCCACCCAAAAACAAATTGGCGCCCGTGCCACCTGCGTTCGGCAATCCAACTTCATTAAATGGCATCAAGTCACCCGCACTCGTCCTCAACCGCCCCGTGCCATCAAGGGTTCGCAACGCAAACGCCCTCGCCTCATCCGAACCATACACATTCGAAGCATCAATATAGGACGTGATCTCGTTCTCCTGCTGCCGGATCCCCGCCTCATCATACTCAAATGCCGAGCGATTCATCGGAATCTCCACCACCCCGGTGTTTCCGGGATCAAAAAATACATCGCCCGCTGGCACGAGGATGTTGAGCGCTTCCGCCGGGTCCGCCCCCGGCGTCTCATCTAGGTCATGATCCAAAAACTGACCCCACTGCCACAAGTAATCCGACGCCCGCCGACTGTTCTCCATGGATTCTTCCTGCGCCACCACCGCGTTGCTCACCGCCCGCGCACTCACACGACTCACACCGGCCGGAGCATCCATCCCATCCGCATAATCAACCGTCGTCAAACGAAGCTGCTTCGTAATCGCCGCCCCCCACTCCGGATTCTCCAAGTTGTTGTCCGTGCCATCAATCGTCCTAAATTCATCCGGATATTCCAATGGAAAGCCGCCACCCGGCCCGTCGGAATTACCCGGTCCACGCCCCCTGTCAGGACGATTCCCCCGCCGACTCTGCATCGGAATCGGGCTCGAACCGTCCTCATTGCGCTCAATCTGATTCGGCCCTCGCTCTCGCTCCCCCCCGGGACCACGATCCTGCGCGAACACTCCATCCGCTAGAATCACAAACACCGCGATGATCACCACCGCTGCGCTAAACAATGCTACCAAGCTGCGAATCATTTGATTCATATCTTTCATTCTTTCTGGGTTTTTGTTAGGGAATGGGATGCCGCAACCAATCGGTATCCCGCCACGATGGCCATCCTACTCCGCGAAAATGACAAAACCCTCGAACGGTCCATGACAGTTTTGTCATGATTGCAATAACCGCTCGCACTCCCCGTTATTCAGAACCAAAATCCCTATCACACACGATTTCCCTTCCCCCGCGTTCCATCATCGTCAGCAATTTGAAGAACCATGCGTATCCTCGTCGTCGAAGATCAGGACAAGTTCCTCTCCTTTATCCGCAAGGGACTCGAGGAACAAGGCTTCGCCATCGACACCTGCACCGATGGCGATGACGCCTTCGCCCTCGTCTCCTCCACCCCATACGACCTTGTCGTCCTCGATATCATGCTGCCGGGCCGCGACGGACTCAGCATCCTTCGCAGCCTGCGCGAAGAGGGCAACGATGTGCCCGTCATCCTCCTCACCGCTCGCTCCGGTCTGAATGAACGCGTCGAAGGCCTCAACCTCGGCGCCGATGACTATCTTCCAAAGCCCTTCTATATCGAAGAACTCATCGCCCGCATCCATACCATCGTTCGTCGCTCCTCCGGACATTCCGCGAATGTTCTCCGCGTCGACGACCTCGTCCTCAATCTCAATACCCGCGAGGTAAAACGCGATTCCTCACCCATCGATCTCACGACACGCGAGTTCTCCCTCCTCGAATACCTGATGCGCTCCCCGGGACGAGTGCTCAGTCGTATCCAAATCTGCGAACACGTCTGGAATTACGACTTCGATCCCGGCACCAATCTCGTCGATGTATATATCAAACGCCTGCGCAAAAAAGTGGACAACGATTGGGACCAAAAACTGATCCACACCGTTCG
>JBCDBW010000051.1:0-28295 GCA_039182965.1 Verrucomicrobiota bacterium
CCAGGCGAAGCGTTCGTTGCCGGTTTTGGCAGCGAGAGCGGCGACGACTTCGTCGTTGATGCCGAGGTTGAGGATGGTGTCCATCATGCCGGGCATGGAGTCGCGGGCGCCGGAGCGGACGGAGAGGAGAAGGGGGTTGTTGAGGTCGTTGAACTTTTTACCCATTGCCTTTTCGATCTTGGCGATGTTGGCATCGACTTCGGCGGCGAGAGATTTGGGGTAGGATTGGTTATGGGCGTAGTAGTAGGTGCAGACTTCAGTGGTGATGGTGAAGCCTGCGGGAACCGGGAGTCCGATGCGGCACATTTCCGCGAGGTTAGCGCCTTTTCCGCCGAGGAGGGCACGTTGTGTGCCGTCGCCGTCTGCTTTGCCGGGTCCGAAGAAGTAGACGTATTGTTTGCCTTTGCGGGCGCTGGATTTTTTCTTTGCGGCGGGGCGTTTCTTGGTGCTTGCTTTTTTGGCCATGGTCTTGGTCTTGGTAGGAGTGAAATTATTGGGAATCCCGGGTGGACGCGGTGCGTGGCTGTCCGAGAGAAAGGGGACAGTATCAGAGGCGAGGGGGAAGTCAAACAGGGGTTTGGCGGGGGAAGAGGGTTGGTGAACGGCGCATTGAGGCGGCCTTTATAAGCGTTTGTTGCCGGGATGTGCGCATCAATTTTTGGTGGGCCAGAGGGTTGGTGGGATCTCGGTGAGGACGTGGTCGGCGACGGCGATGATGCGGTCGTTTGTGGAAGGTAAAACGGGATGGGTGCCAGTGAAAGAACCGAAGGCGGGGAGGATGGTGTGGGAGGGGGTGATGTGGAAACAGGGGGCGGTCAGGCGGCGATGGGGTTTTTGTGGTCGAAGAGAAATGGCGGGGTGGGTGTGACCGGAGAGGACATAGGGAGTTTTCGCTGGTGTCGCGTTCGTGTTTTGGGGGTGGGGCGGTTTGTGGGCGAGGCGGAATGGGGGAAGGTCTATTGAATCAAGGATGGTGAGAGGGAGGGGATCGCGCAGTTGATGGGGGAGTGGGTCATGGTTGCCCCGAATGAGAATTGTCTTCAGGTGGTGATGTTGGTTAAAGAAGGAACGGAGGAGGGTGAGCAGGGAAGTTGTATTTCCAGAGGGCGAGTGGAAGAGGTCGCCGAGGAGGTAGAGGTTGGTGGCGTCTGTTTGATGAGTCAGCCTGGCGAGTCGGGCAAGGTCGTGGGCGGCGGGGTCGGGGATCGGGAGGCCGTGTGTTTGAAAGTGGTTGGCTTTGCCCAGGTGAAGGTCGGCGACGAAGAGGGCGCGCTGGTCTGGCCAGAACAGGGCTCGATCGCACAGCAAGGACAGCTTTTGGTTTTCGAGGCTGATATTCACCGTTTTCTCAAGTCATTTAGACGGCGGGAGCTGAGGGGGAGCGGGTGATTTCGGGCTTTTGAGGCAAGGAGGCGGCGTTTTCGAGATCGGCGATCATTTTGGTGAGCCTCGTGGTGAATTTTTCGGTGGAGACGGATTCTGTGTTGATTCGTTGGGCCCAGAGGGGGAAGGAGAGGGGGGTGAGGTTTTGGGAGTAGACGAGGACGAGGCTTTGAGATGCCGCTTTTTTGAGTGTGGTTTGGAGGCGGGTCATTTCGAGTTGGCGTTCGAGGATTTCGCGTTGGGCTTGTGCCAGGAGGAGATTGTTGGGGTCGTATTGGCAGAAGACGTTGTAGAGGAGAGAAGTGGAGGCTTGGAGATTTCGTTTGGTGCGTTTGGGGCCTGGGAAATTGTCGATGACGAGCCCGGCGACGCGTGAGATTTCGCGGAACTGTCGGCGAGCGAGTTCGGCGACATTCATGCAGTCGATGAGGTCGGGGAGGAGGGTATCGGTGCGAAGGACCTCGCGCCAGATTTCTTCATCGGCGGGAAATTCCTCGCGGGCGTGGAGTTCGAATCCGTAGTCGGTGAATGACGTTTGAATGGTGCGCGGGGTATCGCGCGAGAGTCGAAAGGCGAAGAGGGCAGAGAGGCCTTCATGGACGAGGCGTCCGGCAAATGGGTAGACGAAGGCGTGGAATCCGTCTCGGGTGTGGGTGGTTTCGATGAGGAGTTCGTCGGGTGAGGGGAGGTGTGACCATTTTTTTTGGAGTGCGAGAATATTTTGAGAGGCGCGAAGTTCTGGATCGGTGGGATTTTGTTCGAGGAGTTTATGATTTACGGCGACGGCCAGTTCGGTGGAGAGGGGGAATTTGGCGCCCATCCACTGAGGGATTTGGCGCCCTTTGTTTTTGGATGGTTTGCGGACGTGGGCGTCGAGTTCATGGAACTTTACGAGCTCGAGTTTTTTTCCGGCGAAGACGAATTGGTCGCCGGGTTTCATTCTGGAGACGAACCATTCTTCGACGGTGCCGAGTTTTTTCCCGTTGAGGAAGCGAATGGTGATATTTTGGTCGGTGGTGATGGTCCCGATGTTCATGCGATGGATTTGCGCGAGGCGTGGGGAAGCGATGTGCCATCGTTTGGTATCGGGGTCCCGGGTGACTTTTTGGTAATCGGGGTATGCCTTGAGGGCATCGCCACCGTGGGTGACGAACTTAAGGCACCATTGCCATTCCTCGTCGGAGATCGTTTTGAAGGCGTGAGTTTGTTTGACTTCTTCGAGGAGTGCGTCGGGTTCGTAGCCGGTGCCGCAGGCGATGGTGACGATGTGTTGGACGAGGACGTCGAGGGAGAGTTCGAGGGGTGCGCGATCTTCGATCGAATTTGTTTTGACGCAGTCGCGGGCGGCGGCGAACTCGATCAATTCGAAGGCGTGGGTGGGCACGCCGATGACGCGGGAGACGGCGCCGGGTTGATGGCCGGAGCGTCCGGCGCGTTGCATGAGGCGGGCGATGCCTTTGGGCGATCCGACTTGGAGGACTTGATCGACGGGAGAGAAATCGACTCCGAGGTCGAGGGAGGAAGTGCAGACGACGCATTTCACATTTCCGGTGGCGAGTCGGTGTTCGACTTCGCGCCGGATTTTTTTTGAGAGGGAGCCATGATGCATGGCGAGGTGGGGTTCGAGGGAGGGTTTTGCGTTGAGGATGGACTGGAACCAGATTTCGGTTTGGGAGCGGGTGTTGGTAAAGAGGAGAGTGGTATTGGCTGTTTCGATTTGTGAAGCGACCTGTTTGGCCATTGTGGTGCCGAGGTGTCCGGACCATGGGAAGCGATCCATTTCTTTTGGGATGAGCGTGACGACCTCGATTTTTTTGGGTTGTTTACCCTGGATGACGACGCCGTCTCGTGCGTTTTTGGGGCCGAGTAGGACGTGTTTGGCTTCATCGAGGTTTCCGATGGTTGCGGAGAGGCCCCATGTTTGGAGATGAGGGAGCCAGAGGCGGAGTCTCGCGAGGGCGAGTTCGGTTTGGACGCCGCGTTTGGTGCCGATCAGTTCGTGCCATTCGTCGACGATGATGGTTTTCAGTGTGGCTAGTTTTTCTGCAGTATCGGGGTAGGTCAGGAGCAGGGTCAGGGATTCGGGGGTGGTGACGAGCACCGTGGGCAGTTGGTTTTTTTGGAGGGCGCGAATTTTTTGGGAGGTATCGCCGGTGCGGGAGCCGACGGACCAATGTGAGAGGCCGAGCGGAGCGAGAGGTTCTTCGAGGGCGGCGGCGGTATCGGCGGCGAGGGCGCGGAGGGGTGTAATCCAGAGCGTGTGGATCCTGGGTGACGTTTTATGGGGCGGGTTCTTTGTGGTGGCGTGGAGAAGGGGGCCGCCCCACGCGGCGAGTGTTTTTCCGACACCGGTGGGGGCATGGATGAGGCCGGATTGGCCTTTGCGGAAGGCGTCCCATGTTTGGCTCTGGTAGGGAAAGGGCTTCCAGTGGCGCGAGGAGAACCATGACTCGAGAGTTTCGGGCATTTCGAGGCGGTGGATTCGTTTCGTTTTGGAATCAGCGGCGTCTTCGCCGTCGGTTTTTGGCGTTGGTTTTTTTACGGTTGTGAGAGCGGGGAGCCGGCTTGGAGGAGGAAGAAGCGTTTGTTGATCGTATTGCTCGGTTTTTTCCGGAGGGGTGCCGGCGGGAGCGACGTTGGTCATGGCGATCGGTTCTGGAAGATGACGAGGATGTGGGATGAGGAGCGCTTTCGGAAACCACACGAAAGTCGACGAACTTTTTTTCGAGGTCAACGCGGGCGACCTCGACTTCGACTTCTTGGGAGGGCCGGTATTCGATTTTTGGGTGTCTTCCGGCAATGCGTTGAGTGGCGAGATCGAGCAGCCAATCGGCGTTAGGTGGGAGGTCCTCGCGTTTCACGACGCCTTTGATGAAGAAATCCGATAGTTCGACGAACATGCCCATGCGGGAGATTTCGAGAATGACGGCTTTGAATCGGGGTGGTTTGGTGGAGCGGGAGAGGCGGTAGAGGTATTCGAGTTCTTTGAGCTTGGTTGAATCTCGTTCGGCGTCTGCGGAGTTGCGTTCGGTTTCGGAGATATGTTGGGCGGTCTCGAGGGTGCCGGCGTAGGTAGGCAGGTTGGAACGAGTAATGGCTTCGACCCCGCCTTCCTTATTTTGATTTGCTTTGAGCATGAGATTTCCGAGAACGCGGTGGACGATGAGATCGCAGTATCGGCGGATGGGTGAAGTGAAGTGAGTGTAGTTGGCCTTAGCGAGACCGTAGTGGCCTAGGCAGTCAACGTGATAGGCGGCGCGTTTCAGGGATTTGAGGAGTCCGATTTTGAGGATTTGCTCTTCCGCGGAGCCGCGGATCATTTTGAGGAGGTGTTGGAGCTCATCGCGCACGGTGAGGTCGCCAACGCTGAATCCGTGGAGGCGGACGAGTTCGCGGTATTCGAAGAGGCGATCGGCATCGGGATCTTCGTGGATGCGATAGAGGGAGGGGGTCTGGTGTTTTTGGGTGAGGGTGGCGACGGCTTCATTTGCGAGGAGCATAAATTCTTCGATGAGCTGGTGTGACTCATCGTATTCGATGCGATCGAAGCCGATGGGATTACCTTGGGGATCGAGTTTGACTTGGACTTCGGGAAAGTCGAGGTCGAGGGCGCCGTGTTCGAAGCGGCGTTTGCGGACTTTGGAGGCGAGAGTCCAGGCATTGAACAAGTGTTGCGTCGTTTCGTCTGAGCTGGTGGTGCGGGGGTTTTTGAGGATGGGTTTCAAGCGCTCGTATGCTTCTTCGTAGGCGAGCTTGAGTCGTGAGTGGATGACGCAGGCGGCGAAGCGGGACGCGATGACTTTTCCTGTTTGGTCGAGAGTAAGAACAGCGGCTCGGGTGAGGCGATCTTCGCGGGGCACGAGGGAGCAGAGGCCGTTGCTGAGTTTTTCCGGCAGCATGGGGATGACGCGATCGACGAGGTAGGTTGAGTTACCGCGGCGAAGGGCTTCACGATCGAGGGCGGAGCCGGGGCGGACGTAATGGGAGACGTCGGCGATATGGACGGCGAGTTCCCAATGCCCGTTTTCGAGGGGTGTGATGCAGAGAGCGTCGTCGTAGTCGCGGGCATCTTCGGGGTCGATGGTGAAGACGAAGCGATCGCGCCAGTCTTCGCGTTTTGCGATTTCGTCTGGGGGGATAAGGTCCGGTATCGCCTGTGCTTCGGCGATCACATCGGTGGGGAACTCAAGCGGGAGTTGGTATTGATAGATGATGGAGAGGATATCGAAGCCCGGGGCATGACCATCGCCGAGAACTTCAACGATGTGTCCGCGGGGTTTTGAGCGCGGAGACTTCCAATCGTCGAAAGAGACGACGATTTTTTCGCCGTGTTTCGGTTCGAGGGCATTGGGATTGTCCCACGGCGTGAGTTCGACGGTATGAGGGAGGAGTTTGTTATCCGGGATGCAGTAGTGGAACTGTTTTTGTTTTTGGTAGGTCCCGAGGATGGATTTATTTTTTCGTTCGAGGATTTTTTCGACGCGTCCCTCGACGGTAAGATCGTCTTCGCGAAATCGTTTGATCGCACGGGAGGTCGGGTGAGTGGGATCGGTCTTGTGCAGTCGGATAGCGACGCGATCGCCGTGCATTGCGGTATTTGTGAATCGTTCCGGTACTAGGAAGCGGGGGTGGTCGTCGAGATTGATACCGGCTTGGCGGTTGTCTTTATTGGCGAGATCTGGAACGACGAAGGCGTGACCTTTGGGATGGAAGGAGATTAGGCCGGTGAGAAGATTGCCTGCTTTCTGTCGCGGGAGGAGTTTGCCTTTTCGTCCTTCGATGAGGTCGCCACGATCGATGAACTGTCTGATGAGATCGCGCAGGTGGGCGCGATCTTTTGTGGGGACATCGAGTTCGCGAGCGAGTTCGGATTTATTAAGAGGTCGGTAGTCGGCGCGTGTGATCAGATCGCGCAAGCGCTTTTCGAGAGGGTGAGACATAGGATTAGGTTAGGAGGTCCAAACGTTTCAATGGACGGGGTTTCTTGGATATAGAGTGACCGGAATCGCCTTCAGGGGCTGGGTCCGGAAGAAGCAACCCTCAGGTGTTATTACAAAGTATTTGCCCCTGCGGTTGTGAATTGGTAAGGTGGCTGTAGAACAAAAGCCCCTTGACTAGTAAACCGTTGGACTCGGTTGATCTGATCGTCAAGCAAAACCATTATCCCCCATTTGAGAAAGGACTGAGCGATGACACAGCGCCCCCTGAAGAAGACGAGAGCAGGTTTTACTTTAATTGAATTGTTGGTTGTGATTGCCATCATTGGTGTGTTGGCGTCGATTTCGTTCCCGGTCTACAACAAGATCCTTTTGAAATCGCGGGAATTGCATGCCAAGAACGACGCAGTGGGGTTGGTGAATGCAGTGAAGGCTTTTTACACAGAGTATGGGGTGTATCCATTCGAATTGAGTGCATCTGAGGACACCGTGATGAGAGAGACGGATGCTGAGTTCATGGCGATTTTGCTGGGAGAGGAAGAGGGCAGCGAAGGTTCCCAGAAGCTGAATCGACGCGACATTGCCTTTTTCTCGGCTGATCCGGCGAAGAATGGGAAGAAGGGAATCGATTTAGAAGGAAACTTCCTTGATCCATGGGGTCAGCAATATCGGGTGTATATGGATGGAGACTTCAACTCAAAGATGACGATTGACGACGTTGGTGACGGGCGCAACACGACGGTTCAGACGGATATGCGGAGTGAGGTTGAGGCGGTCTCGGCGGGAGTTCCGAGGTCATCTGCTAGTGGCGTGGAGGCCAACTTCGAGGATGGCAATGAGCAGAAGACTTGGTAGGCCGGTAGGACTGGAGGGAACGCTACGTGCCGGTAGGATGGTGCGCGGAGAGGGGCTCGAACCCCCGACAACCTGGGTGTAAACCAGGTGCTCTACCAACTGAGCTATCCGCGCGAAGCCGTGGTTTTGCTGGCCATTGGGGAAGAAGGTAGACGCTTGGTCCGGGAAATCAAGGGGGCAAACGAAAGTCGGCTAGGTGTGCGGAAGGAGAGGGCTTGAATAGTCGCTCCTTCGGCGGGCTTTGCTAATTGGGCTTCGCATGGAGACTGTGCGGATCTCGTGGCGCCGCCGTGCCGAAGGTATGCGATCACTCCATTTTTTTTGACATCTGTGAGGATGTGGGCCGGGAGAATGCGCCTCCACTAACAAAGCCTTTGATGCTTGATCAATGCTCAAAGCATACTGGTCATTCCATCTCTGGCGTGAGCGAACCGTCTCACTTGGGGCAATCGCTATTGCGTTCGAGCAGTGCGAGGCCTCCCTTGGCGACGTGTGTCGGGGTGTCCCGATGTGGTGGATGCGGTTTGGGGAGTTGTTTTGTATGCGCGAGGTTGTGGCAAGTATATTTGGTGAGGCGCTTGCCAATCATTTGAGTAACATGGTGAAAATCATTGTGCCGGTTGGCGAATGGCGCCCTCAGACCAGGTGTGCTGTGGGTTCGTCGCAGGCGCGAGAGCCCGACACTCAACAGCCCCCATCGTCACTCCAGGACGTGAAGGTTGGACGATGAGCCGAATTGACCGTGCCACACTGGCTTTCGCTTGCCTTGATTCTGCTCGCTAGCATCTGTTTGCTTGGGATGCGCGCTTCGGTTTTGGGGCAGCTTGAAACCGGATACCACCTCCTATTATCGAAGTTTGGGGCCAAACGGGGAGAGTCGCATCTGGACGGGGCGAGAGAGCGTCATTTGTTGCCGGGCGGGAAAAAGGAAGAAGGTTGCAGAGGGGTGGGCGAGAATTGTCAGTCGAGCTGTTTTACGGGTGGGGGCAGTGAGGAATGAGTGAGGCGTGGGAGCGGGCTGGAGCGTAGAATATCATGAGGTGGGGGATTTTTTCATGGGAATGAGAGCCCCAAGCGGGGACGAGGGGGTTAAAAATAGGCGGAGACCCGCTTGGGGCGGACTTTGTGAAGGATTTCACAAATTAATCTTGCGAAAAAGTGGCGGAATGATTTACTGCCACGGTTGCGCGGATCGTGCTGGGCGGAGAGGGGTTTTTCTGGTGAACTCCGGTGGTGCAAGGCGCGTGAAAGCATGCTTGTGACTGTTTGGTTGTGAATGGGTTAGGACTGAGTTTAGAGGCCTTGACGCCAATTTTGGCGGCGGGCTCGATTCCAGCGGAGGAATTTATTGAGGGTGGATCGCTGACGAACTCGATCTTTGTGGCCTTGGTCGTGATGGCGGTGATTCTATTGTTCACTCGGATGGCGACGCGGAAGATGGCTTTGATTCCGGGTGCGAAGCAGAACTTGGTGGAGTTCGTCGTGGAGTTTCTTTACAATCAGGTGGAAGAAGTCGTGGGGAAGCATGTAGCGCCGAAAGCCTTTCCGCTGCTGGCGACGATTTTTGTTTATGTTCTGATTTCGAACTGGTTTGGATTGTTGCCCGGTGTGGGGACGATCGGGTTTGCGCGAGGGCCGGAGGATTTGGCGGGACCGCTTTCGTTGGAGCCGGGGAGTTATTTTACGCCGTTGCTTCGCCCGGCTTCGGCGGACTTAAACGCGACGCTTGGGATCGCTGCGGTGTTCATGCTTGTGTGGTTCTGGATCACGATGAGGGAGACGGGTCCGGTAGAGTTTCTCAAGCATACCTTTGCGCCTAAGGGTGGGTTGACGGGTTTTTTGAAGTATGCGTTGATGCCGATTTTCCTTTTTGTGGGGGTGATCGAAGTGATTTCGATCGTGTTTCGGCCGGTATCGTTGTCGTTGCGGTTGTTTGGGAACGTTTTTGCGGGCGAGACCTTGTTGCATTCGATGTCGAATCTTGCGGATGAGTTGCCGCCGGTGCTGGCGTTTATCTTGGATGTATTATTGCCGCTGCCGTTTTATTTCATGGAGATTCTTGTGGGTGTTCTGCAGGCAATGGTGTTTGCCTTGTTGTGTGCAGTGTATATCCAGTTGGCGACGGCGCATGATGAGGAGGATCATTAGGTATTGAGAGATTTTTAGTGCGAAGAGAAAAGACTTTTGTCATCGGGACCATCCGAGTGAGTGGGCGGTGGCGGAAAAGAAACCAAAGAAGAAAAGGAAAAGACAATGTTAATGGAAACCTTACCAGTATTGGCGGCTGCGGCTGCAGAGGGCGGGGCAGCGGCGCTTGATTTGGCGCGTGCGGGTTCCGTGAATGGCAGCTTCACGCTTGGCCTAGCCGGTGCCGGTGCGGCGATCGGCGTGGGATTAGTGGGTTTTGCGGCGGCGCAGAGTGTGGGTCGGAATCCCGGGGCGTTCGGTAAGATCCTTACGATTGGGATTATCGGGATGGCGTTGGCTGAAGCTATCGCCATTTACGCTCTGATTCTCGCATTCGGGGGTCGTTAAGCCGAAAGAGACTATTTGGCCGGCGGGGCGGGTCGCGAATGGGCCCGCTCCGCGGTCAACACTTCAACGAGACAGGACAGACAGATGGACCAGATCAGGGAGATATTGACGATGTTCGGGGTGACCTGGGGCAAGTTTTTGGCTCAGATATTTATTTTTCTAATCGTCTATTTGGTATTGAAGAAGTATGCCTTTGGTCCGGTCTCGGCGATGTTAGAGGAGCGGAAGAAGCGGATTGAGGAGGGGGAGGCGAATTTGGCGAAGATCAAGGAGGATTTGGAGTCGGCGGAAGCGAAGGCACAGGAATTGATTGACGACGCGAATGCGCGAGCGGAGCACATGATTGAGGAAGCGAGGGCGGGTGCGGCGGCACTCGGTGAAAAGAAGACTCAGGAAGCGATTGCGGAGGCGAATCAGATTGTGGAGAAAGCGAAGGAAGCGGCGCGGTTAGAGAAGGAACGGGTGACGGCGGAATTGAGGCGCGACTTTGGGCGTTTGGTGGTGGATACGACGGCGAAGGTAACGGGTAAGGTTTTGACATCGGATGACCAGGATCGAATCAACCGTGAGACGGCGGGTCAGATATCGGGATGACGCCTTCGGCGAGTGGATTGTGAATTGTAACTAGTTGTTAGAAGAGATGGCGAAGGCGAGTAAAGATGCGATCAGGACGGCGCGGCAGATGTTGCAGTCGTGTCTTGTTGATGGCCGTCTCGATGAGGGGAGAGCGAAGCGGTGGGTGCAGAAGATCTCATCTGCGAAGCCGCGCGGATACCTTGGAATATTGGACACCTTTTTGCGGATGTTACGCATGGAAGCGGCGAAGCATCATGCGGTGGTGGAGAGTGCGGCGGAGCTGGACGCGGGGGTCAAGGAGACGGTGACTGCGGATTTGCGGGCGAAGTATGGATCGGATTTGGATGCGGAGTTCCGCGTGGATTCCGAGTTGCTTGGGGGGATGCGTGTGCGGGTTGGCAGTGATGTATGGGATGGGTCGGTGCGTGGGCGTCTCGCACGATTGTCGGACAAGTTTTAATATTTTGTTAGTATTTATCAGTTGAAGAAAGAGGCAGTCTCATGAGCAGCATATTACAAGAACTGGAAACGGAAATTGCGGGTCTCAAAACCGCGGTGACGAAGTCGAATGTAGGCACCGTCCGAGAGGTGGGAGACGGTGTGGCGAAGATTGAGGGGTTGAGCGATGTGATGCTGAACGAGATGATCGAGTTTCCTGGCGGTCTTTACGGATTGGCGTTGAATCTTGAGGAGACGGAAGTGGGGACGATTCTTTTGGGTGAAGGGGACAACGTCAAAGAAGGCGATGAAGTGCGGACGACGGGCAAATTGCTTCAGGTACCGGTAGGCAAGGGCATGCTGGGCCGAGTGGTGAATGCGTTGGGGGAACCGCTGGACGGCAAGGGGGAGATTCACGCGGAGGACAGCTATCCGGTGGAGAAGATTGCCCCGGGCATCATCACGAGGAAGTCGGTCAGTGTGCCCGTGCAGACGGGAATTGCGGCGATTGATGCGATGATTCCGATCGGGCGTGGTCAGCGGGAGTTGATTATTGGGGATCGTTCCACCGGGAAAACGACGATTGCGGTGGACACGATCATATCGCAAGCGCAGCAGAACCGTGCGGCTGCGGAAGGGAGTTTAAAGGATCACAAGCCGCTTTACTGCATTTATGTGGCGGTCGGGCAGAAGCAGTCGAACATCGCGCGGACGGTATCGACCTTGGAAAAGGCCGGGGCGATGGAGTATACGACGGTGATTGCGGCATCGGCTTCGGACAGTGCGACGAACCAGTATCTGGCGCCGTATTCGGGATGTGCGATGGGTGAGTGGTTCATGGATCAGGGTGATGATGTGCTTATCGTATTTGATGATTTATCGAAGCACGCGGTGGCATATCGGCAGGTATCGCTTGTATTGAAGCGTCCATCGGGTCGCGAGGCGTATCCGGGTGACGTCTTTTATTTGCATAGTCGTTTGCTGGAGCGGAGTGCCCGATTGAATGAGGACAACGGGGGCGGATCGATGACGGCGCTACCGATCATTGAGACGCAGCAGGGTGATGTGTCGGCCTACATTCCGACGAATGTCATTTCGATTACAGACGGACAGATATTCCTGGAGACGGATTTGTTTTACCAGGGGATCCGACCTGCGATTTCGGTTGGATTGTCGGTGAGTCGTGTGGGCTCGGCCGCGCAGACCAAGGCGATCAAGAAAGTGGCGGGGACGCTGAAGCTGGATTTGGCGCAGTTTCGTGAGATGCAGGCGTTTGCGCAGTTTGGTTCTGACTTGGATGAGAAGACGAAGGCCTTGATTGAGCGTGGTCAGCGGATTGTGGAACTGTTCAAGCAGCAGCAGTATTCACCACTTTCGTTGGAAGTGGAGGTGGCGATTTTGTGGGCGATGCAGAACGGATACTTTGACGAGGTGCCAGTGGACAAGGTGAAAGAGACCCAGAAGAAGCTTGAGGAGTATTTGACGACTCGGAAGGACGTGGTCCTGGCGAAGATTCGCGATGAGAAGGCGCTGTCGGACGAGATCAACGACGAGTTGAAGTCGGCGCTGGATGAATTTCAGTCGACGCACAAGTAGTGGAAGCGATTAGCGAGTAGCAGATGCCCAACACTCAGGACATACGCCGGCGGATCAAGTCGGTCAAGAGCACCTCGCAGATCACCAAGGCGATGGAATTGGTGGCGGCTTCTAAGATGAAGAAGGCGCAGGATCAGGCCTTGGCGGGGCGGCCGTATGCGGATTTGTTGAACAAGGTGTTGGTGAACTTGAAGCGGGAGACTGAGGAGGAGATGCATCCGCTTTTGAAGGAGCGGGCGGGGGGGCGGGAAATGTTTTTGGTGATCACCACGGATAAGGGCTTATGCGGACCGTTGAACACAAATTTGCTGCGGGAGTTGACGGACAAGGCATCGGAAGATGCGCAATATGTCACGGCGGGGACCAAGGGCAGTCAGGCGTTGAGCCGTTTGAAGAAGGACTTGGTTGCTGAGTTCTCTCTTTCTGATCCGGTGGAGTTTTTGGAGGTGCGTCCGATTGCGAAGCTTTTGACCGAGCAATTTTTATCCGGTGATGTGAGCACGGTGCGGGTAGCGTTTACGAATTTCATTTCGACGCTGAGTCAGGAGCCGATGATTGAGACGCTGTTGCCGATTCGTTCGATTGATTTGGGGCGTGACAAAGATTTTGTGGGAATGGGTAACGCGGAGGATTTGCCGCCGATAACGGGTGAAGGACCTGGGGCGGGCGGGTATGAGTTTGAGCCGACGCCCGCGACGGTATTGGACTATATTTTGCCGCGTTACATTGCATTGCAGATTTACCAAATGGTCTTGGAATCGCGGGCCTCGGAGCACAGCGCGCGAATGGTGGCGATGAAGAGCGCGACGGACAATGCGAACGAGCTGATCAAGGATTTAACTTTGGAATACAACAAGTTGCGCCAGGCGGCGATTACGAATGAGTTGTTGGAGATTACGACTGCAATGAAGGCACTTGAGTAGTGATGAGCAGGAGTTTAGAGACAGAAAGGTAGAGTTATGAGTAATGTAGGAACCATCGTGCAAGTCATTGGACCGGTTGTAGATGTCGACTTCTCGAAGTCGGGCGAGCTTCCGAAGATTCACAATGCGTTGGAGATCGCGTATGATCTTTACGGGGTTTCGACGAAACTGGTTTTAGAGGTGCAGCAGCATTTGGGCGACAACTGGGTGCGTGCGGTGGCGATGTCGACGACGGAGGGTTTAAAGCGTGGGATGGACATTGTTGACACCGGTGCTCCGATTACGGTTCCGGTGGGTGCAGGCGTTTTGGGTCGTGTTTTCAACGTAACGGGTGATGCGGTGGACGAGCGGGGGCCGGTGGATGCGGTGAAGCGATATCCGATTCACCGTCCGGCGCCGTCCTTGACGGATCAGGACACTTCGGCATCGATTTTGGAGACGGGGATCAAGGTGATCGATTTGATTTGTCCGTTCTCGAAGGGCGGCAAAGTGGGGGCGTTCGGGGGTGCTGGTGTGGGCAAGACGGTGGTTATCATGGAATTGATCCACAACATTGCGATGAAGCATGGGGGCTATTCGGTATTTGCGGGAGTGGGTGAACGGACGCGTGAAGGGAATGATCTTTACGAGGAGATGAGTGAGGGTGGTGTGATCAATCAGGAGGATTTGAGTAAGTCGAAGGTGGCGCTGGTGTATGGTCAGATGAACGAACCTCCGGGCGCCCGCTTGCGAGTGGCTTTAGCCGCGCTTTCGATGGCGGAGTATTTTCGCGATGAGGAGAATCAGGATGTGTTGTTATTTGTGGACAACGTGTTTCGGTTCTCTCAAGCGGGTTCGGAAGTGTCGGCTTTGTTGGGGCGGACGCCTTCGGCGGTGGGGTATCAGCCTACCTTGTCCTCGGAGATGGCGGCGATGCAGGAGCGAATCACCTCGACGAACAAGGGGTCGGTGACTTCGTTCCAAGCGGTGTATGTTCCGGCGGATGATTTAACGGACCCGGCACCGGCGAACACCTTTGCGCACCTTGATTCGACGGTGGTGTTGGAGCGGTCCTTGGCGGAATTGGGCATTTATCCGGCGGTTGATCCGTTGGCTTCGACTTCAACTTCATTGGCGCCAGACATTGTGGGCGAAGAGCATTACTCAGTGGCTCGCGGGGTGCAAAACGTGTTGCAACGCTACAAGGACTTGCAGGATATCATTGCCATTTTGGGGATGGATGAATTGAGTCCGGACGACAAGCTCACGGTGTTTCGGGCGCGCAAGATCCAGCGGTTTTTGAGTCAGCCGTTTCATGTGGCCGAGATTTTCACGGGGACGCCGGGGGTTTATGTTTCGGTGGAAGAGACGGTGCAGGGGTTCAAGGAGGTATTGGACGGCAAGCATGACGACGTGCCGGAGATGAATTTTTATATGAAGGGTGGGATTGACACGGTTGAGAAGTCGTGAGTCAGGCCTTAAGACGTCGCATTTCAACAATCAGCTTTTCAAATGGGTCTTCATCTTGAAATTGTGACTCCGGAGAAGGAAGTGTTTTCCGATGAGGTGAGCACGGTGGTGGTCCCGGGGACGGAAGGGGAGATTGGTGTGTTGCCAGCGCACGCACCTGTGGTGACGATGTTATTGCCGGGGGAATTGCGTTATTCGAAGGATGGGAAGGAAGAGGAATTGGCAGTGGGTGAGGGGATGCTTGAAATAACGGGCACGCGAGTTGCGGTTTTGACGGACATGGCTTTGGCGGAGCATGAAATTGATGAGGATGCGGTGGAAGAAGCTTTGAAGCGGGCGGAAGAGCGTAAGGCAGGTCTTGTGGGAGACGAAGAAATTGCGGCGGTCGAGGCGTCGATTCAGAAATCGCTGGCTCAGTTGCAGTTGAAGCGGAAGCGGCGGCGTAATGTTTGATTGAAGCAGGTGGATAGTCCGGGGTATTGGGCGATTTTTGTCGGTGAGGTTGGTCTATCGTTTGCAGCAATGAAACATTCCCTCATGACAAATACAAAAGAGGTCACTATTTTCTCTCGGCGTATGGTGTTGATGCGTTTTTTGAAACCGGTTGCGCTGGTGGGCGGGCTATGCGCACTTGGCAGCTGTTCGAGCCCACCCAAACCACGCGAGGAATCTTGGCGGGAGTGGTCGCGAATGGTTCGGCAATACTAGCTAGGTAGTTGGTGCGGAGAAAGCCGCCCGATTCGATCGCAGTTGTGGCGGGACTTGGGCACCTTGCGTTTTCGCGCCGCCATTACATGTGGAGCGTTGTTCTGTTCCTAGGTTTTGTGGTCTCGGTGGTTGGCTTTGACATTGGTCAGCGGGCCAGCGTTTCGCTCGGTAGCTCGTGGAAGAGGCGGCGATAGTCGTGGGCGAATTGGCCCATGTGCCAAAAACCCCATTCATTTGCAATGTCTGTGATCTTGGTAGAGTCCGCGGCAAGCTCGCTTAGTTCGCGGCGGACACCATTGAGGCGAAAGGTTTGGAGGTATTGTTTTGGGGAGAGGCCGAAGGATTCTTCAAAGGCGTAGCGAAGGGTGCGGCCACTGGTGCCACAGAGTCTTTCGAGATCGCGGACACTCACCGGATCGCCGGCGCGATCATTGATCACTTCGAGAGCTTTTTTGAGAGCGCGGTTCCGGGTTTTTGCGAGGGGCCGTGCCATTCGGTGCGGGTCACTTGCTTGAATGTTCTCGAGAAGGCAATCGACGAGATGTTCTTCAAGATCTCGTTGGAAAGGCGCGTGTTCGATCAGCTCGGGTTTATCTTTGACGGCGCGGGTGAGCCTTGTGGCCAGCGAGCGGAGGGAGAGATTTCTTTTTCTGGGGCTCTGGATGACATCGTTGTTCGGGAAGAGTTCTTCGATTGATGTGAGGCCTTGGCGGCGAGCATTTTCTGCAAGCGTCGATTCCGAGATGGAGAGGGCGAAGACGTGGAAATCGGGTTCGGAGACGCTATCGAGTTGTTCGCCGCGAGGGAAAAGAAGGAGGTTGTTGGAGTTAACGGATTTGTTTCGCCAGCGGAGGTCGAGGGTATCGTCAGCCGGAATAGCGAAGGTGCGAAACCCGGCAGGTGGGGCGCCGCGCTGTTCGATTTTACGATTGAAGGAGCATTGGGCGATGATGATCTGTGGGGTGACGAGATGGAGGAGGCGGGCGTTGAAGCGGCCTCGGTCGAGCTGGCGGAAGTCCAAGTCCCACCCGACAGCGGCGGCGGAGAACGCGTCGAAATCATCGAAGTGCGAATTGACGGTGAAATGGGACGGCTGGGGGAGTTTTCTTTCGGTCATTTTGCCAGTTTTTGATGCGGTCCTTCCTCACGGTGGCATAGCCTGCAAGCGGGCACGAGATCAAAGTCGTGCTTGTAAAGATCAATAGAACAAGGAAAACCATGAAATTTGTGATACCCCCCCGATCTCTTTTAGTTTTTGCAATTGCGTTGCCTGTGGCGGTCTTGCCTGTGTTTGGTGATGAGATCATTCACGATGCCGAATATTACCTGTTGAAGGCTCAGAATGGTGAGCGTTGGGCGTTGGAGGATGAGGCAATAGACGCGCAATTGGCTGCGCTGAGGGAGAAGCATGGGGGGCCGCCGAACATCGTCTACATGTTGTGGGATGATCAGCAGTGGGGGTCGGCGGGGTTCCCAGGAATCCAGATGAACCTTGGATATACGACGCCTAACATGAATGCCATGGCGGCGGAGGGCATCAATTTTACGCGGATGTATACGGAGCCGTCCTGCACGCCAACACGGGCGGCCTTTTTGACGGGGCGGCATCCGGTAAGGCATGGCATGGGCGTGGTGGGGATGCCTCACGAATTCTCGGGTTTACGGGGAGATGAAGTAACGATTGCCGAAGTTCTGTCTGATGCGGGCTATGCGACTGCGCATTGTGGAAAGGGGCATCTTGGTGATATTGAAGAGAGTTATCTGCACAACCAGGGTTTTGATGAGGCGCTCTTCACGCCGATGAATCAGATTACTTCATTGTATGATCCGAAGGGGACGGCGGCAAATGCGGTCTTGGGTTTGCATCCCGAGTTGTATCCACCGGATCCGTATCAACTGGATGATCCGGGGTTGTTGCCGAGGGGGTGGGTGCAGATTATTGAGGGGAAGAAAGGCGAACGGGGCAAGGAATGGGGAAAACCGGACAATGAGTCCTATGCGAAGATGGACCTGGAGTCGGAGAAGCGCATTCTCGACTTCATTCGGCGGAGCGTGGATGCGGAGAAGCCTTTTTTTGTTCAGTATTGGCCCAACATGCTAAATTTTTTGTTACCGGATCCGAAGAAAGCGACGTTGAATGGCGGCAAGGTGGCGGAAGCGTATCAGCGATTAGACGCGTTTGTCGGCGTGATAATGGAGGAGTTGAATGGCCTGGGGATTGCGGAGAATACTGTGTTTATCGCGATGGCGGACAATGGTCCGATGGTGCACGATCCGCCGGCGGGATGGGGTATGACGGAGATCATGTATCGAGGTGGCAAAGGAGATTTTACAGAGGGAGGGGTTCGGGTTCCGGCGTTCGCGTGGTGGCCGGGGACAATTGCGTCGGGTCAATTGGTGGGGGATATTGTTCATGTAAGTGATCTGTTTACGACCTTTGCCCGTCTGGGGGGTGCGAGAGACTTCATTCCGACGGATCGGGTTATTGATGGGATCGATCAGACAGCGTTGTTATTGATGGGGGACACGAACGGGCGCCGGGACTATGTGCATATCTACCAAGGGCATGAGTTGGCGGCGACGGTAAAGGGGCGATACAAGCAGCACTGGATATCGGATGATCCAGGGGCGGCATCGGGGATCGGGGCGACGTTTTATGATCTTTATCAAGATCCTCGGGAGGAGAATCCTCACTTGGTGCCGTTGATTCACACGCAGGGGCAGTTTCATCGGATGCGGGCGCGGCATGAGTTGATGAAGAACAAATATCCGGATAAGCCGAACGCCAAGGGGATTCCATTGACGGGGCTATCGAATGCGCGGCCGGAGACGCGAGAGATTGGCGAGATGGTGCGAAGGAATCTTGATGAGCTGCCTTTTGAAATGGAGGAATACCTGGAGTTTGAGGTCCCGGGCGGTGATCAGGATTACGATTGGGGGAGATGAAGGGATTGGAGGCTCCATGAATGGCTTTGATTCGCTTGGGAATAGGCGTAGATCGCTTTTCACGAAGATGCGCATAGTGCGTTGGGTTGTGGTTGTAGAAACGCGATGGCTTATCGCGGTGCTAATGCTGTTTGTGGGGCCTGTGGGGGCAGGGGAGATGATTTCGATTGATAAGAGGGGTACTCCTGTAGGGGAAGTGCCGACGGAAGGGGGGGATGATTGGAGTTTGGATTTGCGGCCGTATTTGTGGACGGCGAATTTGAAAGGGGATGTGGGGGTGCAGGGGCTAACGGTACCGGTGGATGTGTCGTTCGGGGATGTTTTGGACAATTTGGATTTTGCTTTTGCGGGCGAGGCGGAGCTGCGGTATCGGCGTTGGGGATTTTTTGTGGATGGCAACTACATCAAGATGTCGCCAGGGATTGACGAGGTGCCGTTGGGGTTGTTTGACACGGTGGGGATTGAGATCAAGCAGGTGCTGTTGGCGATGGGTGTGCTTTACCGGGTGGCGGAGTGGGACCGGGGGTATTTGGATTTGGGGGCGGGGGCGCAGTATACATCGGTGGATCAGACCTTGAATTTTGTTCCGGACGAGGGAGCGATTGCGGCGCAGAGTGAGGTTTTGGCAGGGGAAGCGGTGGATCGTATTGCGGCGCAGGCGATGGCGGAGGTGCGGCGAATAACATCGGCGATACCGCCGCCGCCGATGCCGGTGCCACCGGGCGTGATAAACGGGGTGGATGCGCGGGTGGAGCGCGGGGCCGGCGGGGCGACGGATCGTGATATTCAGGAAACCTTGGAGGCTTCCCTCGTGAGCAATGTGAGGGGATCGTTTGGGAGTCGGGTGGCGAGGAGCGGGCCGATCCGGGAGAAGATCAGGGAATTGGTGCAAGCGTCAGTGAACGAGCAGATTGCGCGGGTGCAATCGGGGGTGCGGAGCCGGGCGGCGGCGCGAGCCGCGAGGGCGCGGGAGAAAGCGGAAGAGAATTTGGCGAAGGCCTTGGAGGAGCAGATTACGAGTGAGATTCCGGAGAGTGCGGTGGTGAAGGAGGGGTGGTGGGATCCCTTTGTGGCGGCGCGGGTGCGGCATTATCTGACGGACAAGGTATATGTGAATGCGTTTGGATCGGTGGGTGGTTTTGGGGTGAGTTCGGATTTGATCTGGCAGGTGGGTGTGGGGCCGGGGATTGAGGTAAACGACTGGTTGGCCGTGGAGTTTTTCTATCGTCGGATGAGTATTGATTACGAGGACGGTGGATTTGTTTTTGATGTTGATTTGGACGGGCTTTTTCTGGGCTTGGCGATTCGATTATAGCCGTTGGTTGATCGGATTGGCTGAGAAGACAGAATCGTCGATTGCCCCGGAATCGTTTGTCTGCCAAGCTGTTGTGGACTGTCTCAAGCCCCCTATTAGAAATATGAAAATGCGCCCTTCTTTGATGTCTGCCTTGTTTTGTCTTATTGGAATCCCTTTGTTGCCGGCGGCCGGTGAGATTGTTCACGATGCTGAGTTTTATATTTTAGAGGAACAGAATGGGGAGCGATGGGAGGCGGAGGATGGGGCGATTGATGAGAAGCTGGCGGCGTTTCGGGAAGCGAATGAGGGGAGACCGCCGAATATTTTTTACATTTTGATCGATGATATTGGGTTCGGTGATTTGGGGAGCAAGACCTTGAATTCGATTCGGGGGTATGAGACGCCTTCGATCAATCGGATTGCGCGGGAGGGGATGCGTTTGTCGCGGATGTATACTGAGCCTTCCTGCACGCCGACGCGGGTAGCCTTTATGACGGGGCGTCAGCCGTATCGCAACGGAATGGGAAATACTGCGGTGGACATCTCGGGTTTTGGGTTGGCGGGCAAAGAAGTGACCTTGGCGGAAGTATTATCGGAGGCGGGGTATAACACGGTGCATATCGGGAAGTGGCACATGGGAGATATCAAGGAAGCGTGGCCAAACTTTCAAGGCTTTGATTTTGCGGCTTTTCCGATTCATCAGCAGGGGCAGCTGACCATTTTCAATGATGATGCCGCTGACGAGGAGGTGTCGATTGGGATAGGGGAGAACAATTACGATGACAAGTTCACGCTCGATGGTTGGCTGCGCACGGATGCGGCGTCGATGGTGACCGGAGTGGAGGGGGCGCGGGGCGAGAATGTCAAAGAAGTGGACATGGCGCCCGGGGAGCGTTGGACGGAAGCCAAGTATGAGGCGATGAACGCGCGGTATCAGGAGCAGGCGATGGAGCAGTTGCGTCGATTGGCCAAAGACGACAAGCCCTTCTTCCTGAACTATTGGCCGCTTTACCCGTTGACTGGGGCTCGGACGGCTTACGATGAATACACCACGCCGAACGGCGGCAATTACGTTGAAAAAATGGAGCTGGTCGACGAGTGGATTGGCGAGCTCATGTCGGAGTTGGAGACTCTTGGTGCGGCCGACAACACGATTGTGATTGTCATGGGTGACAACGGGCACTTTACCAAATACTCGCCGCAGTCCGGATTCACCCCGATGATTTTTAGAGGTGGGAAGGGTTCGACGACGGAGGGTGGGGTGCGGGTGGATGCTTTTGTGCGTTGGCCCGAGATGGTTAAGGTGGATTCGGTGGTGGGGGACATGATCCACGTGACGGATTTGTTTACCACGTTGGCTCGGCTGGGCGGAGCGAGTGACAAGATTCCCACGGATCGTCTCATTGACGGCATTGATCAGACATCATTGTTCTTGAATGGCGAGACCTATGGGCGGCGGGACTTTGTGTTTTTATACAACATCGACAAGTTGGAAGCGGTGGTGAAGGAGCAATACAAGTTGGCGATTCCGGGCGGGAATATCGACAATGCGATCTTGGCGGATTTTTATGATTTGTTTCGTGATCCACAGGAGAAGTATCCGGTGTCGACGGAGATTGGGGCGTGGGGAGGGGCGAAGTTTGTGCGGATGATCAACCGGCACTTGAAGCGGAAGGAAAAGTATCCGGATGAAGGTCCGGCGCTTGGGATGCCGTATGAGGGGATTGATAATTTGCGGCCGGAGTCGAAGCAGGCGGTGCAGGAGTTTCTGTTTATGATGCAGACGCCGGAGAAGTAGGTGGCCGACGATTAAGCGTCGTGCGAGGGGCAGAAGTTGGGGAGGGCGTGGGATTGTTTGGATCGGGGGCGCAGGCGCCCGCCGCGGCGGGCAAGCTCTGAAGGCGATGCTCTACCGCTTTGCGGCGGGATTTAGGGATTCGTCAGTCGGAGGCGAGGGCGCAGGGGACGAGGATGGCGTCGGACATGCCGTGGAGTTTCTTTTTATCGGCGGGGACGATGGTGGCGAGGACGCCGCCGAGGTGGACGGATTCTTTTGAGGAGGAATCGTCGCTCTTTGGCGGGTGGACGAAGTAGTAGGGGCAGAGGCGGACGCGGGCGTCGAGGGATTGGAGGGATTGGGATTGGTCGTCGTAGAAGGGGTGTTGGATGCGGGCGCCTTTTTTGAATTCCTGGAGGAGGTAGGGGTTGGAGTTGATGGAGGTGAGGGCGGTACTGACGGCGTTTTGCCATTCTGATTGGGGGAGGTCGGAGCCGATGTGGACGCCGCGGCTGCCCCAGGCGAGTTCGGAGAAGCCGGAGATTTTGAGGACGAGATCGCGTTCTTTTTGAGTGAGATCGCCGAGGGCGTTGAAGTCGGGGATTTCGAGTCTGGGGATAACGGCGTGATGGGGGACGGGTGCGGGATCGACGACCCAGCCGTAGGGGATGATATTGCGGAGTTTTTGGAAATTGGAGTCGCGGAGCTCGCGGCGCCAGAAGTCTTCGAGGGGTTTGGACCAGAAGAGGGCGAGCCAGAGTTTTTCTTCGATGGCGGGTTTGAGGGGTGGGCTCATGCAGAGCTCGTCTTTTTCCTGCAGGGTGACGGCTTGGTTGGTGAAGGGGATGTTTTCGAGGTCGAAGAGTTCGAAGAATCGATAGAGGCAATTGTGTGGTTTGGGGGAGTAGGATTCGGCGGGATGGACTTGCCAGTTGGGGGAGGAAGTGTTTTTGAGATTGTTAGCGAGCCATTCCATTTCTGGCCGGTAATCGGCGGCTTCGTTGGAAACGACGATATCAGCTCCGTTGGGGAAGATACCGGCGAAGCCGTGGAGCATGCCCTTGGGGCCGCCGACGATATTTTCGAGGCCGAGCGCGTTGGCGAAGGTTTGATTGAGCCAGGCGGTGAGGCCGATGCCGCCGGGGACGCTGTCGAGTTCGGTGAGGGCGAATCCTTCGTTTTCGGTGAGGATGAGATCGGGCCGAATGACGCGAGGGGTGGAATGGCGGAGGGCTTTTGAGTGGGCGTGTTTGAGGAGTTCGGGGGGTTTGCCGGCGTCGATGTATTGGGCGATCCACTCGGGTGCGGAGGCTTTGAGAGAGCGGTGGTAGAGGTTATTGGCGGCTTTTTGGAAGGTGTGGAGGATGGGGCCAAGGGCTTCGAGGGTGCGGACTTGTTTTTTGGAGAGGGGGAAGGGTTCGGGGGAGAGGCGCCAGTTCTTGTCGGCGAAGAGTCCTTCCGAGGGGATGGCGGATCGGATTGTGGCGACGCGGTCGGCGGTGGCTGTTGGTGTGGAGGACACAGTGTGGGAGCGGTCAGATTAGAGGGCAGGGTACTCGCTCATGCTCGGACCTACAAAGACAGATTCAGTTGAGGGAGCGGAGGGCGGTGCGGATGATGTCGTCGGAGGGGGAATCGGGTGAGATGTCGGGAGAATCGATCGCTTTTTTCACTGCTTTTTGGGCGTCGGCTTGTTTGTAGCCAAGGGAGATGAGGGCGAGGACGGCGTCGTTTGCGTGGGAGGCGGCTCCGGAGTCCTGGCTGGCGGATTCCCAGGCGGCGGTGATACCGACTTTGTCTTTGAGTTCGAGGACGATGCGTTCGGCGGTTTTTTTGCCGAGTCCGGAGATTTTGGAGAGGGAAGCGATATCGTTTTCGATGACGGCGACTTTGAATTGGTCGGGGCTCATGCCGCTGAGGACGGCCATAGCGAGTTTGGGGCCGACGCCGGAGACGCGGTTGAGGAGGAGGCGGAAGAGGTCGCGTTCTTCGTCGGAGGCGAAGCCGTAGAGGGTATTTTCGTTTTCGCGGATGTGGAGGTGGGTGAGGACGCGAACCTGGTCGCCGGGTTTCCCGATGGAATCGATGCTGGCGAGGGGGACGAAGAGTTCGTAGCCGACGCCATTGACATCGATGGTGATTTGGTTGGCGAGGGAGTGGACGAGGGTGCCGCGGAGGAAGGTGATCATTATAGAAGTTGCCAGTTCTCGCTTACCAGTTATCAGTTTTTGGTGATGAAGTGCAATGGTTTGTGGTTATTGGGGGTAGCATTTGGGTTGGTGGGGGTGAGTTTTGGGGATGGGGCTGAGGGCGAGGGGTTGGAAGTTTACTGTTTGATGGTGGAGCCTAGTTTTGAGGCGGCGGAGGTATCGAGCGACATTCCGGGGGCGGAGCGGACGCAGCTGGTGGCGGGGCGCGAGGTGGACGGAGGGATGGCCTATTATACGCGGGCGGAGTATGAGGCGTTGGGGGTGGACTGGCTGGGATACGTGGCGAGGGCGCGTGAGGCGGCGGATCGTTTATTGGGGGAACTGGAGCCGGAATATGAGCGGGATCATCGTGGGGTGGTGAAATATGCAGTGTTGCGCTCGGAGAGCCACCGGACGGCGGGTGTGGTTTTGGCACCGGGGTTTCGGGATCGATTTCGGGAGGTATTGGGTGAGGAATTGGTCGTGTTGATTCCGGATCGTTTTACGGTTTTTGTATTTTCGAAGTTAGCGAGTGATTATGGGGAGCATGGGGAAGCAGTGGTGGAGCAGTATGGGGATGCGACCTATGGGGTGAGTGTAGAAGTGTTTGCGGTTGATGATCAGGGACTTCAGGTGATCGGGCGATTTGGTGACGAGTAGTGCATTCTCGAGGGCGCGAAGAGATTTTGAACACTTTATAGTTTAGAAGTGTCAATAAACCAATCAAAGTCCTTCAGGGCCAGTCATTTCTGCGATATTGCGACTCAAATGCGCCGATATTCGCAAAACTTTCGGGAAATGTGTCGCTCTGATTGTGAAATTATGTTACAATTAGGTACTATGTCTACTGCTAGAAAAACAAGATTCTCTCGACGCGTTCCCGACCATGTTACTGACGAAATTGTTAATGTTTTGGGCAAATCCAAGAAGATGTTTGGGTTTAACGACTTGTTTGAGAAGGTTTATGATAATTTGAAGAAGCGGAATGCGGTGAGCGGCGGGGAAGAAATGCTTCGTTTGCGGGCCTATGAGAAGCTGCAGAACTTGGTGACCCGCGGTTTGGTGGAGAAAAGCGGCAAGGAATATCGTGGATTGGCCCGGATAGAAGAGGCTTCGAGCGCCTTTCTTGCTGCCAAGGCGGCGGAGGCGGCAGCAGCTGAGGCCTCTAAGTAGGGTATTTTAAGCTCGGCATTCATTTTTCCGGTGGGCGTTGGGACCGGGAATCGAGTGGTTAAGTGTATTTGTAGCCGGCCTGTGGTGAGAGCCACGGGCCGGTTTTTTTGTATGGTGGGCAATTTTGGTTGATTCGAGTGGTCTAGGGCGGAAGACTGATGGCGCATGTTACAGGAATATGGAGCGGTATTGATTCAGGCGGTCATTGCGATTGGCTTTGCGGTCGTGACCTTGCTGATGAGTGTCTTGTTTGGGCGGGCGGCGGCTCGGAACCGGATGAAGGATTCAGCGTATGAGTGTGGGATGCTACCGGTCGGGGCGGGGCAACCGCGGTTCAGTGTGAAGTTTTATATGGTGGCGATGTTGTTTGTGATTTTCGATGTGGAAGTGGTGTTTATGTATCCGTGGGCGGTAGTTTTTCGGCAAATGATCGTGGAGAGTCCGATGGTCTTTTGGAGCATGTTTAGTTTTGCGGGGATTCTGGTATTCGCATTTGTTTATGCGTGGCGGAAAGGGGCGTTGAGTTGGAACTAGGGTTGGCTTTGGGTGAGGAACCGTTAGTCATTTTCTGTGGAAGAGCAGGGAGTCATCATGACTGTTGCGAATGGAGGTGGATGGGGGGTTGTGAGATCGGTGGATCTGGAAGGATGAGGAAGGGTTAGAGGGCACCGACATGGTTCATCATATCGTACTGTATAAGCTGAAGGCGGATGTGGGGGAGGAACGTCTTGAGGACATGATTCGAAAGACTCGCAGCCAATTGTTGAAAGTGCCGGAAGCATTGAGTGTTCGATCGGGGCGGCGCATTGAGGGGGAGGAGAAGTGGGGTTTTTTTGTATCGGTTGACCTCGAGTCGATGGATAAACTGGCGGCGTTTCAAGATGACGCGGTTTACGTAAAGTTCATCGAGGAAGTGGTGAAGCCCAATACCACGGAGAAATTGCTTGTGAATTACGAGATGGAACCTGGCAGGGATATCAAGTATTCCTGAAGCCGTTTGGAGGCCCAATCGATTTCGGCCGGGGCAACATCGAAGGGAGGGACGATGGAGAGAACGTTTTCGTCGCGGGAACCGGCGAGGATGATGAGTCCATCTTTCAGAGCTTGAAGGATGGTGGCTGCGGCGAGTTGGGAGGCGGGCTGCTTGTGTTTGTTGACCAGTTCCACGCCGATCATGAGTCCGAGCCCACGAATGGAATTGATGAGCGGTGAGTCGATTTCCTTGAGGTGTTGGCGGAGGGAATGGCCGGTTTCGGCGACGATAGTGGTCTCGGCGACCTGGGCATGCAGGTCAAGGGCGGCGAGAGCCATGGCGCATCCAACGGGGTTGCCGAGGAACGTGGTGGTGTGGATGGCTTCACCACTCGAGGGCGGCCATGCGTCCATGATCTCGGAGCGTGCGATGCAGGCGGAGAGCGGGTAACCGGAAGTGAGGCTTTTGCCGAGGCAGATAATATCTGGTAGGAGGTTGAAGTGTTCGCAGGCGAAGAGTTTGCCGGTGCGATTGAGGCCGGTGAGGATTTCGTCGAGGATGAGGAGGGCGTCAAATTCATCGCAAAGCTCCCGGAGGCCAGTGAGGAAGGCGGGATGGACGGTGCGTTTCCCTCCGCGTCCTTGAATCGGTTCGATGAGGATGGCGCCAACGGTTCCGCTGGCGAGGTTTTTTTCGACCTCGGCTAGGGACGCGGCGACGTCAGGGTCATCCGAGGAGAGGTCATTGGCGAGGAAGGCTTCGGCGTCGCAGGCGGCAAAAGGGAGAGTTGTCCCGAAGTCGGCGAGTTGTGCCGAGAACGGGTCGCGAAACTTGGGGAGGGCACCGGCGGCGAGGGCGCCATAGCCGAGGCCGTGATAAGCGCCATCGAAGGTGATGACACCGGGTTTATTGGTTTTTGTGTAGGCGGTTTTGAGGGCGGCTTCGACGGCTTCGAAGCCTGAATTGGCGAGGATGGACTTGGCGGGGCCGAGGTTCCATCGCTCGAAGGTGAGGGTGCTCAGTTTTGCGCAGAGTTCCGCTTTGAGGGGCGAAGGGTGGACATCTCCCATCGCGTGGAGGAGGCGTTGGGACTGGCGGGTGGCGGCTTCGACGATTGCGGGGTGGTTATGGCCGAGGCCGGTGACGCCGAAGGCGCTGGTGAAGTCGAGGAAGCGGTTGCCATCGGCATCCCAGACATTGACGCCTTGGCCTCGTTCCCAGAAGACGGGGAAATTGTCGCTGGTGAACGTGATATTTTGGGATTCGTGGACATGGAGGGCTTGGGCGAGGGCGTGGGAGCGGGGGCCGGGGATGGGCGTGTTGATTTCGGGGAGCATAGGAGGAGTCGGATTATGGACGGCCGGGGGTGAACTTGGGAGTCAGAAGGAGAAGGAATTTTTTGAGGGAGAGATGAGCGGGAGCAACTGGAATCCAATTCCGCGTAGACGGGTGCACGTGGGCATCAAGCTTGGTATGAAAAGAGGGAAGAGCGGGAGAGGTTGCGTTTACAATGTAAAAGCGATCGGAATGGGCGGGTATGAATTTACAATTCGAGTGATTCGCGATACCTTGGAGATAAGCCAACGCAGCGCGACGGCGACAGATGTGCGGTGGGCGATCGAGTTTGCGAGGAGACCGTGAACGAATGGGAGGCGACGCTGGCCGTAGATGGTCTGGAGTGCGGCGTTGAATGGAGAAACCCCAACCCCGAGTATTGGAAGAAAGGAGATACCAGGATGAAAGTAGTGGTGCCAATTCGTTTAGTGGTCTTGTTAATGATTTGTTTTGTTGTTGTGGCAAGCGTTCAGGCGCAAACGGTGCAGCAGACGTTTGAAGAAGGAAAGGCGTTGTTGTATCAGGGAGATACGGCGAGGGCAGCGGAGAAGTTTCGGGAAGTCTTGAAGCGGGACCCGCGTCATACCCCTGCGCGTTTTTATTTGGCGAAGGCGACGCCCAAGCCGAGTGATCAACCGAAGGGGAATTTGATTGAAGCGCGATTGGCGCAGGTGGTGGTGCCGAGCGTGGATTTTAACGAGGCTCCGCTGGGAGATGTGATTTTGTTTGTTGGGCAGAAGACAGCGGAGCTGACGAATGGTGCCTTTCGGCCGAACATCGTATATACGGGGCCGCAGGAAGATCTCACTGCGCGAAAAATCACGCTGAAATTGTCCGGTATTCCCATGTCGGAGCTGCTGCGTTATGTGGGTGAGTTGTCGTCGACTCGTTTCAAGTATGGGAACTATGCGATTGAGGGGGTGCCTGCGGCGCGGGTGCAGGAGCAGCTAGATCTTGAGGCAGCGGCGATGGCGGAGAAAGAGCGGAAGGAGGCGGCTGAACGGGCAGCGAAGCGAGGATATGATCCGTTCGCACCGAAGACGGATTCTGATCCGTTTCAGTCTTATCTGAAGTAATCGATTGACCAAGACTGCGGTCATAACGGGCGGCCGGGGAGGACTGGCCCAGGCGATTGCAGCTGCCCTTGGAGGGTCCGGATATGCGGTATTGTCTCCCGGGAGAGACGAGTTGGATGTTTGTGATAC
>JBCDBW010000052.1:0-27380 GCA_039182965.1 Verrucomicrobiota bacterium
CCCCGCTCTTCTTCCCCAAAAAAATTTCGACACGCTTACACCGAAAAACCCTCAAACCTCCAAAACCCGCACGCCAACACCCCTCCAAAATTCACCATTCACCATTCGCGCAAAGCGCACTTTACCCCACCTCTCCATCGGTGTACTTTATTGCGAATTCCTTTCATATGGAACCCGCCATCAAAGAACAAGTTGACGACTTCATCAAGAAGCGTGGCCTCCGCAAAACCGCTCAGCGTGAAGTAATCGTCGAAGCCGCTTTCGGCACCACCGAGCACTACACCGCCGAAGAACTCTGGGAACGCGCCCGCCAAATCGATCCCGCCACTTCCCGCGCTACCGTCTATCGCACCATCTCTCTCCTCCTTGAGGCCGGCCTCCTGCGTGAAATCGACCTCGGCAGAGACCAAAAATATTACGATCCGAATTTTGTCGACCACCCACATCATAACCATCTCATCTGTATCGACTGCGGGAGAGTCGTCGAGTTCGAAGACGAGAACGTCGCCGTCCTCGAAGATTGCATCACCAGACGTCTCGGCTTCCGCCCCACCAAGAAAAGCCTCCGCATCGAAGCGTGCTGCGACAAACTGCGGACCACCGGCGTCTGCGAAAATCTTATCGAGATGCGCCTCGGCAAAAAGTCTTCCCCCTCCTCCTAAACACGAGGAAACCCTCGGACGAATCGGAACCCTTTACTCGAATGGTTCGTCCACCTAACATCGTTGCATCCACCGTCTATTCACTAACCGCTAAAAGCTAATCTTTCGCTATGTGGCACGGCCGCTTCCAACAACCCACCTCCGAAATCGTCCAGCAATACGGCGAATCCATCTCCTACGATTGGCGCCTCTACCCATACGATATCCAAGGCTCCATCGCCCACGCGGAAGCCCTCAAAAAAGCCGGTATCCTCACCTCGCCCGAATTCACGAAAATCAAATCCGGCCTCCGCACGATCCAAAAAGAAATCGCCGACGGAAAGTTCAAGTTCCAGACCGCCCTCGAGGATATCCACATGAACATCGAGGCTGCTCTTACCAAAAAAATCGGAGCCCCCGGCGCCAAACTCCACACCGCCCGCAGCCGCAACGACCAAGTCGCTCTCGACGTCCGCCTCTACTGCCGCGACGCCGTCACACACCTCGCGAAATCCCTCCGCGCCCTCCAAAAAGCCCTCCTCGGCGCCGCCACGAAATACCAATCCGCCATCCTCCCCGGATACACCCACCTCCAACGCGCCCAACCCGTCCTCTTCGGCCACCACCTCCTCGCCTACATCGAAATGCTCGAGCGCGATCACGCCCGCCTCCAAGACTCACTCAAACGCATCAACGTCATGCCCCTCGGCTCCGGCGCCGTCGCCGGCTCCACCATCACACTCGACCGCTCCCTCATCGCGAAAAAACTCGGCTTTCCAGCCATTTCACAAAATAGCATGGACGCCGTCTCCGACCGCGACTTCATCGCCGAACTACTCTTCGACCTCGCCCTCATCGGGACTCACCTCTCCCGACTCAGCGAAGACACCATCCTCTGGTGCTCCAGCGAATTCGATTTTATTACGCTCAGCGACGCCCACACCACCGGCTCTTCCCTCATGCCGCAGAAGAAAAACCCCGATGTCGCCGAACTCACCCGCGGCAAGACCGGTCGCCTCACCGGTAACCTCGTCGCCCTCCTCACCACCCTCAAAGGTCTCCCCATGACCTACAACCGAGACCTCCAGGAAGACAAAGAACCCCTCTTCGATTCCATCGATACCGTGTCAAACGCCCTCGCCGTATTTGCCAGCATGATCAAGGGAATGAAAGTCAACACCGCCAATACCCGCAACGCCGCCTCCGACCCCTTCCTCCTCGCCACCGATCTCGCCGACTATCTCGTCCTCAAAAACGTCCCCTTCCGAAAAGCCCACGAAATCATCGGGAAACTCACCGCCCATTGCCTCGACACCGACAAAAATTACCCCGACCTCACCCTCGCTGAATTCAAAAAATTCTCCAAAACCTTCGACCAAGACGTCCACCAAATTCTAAATCTCGATCAAGCCCTCAAAGCCCGTCAATCCATAGGCGCCCCCTCTCCCCAAAACCTAAGCAAACAACTCACCCGATGGCATAAATACCTATGAAACTGCCGCACCGGACCATCATCAAAGAGCAGCCAAGCCCGTAAGCGAGAGTTCCCCCCAATTAGCCGACAGCACATGCCATTCATTCAAAATTCACCCTTCTAAATTCACCATTCGCGCCCACCGCGCGCGCCCCCCCTCTCCCAAAAACCTACGCAAACAACTCACCAGCTCGCGCAACAACCTCCGAAAGGGTTCCCCCACTCCCACGACCCGGTAGTGCGTGCCCTTCGTAGCTCAAGGAGCGAAGAACGGATTGGCAACGCCAAGACGGCAGGGCGTGCCCTTTGTAGCTCAAAGAGCGAAGAACGGGGCGAGCGTCCCCGCTCGCCCGCCGTTCGCCCACGCATTGAACGCCCACCAATTCCATACCAATCCATCCCGCACCGTCTCCCTGTAAAGCGGTCCCCATCCCAAAAAACCGTCCAATCCACACAAAAACAGACGTATCTTATTAGAAGCCAACGCTTCTAGCCTTTCCTAGGCACGGCCCTCCCACGTCGGAACAGGGCCGCATCAAATCCAAGAAACTCCCTGTGTTTCCCATGCGAAACCACATGCGTTCTTGAATCCAAGCCATTCATGAATATTGATTCCTACTGCCCCTCGAGGCCCCTCCATTCGTGACCATCCTCAAAACAGCCCTCGAAAAACTCTTTCGCCTCCGCGAAACGTCGACGAAACGCCCCTCCGCCCAAGACGGCGACGCGCCCCTCGACCCCCACGAAAAACCCTTCCTCGATCACCTTGAAGACCTCCGCGTGATGTTCATGAAGATGATCGTCGTCCAGATCGTCTTCACCATCGCATGCTTCATCTTCCACCGCATCCTCTTCAACTGGATGTTTACCCCTCTCAAAGTGGGCTACCCGGCACAAGAAGACGGAACCACTCTCTTCGAGAATATCGAATTCCAGTTCCTCGCCCCCCAGGAAGGCTTCATGCTCTCCCTCAAGGTCTGCTTTTTCGCCGGCCTCATCCTCGCCCTGCCACTCCACACTTACTTCCTTGCCCAATTCGTCCTCCCCGGTCTCACCGACAAGGAAAAAAAATACATCATCCCCGGCGTCCTCGTCGGCTTTTTCCTCTTCCTTACCGGCGCGTCTTTCGCGTTCTTCGGCGCTCTCCCTTACGCCTTCGATTTCCTCTCCAATTACTCCGCCAACATCACCGGACAGGATGGTCCCAGCATCTGGCGAACGGGCTACTACATCGGCTTCGTTAGCCAGGTCATCCTGATCTTCGGCCTCGCCTTCGAACTGCCTGTCGTCACCACGATCCTCGTCAAACTCCAAATCCTAACCTATCGCACGATGGCCAGCTCACGCTCCTTCGCCATCATCATTCTCTGCGTCCTCTCCGCCATCCTTACCCCACCCGATCCCTTCACCATGGTCATGCTCGCCCTGCCCATGATCATCCTCTACGAAATCTGCGTCTGGATCGCCTACTTCCTCGATAAAAAACGGGAGGCCCTCGAGGCCGAAGAAGAAGCCGAATACCAAGCCTGGCTCGCGAAACAGGACGACAAAAAAGACGATGGCGATGGACCCAGAGCGCTCACCGATGGCGGCAGTGACCCCTCCGATCCGCCCCCCTCACCAGTCGCCGCCGCCGAACAACCATACGACTTCGACGCCGATCACGCTGGCATGGATGGCTTCCCCGACGAATACCACGACGAACACGGAAACCCTCTCCCCGACAACGACGATCACTACATCGATCACGATCACCCCAACTACGACCCCGATAACTTCGAAAAGTACGGAGACTATTACGGCCCCTTAGATGACATCGAGTGCCCGGAAGATCGTCGCAATGTCGCGCGCGCCCGCAAAGCACGCGAACTCGCGAAAAACACGCAAGCCCTCTCCAATCTCCTCATCGACATCAATAACTGCACCCTCGACGAACTCAAATCCCTCCCCGGCATTGGCCCGAAACTCGCCCAGGATATTATCGACCACCGTCCCTACGCCGCTCCCACGGAACTCCTCGAGATCCCCGGCATCAACGAATCCAAATACGCCCCCATCTCCCTGAGAATCTTCGCCGGGTAAATCCCCTCCCGCAACGCCCCATCCTCATCCTATTCGTGGGCAGGCTCTCCGCCTGCCTCCGCAGGAGTAAACACTCCTTATCAACCCAATCCCGCTGGTCCCCAAGCCGCGACAAACGTAAGCAAGCCACCAACAGCGGCATCTGGATGCAACAACACGTTGCTCTAATAATACCGATAAAAACGCGAGCGGCTATACCGCGGCACACCATAAAAACCGCGCGCGTAAACACTCGGCCCGTAATACCCCCGCCGATAATACCGTGTCCCGAAATAAGTCGGCCCATAACGACTGCGGTAATACATCGAGTTCGTCCTTCCGATTCGATCCCCTGCCAATCCTCCCACCGCCGCCCCAATCGCCGCCCCTCCCCACGAACTGCCGCCTCGAACGTTATTCCCTATAATGGCCCCCGTCGCACCGCCCACCACGGCACCACCAACACGCCCGCGCTGCACATAGGGATCTGTCGTGCATGAAACAAACAACATAACCCCCGCCAACAATCCCGTCACCAAACTGATCCGCTTCCCTCGACTCATGACCCTCCCTCCTTCGCCACATTCGAAAACTTTTCCAACCGCGTCGACCCCTCGGCCCCCATCACTCGCTCCTTGAACGCCGTCACCTCGTCCCGGCTCAAATACCCCTTGCCATCCGTATCAATCTGCTGAAACAAATCCCCCATCGTCCCCTGCTTCTCAAAGTGCTCCCGCAGTTCCGCTGGATCGATCTTGTTATCCCCATCCTGATCCGGCGTCTGAAACTTCCACTTCGGTTCCTTCGGATTCACCTGTCGCCACTCCGCAAAACTCACTTCCGCATCCCCATCCGCATCCGCATCCGCAAAAATCACTTCCAGCATGTAATGCTCAAACTCATCCTGCGAGACCCACTCATCCTCATTCACATCCGCCATCGAAAAACCATCCGGCTCCACACACCCCGACAACAACAAACCCATCCCCACCAAAACCACCCCATTCAAATAACCAAATCGCTTCATCAGAAAACTACCAAGACTATCAAACCTCCTCTACTCTGCAACCCACCCTCAAAAACCTCAAGCCCAATCCCAACTTCTCACTTTCCGCCCTCCCCGCTCTGGTGTTCATTCCTAGTTCGTGATTCCTAATTCGTAATTCACCCCGCGCAATGCCTTCTCCCACCTGCAAATCCTGCGGCGCCCCCCTCTCCCCCAACGCCAAAGCCTGCCCCGAATGCGGCGCCCGCGTCCCGGAGCACTCGTGGGAACAAGACGAATCCTACGACGGCATCAACTTCTCCGGCACCCCTGAAGACGATTTCGATTACGACGAATTCATCCAACAGGAATTCGGCACCAACTCAAAAGGCCAAAAAAAATTCAAAGCCCCCGGCGGCATCTCCATCTACTGGTGGATCATCGCCCTCATCACCCTCTTTGCCTTCGTCTTCGCATATATCATCTAGCAATCAATCGTCCGCGGTTCCTCGCCTCCCTTGCCCCACAACGCGGCTACCTTCCTTTCCTTCTCTTAAAGACTTCAGCTGGCACTCTCCCATAACTCCACCGGATTCCCCTCCGGATCATGCACCCGCGCAAAGCGCCCGTTCGGATGCGTCTCCTCATCCACCTTCACCTCAATCCCCGCCTCCCGCAGCTGCAACACCATCGCATCCAAATCCCGCACCCGAAAATTGATCATCCAGCTCTGCTCCGCCTTCCCAAAATACTCCGTGTCCGCCGGAAACGGCGCAAAGACCGTCGGCCCTGCCTCCTGCTCCCACGGCCCCTCCTCATAACTCGTCGGCACCAAGTCCACCCCCAAATGATCCCGATACCACTTCCCCAAGGCCTCCGGATCCACCGCTCGAAAAAATAACCCACCAATTCCCGTCACGCGCTCCATATCCTCAAATCAATCAGCAATCTCCCGTTCACTCAAGAATCGAACGACGCAAATCAGAATATCGACTTCCCGTGTTCCAGTTCTCGTTTCCACTCCGCTTCTCCGCGCTAGCCACCGCATGGCGGGGCACCCGCCGAGACATCAGTAAACGCAGCCAACCCAAAGGAATCAACCTCGAATCACTTCGAGCCCAACTCCTAACCTCCAACTAAACGCCTACCCCTATAGCCTTTGAGATGATTACAAATGGTTGACTTCTCCAGAAATCCTGAGTCACAGTTTAGCGCCTCACCTTTGCTATCGTCTGTCCTGAAAGCTGGGCTCTTCTCCCCAAGAGCCCACGTCAGGCCTCTCCAAATTCAAAAAAAATTTCGCTGCCCAGATTGAGTGGCGCCCATTGACGCCGCGTACGGCTCTCCCTCCATGGCCCCAAAGCAAATCCAGTGATACTTCCATGCCTTCGTGGCCCTGCCCCAAGAGGCAGCCGAACGGTCAATACAAAAGCGAGTAAACCAGAATACAACTGAGCCGAACCACAACCTGCACCCATGAGACTTCCGATCCTCGCTCCCATCATCGCAGCCATATCGCTCTTACCAGCTAACGCCCGCATCCTGACCTTCGGCGATACTGGAACCGAGCGGGTGTTGGACATCGCTCACGACTCCGCCGGAAATATTTTCGTTTGTGGGGACTTCGAAGGTACGGTGGACTTCGACCCGTCCGACGGCGCCGATGCAGCAGACACTTTCACGGCCAACGCAGCGGACGGCTTTATCGCAAGCTACGAGTCGGATGGTACTTTTCGCTTCGCCCTCCACTTGGCCGATTCTGGCGGCTTCGCCGTCGCGTTGAGAATCGCGGTCGACACTTCCGGGAACCTTTACGCAGCTGGAATCACCTTTGGGACGGTGGACTTCGACCGTGGGAGCGGAGTGGCCAATCGCGTCGGAGACAACGATGGAGACGGCTTTGTCGCCAGCTACTCCAATACGGGCGCGTTCCGCTTCGCAAACGTTCTCGGGGGGAGCGGCTTCACCCTATGCTCCGCCATCAACGTTGGCACTGGTGGCGATGTCGTTGTAACAGGCGTCATCAGTAGCTCCGTGGACGTGGACCCGACCGCGACAAGTCTCATCTTCAATGCCGGCGGCCCCCAAGACGGCTATGTCGCTGGCTTCAACAGCTCCGGAGTCTTCCAGTTCGGTCGTCAGCTGTCAGGAAACGTCTCCTGCTGGAGCGTCGCAGTCGATGCCACGGGGAATGCCTTCGTCTGCGGCTTCTTTGAAAGCACCGCCGACTTCGATGCCTCAGACCCCGCCGATGCCGGCGACTCGCGTACCTCGGCAGGATTTCAAGACATCTTCCTCGCAAGCTACTCACCAAGCGGAAGCCTTCGCTGGGTTCACGCCCTGGGGGGATCCAATACCGATCGCTGCTCGGACGTGACTCTCGATAGCTCCGGCAACTGTTTCATTACTGGGTCCGGGAATAACGTCGACTTTGATCCCGGACCGGGCACGGTCTTGCGCCTCCCGCTTACCAGCACTTTTGTCGCCAGTTACACCGGAACCGGGGCGTTCCGCTTCGTGGTAAGTGAAGATGATACCGGGAGTGCAGAGGGCAATTCGATCGACTACCACAACGGCAATATCTTTGTCGCAGGGAACTTCCGTGGCACAATCGATCTCGGCCCTGGCGACTCGCAGGGCGCCGGCTTGCTCGCGACCGCAGGCTCAGGTTCACAAGAAGGCTTTGTCGCAAGCTATGCAGCCACCGACGGATCCTTCCACTATGCGAAAGCTTTCGGGAACAACTCTACCACAGTCTCTTCGGTTGTCGGAGCACCGGATGGGAGTGTCGTCCTCGGCGGTGAGTTTGAGGGCACCGCGGATTTCGATCCCGGATTTGGCACGGTCGAGGAGACGAGCTCGGGAGTATCTGACGCTTTTCTTCTGACACTCGACTCTAGCGGAGTCTTTCCCGGCGCCACTACGGGAAGCCTCGAAGTCACCAACACCAATGACTCGGGCGCCGGCTCCCTCCGGCAAGCCATCGACGTCGCAAACTCTACCCTCGCCCGAGACCGGATCACATTCGCCATCCCCGGTGCGGGACCTCACATCATCACTCCCGCCACACCGCTGCCCGATATCGCCGCTTCCGTCGAGATCGACGGATTTTCACAATCTGGTTCCTCGAATGCCACCTGGCCTCCACAGCTCAAAGTCATCATCGATGGAACCTCTGCCGGCATCGACGAAAACGGACTGTCTATTGGTAACACGGCCAGCAACGATCAATTCCGGTTCAACACCACTATCACAGGACTCGTCCTCAGAAACTTTAACGGCTTTGGAATCACTCTCGGTGGTGGGGCTAGACAAACAGACATCACAAACTGTTTCGTCGGCGTCGATATCGATGGAGTGAGCGCTGTCCCCAATGCTGACGGTGGAATAAGCGTTAGAAGCAACGCGTTGGTATCCGGAGAAAAAACAACCAACATCGGACTCCCTGGCAAGGGCAATCTCATATCCGGCAACGGCGGAGCTGGAGTGCTATTGAACAGCGCTCGAGGAGTGGCGGTAAAGGCAAACTACATCGGCACCACCGCTGCCGGCAACGTCGGCCTCCCAAACTCCCTCGATGGCGTTCTCGTCATTGGATCAAGCTTCACGACCCCGAGCTCAACGGACAATGTGATCGGCGGCACCCAGCCCATGGAAGGAAACCGCATCGCTTTCAATACGGGCGACGGCGTGGCCTTGGGGGCCACTGCGAGGACAGATGTCATGGGCAATAGCATCTCCGATAACGGCGGGCTCGGAATCGATCACTTCAGCTTTTCAACAAACGGCCCACTGACGGGATCGATCAGCCTCAACGACATCGCAGATGGCGACGACGAGCTCCCGAACAATGAAACAAACTTTCCACTCCTCCGCTCGGCGCTGAATGCCAATGGTTCCACGCATATCGCAGGCGAACTCGATGGAACGGCAGGCGAGACTTTCCGGGTCGAGTTGTTCTCCTCGTCCTCGGCAGATCTATCTGGCCATGGCGAAGGAGAGGCGTTTCTTGGAGCGATCATTGTTCGTGCCTCCGACGGTCCTACAAAATTTTCAGCTGAATTCCCCGCTGTCACACTCGGGCATGTGATTTCAGCAACCAGCACTTCTCTCCGCACATTGGTCAACTCCCGCGAGGGCACAAGCGAGTTTTCCAAAGCAATCCCCGTTCTCTCCCCAAATGTCACCACCCTTGCCGACACCGGCGCCGGATCCCTCCGCGCCGCAATCACCGCCGCCAACGGCGCGCCGGGACCCGGCACCATCACCATCTCGCCAGAACTAACGGGCCAAACCATCAACCTCGGCAGCCCACTGCCCACAATCACAAACTCTTTAAACCTCCAAGGCACAAAAGGGGTGACCCTGTCCGGCGACGGCAGCAGGCGCGTCCTCTCCATCAATGCCCCCGGAGAAATCATAACCGTCTCGGATTTGATCATCGCAGACGGTTTCAGCGCCCAAAATGGAGGTGGAATTCTTCTCTCCACTGGAGACCTGAACCTCGAACGATGTATCATTCATAATTGCCACTCTTCCGCATCGGGTGGTGGCATCGCAATCTCCGCCGGCGATGCGGATCTAATCGATTCTCGAATCACCCTATGCTCCGCCTCAGTCGACGGGGGTGGCATCGCAAAGCTGGGAGGGCAGGTGAGCACGGACCGCGTCACGATCGATGGCTGCTCCGCTGGAGCGCGAGGTGGGGCTGTTTTCGCCGACGGAACGGTCTTCCTGAAAAACACCACCTTGAGTAAAAATACGGCATCAACAGGTGCTGGCGTTCTATACACCGCAACTTCTGGAGGACTAATCGAGTTCTGTACCATCGTCCACAACGCCGCGTCCACCGCGTCCGGGGGGATCTCTGGCACCAGCCCATTAGTCGTACGAAACATCATCGCCCTTAACACGGCGCCTTTGGATCCCGACATCGCTAATATTATAAATTATGAAAATGACAACCTGATTGGCGGCGACCCGTTGCTGGGCCCCCTGAGGAATAACGGCGGCTGGATCCCTACACATGCCCTCCGCGATGAAAGCCCGGCACGTAACCAGGCTACCGGCGTCAGTATTGGCAGCTCCGACGCGCGCCTCGCGCCACGCCGCAACTTGTCAACCTCAGTCGCTGACTACGGTGCCTTCGAATATTTCACTGGCCCCTTTGGTGAAACGCCAAGAAACTACGCCGATTGGCGCTTTCAATCCGGCGCCGGAGGCCGGGATGCCGATGATAATAACGACGGGATCAAAAATCTAAACGCCCGCATCTTTGGAATCCCTGTCACCGGCCCTTCCCGCCCGACCGATTGGGAACTGAGAAACAGCGCGGCAGGGAACGCGGTAATCTTCTCGTTCTCGATTCCATTTTACGCACTGGTCTCTCAAGTCGAAAGCGAAGTAGGAAGCGATCTCTCCACTTGGTCCTCTGGACCGAACCCAGTTGAAGTAGGCTCCACCACAGCTCGACGCTTCTACGAGGTTACGATTCCTGTCGGCACAGGACCGGATTTCGTTCGCGCCGCGGTAACGGAGTAAGGGGAATCTGCCTGCTGGATGAAACACTGCGTGGACTCTTCAGCACCCGTCCGATCCACTCACCATATCTCTGCACTCTTGTTCTCACTCGAATTCCAGGCAATGATCGCGATTTGAAAACAAGGGAAAAATCGCAGAACAGTCTCAAGCAACAGATCGCTACCCAAGAAGACCAGATCGCTCCACCGCCTCCCGCTCCAACGGCCCGTTCGGATACCCCTGCAACAAACACTCCCTTAAATACGACAACAAAAAGGAGCCCAAGCTCCCACATCGCTCATATTGCCCCGTGTGCACACACTCATGCGCCACCAACAACCGATCCGGATACCGGTCCCGCCGAATCAATATCCCATAGCGATACGTAATTCCCGATATCCAAGGACCAAAATAGCCCAAGGCATCGCAGAGCTTTCTCAACAAAACGTTTCTCGGACCCGATACCTCGTCCACCAGCAAGATACGAATCCGCTCCGGATGCCGCACGCCCATCAACTGCGCATCCGCCCGCTGCCCGGCATCAAGCGCCCGCCCCATCGCCAACACTCGCTTCTCCTCCCGCCAAACCCACAGCACGGCAATCGGAATAAACACCGGAAGCAAAAAGGCAAGAATTCGTGCCATGACCAGACGCTGATCCATGAAGCATTCTCCCCCAACCATACCAAGCAAAACAATCCCTCAATCCGCGCCAACCACACCTCTCACCGTTCGCGTCAATCAACTCTCGCCCTCATTTCAGCACCCTTCGCACCATGCTCCGCACCACTTAACTTCGTCCGAACAACCCGCTTCAAATACCGGGTCACGCCAATCCCAAGAACGATCGGCAAAAAAAACAACATCGTGGAAGCAAACAAGCCAAATCGCTCTTCAACCGCCTCGAGGTATATCACCGCCCTCGCATTCGCCAGCGCCCAGACGGTAAACCCCGCAACCGTCGCCATCGAAGACGCCCTTTTTACCTCCCTCTTCCGAAGATACGCCACCGAATACCCAATCGCCGCCCACGCATAGAGCAACGCCAACAACACAAAAAACAACTCCACAGGATCAAATTCACTTTGGGAAATCACTCCCACGACCCCGACAGGAATTCCAAGCGAAGCCAATCCCGCTAGAATCAACAAAACTGCCAACACCGTGAATAGCCTCTTCACATCTTCAACATAAAGTCCCCAATGAAAGTCCGATACACCGGTCCCAACAGTTTCTCAAACGATCCCGACCAGCGTCTCCGACACATCCTATGAGAGCCTCTATGACGTAATCTTGCAAAAATATAGAGCCAGAGTCACCCTGCCTCATGGCCCCTTCCAATTGGGACGAACCCTTCTTCGCCAGCCTCGCCAATCCCGCCCAATTGGGGACGCTCCTCGACACACTACCAAGCGCCTTTTACTTCGCCAAAGACAAAGAAGGCCGCTTCACCGCGATCAACAATGCCCTCCTCGACGCCCTCGGCATCGCCGATGCCTATGAGGTCCTCGGAAAAACCGACTACAACTTCTTCGACGCCGATCTCGCCGACGCCTACCGCTCTGAAGACCAACAGGTCATGACTTCTAAACTACCCGTCATCAACGAGCTCTGGTGGGTCCCAAACGTCAATACCGGCGACATCCACTGGTATTGCGCTACAAAAGTCCCCCTCTCAGATGCTCACGAAGATGTTATCGGTATTGCCGGCATCATGAGACAACTCGAAGACACCACCGAACTCACCGCCGATCATCACCAAATGACCCGCGTCGCCAAGCACATCGCAATACACTATCCCGAAAAACTCACCGTCAAGGATTTGTCAAAACGGGCCGACCTCTCCACTCGCCAGTTTCAACGAGTCTTCAAACGCATCTTCCGCACCAGCCCCATTGAATATCTCAATCGCATCCGCGTCCGCGCCGCCGCCCAAGATCTCCTCGATTCCCAAAAATCCCTCTCCGATATCGCTCTCGATTGCGGCTTCTGCGACCAACCACACTTCACCAACCAATTCCGGCGCCTTCGAGGCACCACCCCATCCCAATTCCGAAAATCCTTCGGTCAACGAAGCTGAGATGGCGCAAATTTACAAAAAAGCGCCCGCCCGCCTGCAAGACAGGCACCAACCACCCGTTATGGTGTGATCATGGCTCTGTCCCCCAGCAGCCTCAAAGCCACCACCAACGCCCCACTCCAGACCGACGCGGCGATCGCCTTGGCATGCCTGATCTTCATCCTGCCCCTCCCGCGCGCGTCCGCGAGCCCAAACGAACCTCTCTCCTTCAATCGCGATATTCGTCCCATCCTCGCCGGGAACTGCTACGACTGCCACGGCCCCGACGATGAATCACGCAAAGCCAAACTCCGCCTCGATGACCGAAAATCTGCCGCCGATCTCCTCGCGCCAGATGGCGAATTCATCGCCCGCATCACCAGCACCGATGCCGACGACGTCATGCCCCCGCCGGAATCCCATCAAAAACTCGAACCCATACACATCGATCTTCTGCGTCAATGGGTCGATCAAGGTGCACCTTACGAAAAACACTGGGCCTTTGAACCTCCCCAACGCCCTGACATTCCCGCGATCAGAAATTCCGACTGGCCCGAGAATCCCATCGATCACTTCATCGCGGCCCGCCTCGAAAAAGAAAATCTCACACCCTCACCCGAAGCCGATCCCTATACGATCGTCCGCCGCCTCTACCTTGATCTCATCGGCCTCCCACCCACCCCAAAACAAGCCGACGACTTCGTTAAAACCTTTCGCAAGAATCGATCATCCAGCATCGAGCAACTCGTAAACAGACTCTTGGCGAACCCCCAATACGGTGAGCGATGGGCAAGACCCTGGCTCGACCTCGCCCGATACGCGGATACGAACGGCTACGAAAAAGATCGCCCCCGCTCCATCTGGCCCTACCGCGACTGGGTCATCAATGCCTTGAATGATGATATGCCCTACGACCAGTTCACCATCGAACAACTCGCCGGTGACATGCTCCCGAATCCCACGCGCGCCCAACGCGTCGCCACCGGCTTTCATCGAAACACAATGACCAACGAAGAAGGCGGCATCGATCCTCTCGAATACCGATACTACTCCATGGTCGATCGCGTCGCTACCACCGGCACGGTTTGGCTCGGCCTAACCACCGGCTGTGCCCAATGCCACACCCACAAATACGACCCCATCACCCATACCGACTACTTCAGCCTCATGGCTCTCCTCAACAACGCCGACGAACCTGACCTCGACGTTCCCGATGAAGAAATTTCCGCCCAACGCGCCGCGCTCAAAAAAGAAATCACCCAAGTCGAAGACAAAGCAATCACCCAGGTAAAACCCGCTCCATTCAACGCCTGGCTCAACAATCAACGCGACCGGGCGGTGCCGTGGACCTCTCTCACGCCCGGCTCCGCCACCTCAAACCTCCCACGCCTCCAAATCAAAAAGGACGGCGCCATCTTCGTCAGCGGCGATCACACCAAACGCGATGTCTACACGGTCACTTTCCCCTTGGCCGAACTCGAAGAGCAAAACATCACCGCGCTACGCCTCGAAGTCCTCCCCCACCCCCACCTCCCCGCCCACGGCCCCGGCATCGGCTTCTACGAAGGCCGCCGCGGCGACTTCTTCCTCTCCGAAATCAGCGCCACCGCCAACGGCACTCCCGTGACCTTCTCCGATGCCACCCATTCCTACGGAAAAATCTCCGTCGGCAGCGGCGACGCCAACGCTACCAATGTCATCGACGGCGAAGGCTCGACCGGCTGGTCCACCTCCGAACGCGAAGGAGAAAAACACCACCTCGTCCTCAATCTCACCGATCCGCTCCCCACAAAAGATACCGAGCTAACGATCGAGCTCATTTTCGAACGACACTTTGCCGCCGCCCTCGGTCACTTCCGCTTCGATGCCACCACCTCGTCGAAAAAAGCCGTCGCCGCCGACACCAGCGACGCCCCCGATCCCCTCACCGCCACGCCGGGCGAAATGAAACGCCACTACGTCCGCACCGCCAAACCTTTCGCCAAGACCCAAAAGCAAATCAACGCCCTCAAAAAGAAACTCCCCGACGTCCCCGCCACCCTCGTCCTGCGCGAGCGCCCCGCCGATAACCCTCGCCCCACCCATCGCCACCATCGCGGAGAATACCTCAACGCCAAAGAAAAAGTCCGCCCCCGCGTTCCCGAAGTCTTTCCCCAACTTCCCGAAAACGAACCCCCCAATCGCCTCTCTTTCGCCCGCTGGCTCGTCAGCGACGATAATCCCCTCGCCGCCCGCGTCGCCGTCAATCGCGCCTGGCAAGCGATCTTTGGGCGCGGCCTCGTCGTCACGGCCGATGACTTCGGTACCCAAGCCCGCGCTCCTTCTCACCCCGAACTCCTCGATTGGCTCGCCCGCGAGTTCGTCGAAAACGGCTGGTCACACAAACATCTCCATCGCCTCCTCGTGACCAGCGCTACCTATCGCCAATCCTCAGCCGCAAACCAAAAACTCCTCAAACGCGACCCGCATAACGAACTCCTCGCCCGCAGCCCACGCTTCCGCCTCGACGGCGAAACAGTTCGCGATACCGCCCTCTCCGTTTCCGGTCTCCTCTCCAAAAAAATGCTCGGCCCCAGCGTCTACCCGCCCCAACCAGCCAGCATCACCGAGATCGCCTACGGAAAACCCAAGTGGCAAATCTCCACCGGTGAAGACCGATATCGCCGCTCACTTTACACGTTCTCGAAACGCACCGCTCCCTTCGCCGCCTACTCCGTCTTCGACGCTCCCACCGGTGAATCCTGCGTCGCCAAACGTAACCGCTCCAACACCCCCCTCCAGGCCCTCACCCTCCTGAACGATGCGATGTTCCTCGAAATGGCCGAAGCCCTCGCCCAAGCCGCCCTCAAACAACCCGGCAACCCGAGGGCGCAAATCACCCAGATGTTCCGCCGCACACTCACCCGCCCGCCCACCAATCAAGAAATCAACTCCCTCCTCGCCTACTACCAATCCCAGCTGAAACGCTTCCAAACCCACGACCTCGTCCCCGCCGATTTCCTCTCCAACGACAATCCCACGCCCCGGCTCGCCGCCTACACCCTCGTCGCCCGCGCTCTCCTCAACCTCGACGAAACCATTACCAAATCTTAATCCCCCGCCACAATCGCAAGAAGATGCAAAGCTATCGTGATCTCGAAATCTGGACGTTGGCACGTGAACTCGCCGTCGACATCCACCTCATGACGCTGACAGCTCTCCCAAAGTTTCAATTGTACGAAGAAGGCTGCCAAATTAGGAGATCTTCAAAATCCGTTAGTTCTAACATCGTTGAGGGATTCGGCCGACAACGATACAAGCAAGACTACATCCGTTTTCTCACCTACGCCTTGGCATCGAACGACGAAACAACCAACCACCTCGAACTTCTTTTCGAGACCGACTCACTGTCGAACAAAGAACTCTTCAAGGGACTCGCAGAGAAACTCGACAATCTAGTACGAAAACTCAATCGCTCCCTCCAATCCGTGGAACGCCAGCATAACGAATCGAGTAAGGACTGACGAGTATGCACCCATCAAACAACCAGCATCCAGTATCGAGTATCCAGTCCCAAACTCGCCGCCACTTCTTCCAAAACTGCGGCGTCGGCGTGGGCAAGATCGCTCTCGCCTCTACGATCGCCAATCAACTCGGCTCCACCACCTCAAACGCCGCACCCACCCACCCCACCGCCCCCAAATCCCCCCACTTCCCCGCCACCGCCAAACGTGTCATCTACCTCTTCATGGCCGGCGCCCCTTCTCAACTCGACCTCTTCGATCACAAACCACAACTCGCCAAACTGGAAGGCAAACCCATCCCCCCTTCCGTCATCAAAGGCCAACGATACGCCTTCATCCAACCCGACGCCGCCGTCCTCGGCCCCCGCTTTCACTTCAAACAACACGGTCAATCCGGCGCCCAACTCTCCGAAGCCCTCCCTCACCTAGCCAAAATCGTCGACGATATCGCCATCGTTCGTTCCGTCCACACCGACCTCTTTAACCACTCCCCTGCCCAGCTCTTCGCCAATACCGGCAACGGTGTCCCAGGTCGCCCCAGCATGGGCTCTTGGCTCAGCTATGGCATCGGCTCCGACTCAACCGACCTCCCCTCCTTCGTCGTCCTTAAAAGCGGCGGCAATCTCTCCGGCGGTGCCGCCATGTGGAGCAGCGGATTCCTTCCCTCCACCCACCAAGGCGTCCCCTTTCGCGCCTCCGGCGATCCCATTCTCCACGTATCCAATCCCCCCGGACTCGATATGCAGGCCCAGCGTGATTCCATAAACCTCATCCGAGACCTGAACCAGCAACAACTCAACTCATCTCTCGACCCCGAAATCGAAACCCGCATCAATGCCTACGAAATGGCCTACCGCATGCAGTCCCGAGCCCCCGAACTCATGGACTTCTCTCAGGAAAGCCAAGCAACCCTAAAACTCTACGGCGCCGACCCCGGGAACCCAAAAAAAGCCTTCGCCAACAACGCCCTCCTCGCCCGGCGCCTCGCCGAAAGAGGCGTGCGCTTCATCCAAGTCTACCACTCCGGCTGGGATCACCATTCCCAAGTCGAAAAGGGCCTCGTCAACCAATGCGGCCAAACCGACCAAGCCTGCGCCGCCCTCATCACCGACCTCAAACAACGCGGCCTCCTCGAAGACACTCTCGTCGTCTGGGGCGGCGAATTCGGACGCACCCCCATGGTCGAAGCCAGCGCCGCCCTCGGCCGCTCGCAGGGACGGGACCATCACCCCCAGGCTTTTACCATGTGGTTCGCCGGCGGTGGCATCAAGCCCGGGATCACCTACGGCCAAACCGATGAACTCGGCTTCCACCCCGTGGAAAATCCCGTTCATGTCCACGACGTCCAAGCCACCATCCTCCACACGCTCGGCCTCGACCACGAACACCTCACCCACCGCGTCAACGGCCTCAACTTCCGCCTCACCGGTGTCGAGAAACACGACGCCATCAAAGACATCCTGGCGTAAACACCACCAGCCCCCAAAAGGTGGTCTCACCGCTGAGGCAACCTCCACGCAGGTAAACCCCGCCGATGCTCCGGAACATATTCAGCCGCCGCCTCCAATTCCACGGTCAGTGCCTGCGTCTCCTCCTCACTCGATTCCAACTCCGCATCCCCCACGATAGCCCTCAACACAAACTCCCCCGTCAGCGTATTCATGACAGCCCTCACGCGCTCCAGCGGCAAATCCGCCGTGACCACAAAAACCAGTTCCTCGTCCGGATCGACGTAAATCATCTGCCCACGCACCCCCCGGGCCGCATACGCACGCTTCTTTTCGCCCATCCCAGTCCACCAGTAATAGCCATACCCCGTCCCCGTTTGATCCGCCACCGCCGCCGCAACCCACTCCTCGGAGACAACCTGCTCGCCGCCCCACTCGCCCCCCTGCAAATACAACTGCCCCAACTTCGCCAAATCAAGCGCCCGCAATCGTATCCCATAACCACCCGGCGCCGCCCCCGTCTCATCCGCGAACAACCATCGCGCATTCTCAAATCCCAAGGGCCCAAACAAAAGCCTGTCTCCCAAGGCGAATCCCTTCTCGCCATACGCCGATTCCAATATCGTCATCATCACCTGAGGCTCGACATTCCCATACACAAAAGCTCCCCCCGGTTCCCCCACCATTTCCAATTTGAAAACTTCCGCCGTCCGATCCTCCGCCCCATTGATCCGCTCAAACAAGTCCCGCTCCGGTCCCTCCGCCCGATTCGCTCTCGCACACGGAAATCCACTCCGCATCGTCAATAAATCCTCCACCCGCACCCCGGCCTTCAACCCGTCACCCCTTACCCCCGCCACGCCTCCAAACAATTCCCCTAAGCGCACATCCACCCCAGGCAACCTCTCCTCGTCCACCGCAATACCCGCCAAGGTTCCCACCACACTCTTCGTGATCGAAAAAATGTTGTGATCACTCTCCCGCGACACACCACCCGCATACCACTCAAAAATCATCTGACCCCTCCTCAAGATTATCATGCTCCGCACATCCAATCCCTCCGACCTCACCCACGCCGACATTTCCCCCAACACTCCCGATCGCATTCCCATCGCTTCCACACTCGCCCTCGGCAAGCCTTCCACTTCTTCCGCCCCAAGCCCCACCACGCTCGCCAACCAAACCACCCCCAGCAAAGCCGCCCATACGCCTCTCTCTCTTCGCCCCCTGCCGTAACTACGTCTCATGCTCTCAACTCCCCTGAAACTCTATCCCCACCAGCGTATCAAATAGCGCCTGCCCCGGCTCCGACAACTTCTTCCCGCGACGCTTCATCACATTGATCTCCCGCTGCGGCTCCGGCGCCCGCAATCACACAAAACGAACCCCGGCACCGAATAAGGCGCTAACGACTTCTCCGGCACAAACGTCACCCCCAACCCCGCCGCCACAAGCGACAATAAGGTCGTCAACTGCTCACACTCGATCGGCGCCTCATCACCCGACGCCCGACATCGCTTCGGCGTCTGATCCTCCAACCAATGCCTGTCCGTCAAATGCAACACGTCTTCCCGATCAATGCCCCCCGCCGCCACAAAATATCTTAACTGTCGCAAATCCATGAGAACAAAAAATAAATATATAAGCTATTTTGATTATATATTTTATCAATAATGTGCCGTTCGCCATGCTCTCACGGTAGCGTTTCTTAACTCCCGTCACACAAACCCCCAGGCCCAGATTCCCTCCACAAAATTTTCCCCGCATGAAAACGAGGGCGTTTCAGTCAGAACGGGCCGAGGCGCCCTCTCCCTTCTTCATACGCTCCCCGCTGTTACCACTTTTTCCTCGACCGCCACACGCCTCACGCCACACGGGCAACCCTTCCTACGCCGCTGTCAAGCCACTCCATTATCCACCCGATTCAACCGATCCGCCACGCTCGGCGCCTCCCTCCTCGCCTCAATCGCCACCTTCGCACTTCCCCACAACCGCGCGGACGAGTCCCAGGAAGATTCGCAACTCGTTAATCTGCGCGCCCAGGTCCAAAAAAAATCGCTCCCGGTCTCACTCGCGTGCTCAAAAAACAATACGCCGATCTCGAACGACGGCGTATCGCCCGCGATAAAGAAGGAAACGACGAGGCTGTGAGACAAATCACCGGTGACATGGATGCCATTGATGAGGTCCTCCGTAAACTCCCACCCGCGAAACTTACCGCTCTCCCCAGTCTGCTCAACGCTCCCATTGTCAGCAAGACTCCCGAGGCCCTCGAGGAAGCACTCATTGGAACCACATGGGAGGTTCAGGCAAACGGTAGCTCCGATACCCGAGCCTTTGAATTCATGGAAGATAAGCTCGTCGAGGCCAGCTGGAGCCCTCACCCGGAACCATGGGACGCCACCGGCCCAAGAAGCGCCGTCGCCCTCGTCGATTTCTGGGTGCTCGAATTCAACGATTCCCTCACAGAACTGACCCGCACCAACCTAAAAACCACTGAATCCTTGGCCGGCTCCATCAAGGCGGAAATCAATGTGATTCCCCCATCACCTTGATCCTACCTGAACCCCGACCCAAGCCCCCTCAAAGAAACTCGCTCCTCATAGCCCCGCCCATAAACGCTCCCGGGCGAGGTGCCGGCAATTTTACTTGATCTCTCAAGAGATGTGCGGCCTAGGTATAGAGTGATATAACGGTCGTGCTCGTCTCCATAGACCGAAAGCCGCGGCACGCGTCACAAACTGTATCAGCCAAGAAAAGGGAGGACCAATGATCACTGCTGCTCGCTCGCTCGCCCGCGCCAGGGCCAAGTCTAATCGCCACCCCTGTTATCGCTTCGCCGCCATCGTGTCGGCCGGCGCCATCCTCGCACTCCTCGCAATCCCCATCGCGAGCGCTCGCACGTTCACCGACGTCAACGGTCGCGAGATTGAAGCCGAAATCCTCCACGGGAACGCCGAAACGGTCACTATCAAAACCACCGCCGGAAAAGACTTCACCGTCCCCATCGCCAAGTTCAGCGCGGCCGATCAGGAGTTCATCAAGGAATGGATCAAATCTAAGCCCCCAAAAGTAGACTACGACTTCGATCTCGATTACGACCGCGAACGCGTCTCAAAGAAAGAATCCGACGACGGCATCGAAGAAACAACCACCGAAGGCTGGGTCTACGTGTGGGAGTTTACAAATCGCTCCGGCGCCCCTATCCAAGATCTCGAACTCCGATACCGCGTGTGGATCACTACCGATCGCGGTATGATGAAAGGACAAAAGGATACGTTCTGGGAAGACGGTGTCGTCGCCGCACCCGCCCTCGATAACCGGGAAACCGCCACCGTCCGCACGAAACCAGTTACCCTCATCGCCACAGATCTCAACGGCGGTTACTACTACGGTGACGGCCGCGATGATAAAGGCGCCGATAAGCTCGCCGGCTTTGCGGTGAAAGCCTTCCACCACGGAGAAAAAGTCTGGGAATTCCGAAGCGACGACAAGACAGCCAAAGAAGGCTCTTTCTCCGACGCCGACGCCAAAATGGCCGGAGGGAGCTCATCCTCAGGCACGCCCTCGGAATAGCGAAAAACGCTGGCTCGATCCATATTCCGAAGTCGGCCGATAGATGCCCGCTCGGGCCCCGTTGTCCTAATGCCAGGCAGCACCATGCTGCTGGGCATTTTTTGCATCTCGGTCCTCTAGTTCCTCACCCCCCCTTATGCGCCTACTGTTCGCCCTCATCCCCTTCCTCGTCCCGCTTCTTTGCCCCGCCAGAGACATTAACGGCACAACGCAAATGGGTGAAGGCGGAGAACTGATCGTTACCGAAGGAGTCGTTGTCCGTGAGGTCCCGGCCGATGCTCCGGATAAATACCCCCTCATCGCCGTCGGTACCGCCAAAGGCGTTCACCACCTCTACGACCCCAATCAATTCGCCATGCAAGGCTTTTGGACCGGCCAGTTCGGACGCGTCGACGACAACGGCCACTTCGTCCCAAACACAGCCCGCCTGAAAACATTCCACCTCGATCAAGCGCCCCCTTGGACCTTCGGAGAAAAACCAAGACACAAAGTCGATTACGCATGGCACGGCAACGAAGTCCAGGATGACCAAGTCCACTTCCGATACGCTCTCGCCGTTCCCGAACTCAACCTCACCTGGGAAATAACCGAGACCCTGGAACACCTCTCAGACCAATCCCAGAAAATTCACTTCTCCATCAAACCCAACGCCAAATCCGATCTCTACCTCAACTACTGGGTCCGCCAGACCGAGTTTCGCCGCCTCTCCACAAACGGCCAGCAAAGCCAGCGCAACCGCCTGAAAAACCTCCATCCCAATCAGGAACAATTCACGATCTCCTTCCTCCGACGCAAAGAATCCCCCACTCTGCCACACGGATATTCCATCGAAGCCATCGATATCCCCGCACCCGATCCCCCGTTCCTCTTCGAGCCCACCGATATTGCCTTCGCTCCCGACAGTACCGCCTTCGCCTCCACCCGAACCGGGGGCGTCTGGCGCCGCAACCCCGATACCGGCTCATGGAACCTCTTCGCCGATGGCCTCCACGAATCAAACGGCATCCAAATCGCCCCCGACGGGAAGAGCGTCTACGTGATGCAAAAACCGGAACTCACACTCCTCAAAGACACAAACGACGACGGCACCGCCGACCTCTATGAAACCGTCGAAGACCGCTTTCGCTTCACCGGACACTACCACGAGTTCGCCTATGGCCCCCGATTGAACTCAAAAGGAGAACTCTTCTTCTCCACCGGCCTCGCCTCCTCCGGATACCACACTCCCACAGGCACCACCCAAAACCAAATGACCTCTGCCCTCGGCTATCGCGGCTGGGTCATGCGCCACAACGCCGATGGCTCCCTCACCCCCTTCGCTCCCGGCCTCCGCTCCCCCGCAGGAATCGGAATGAACGCAGATGACGAACTCTTTATCACCGATAACCAAGGCGATTGGGTCGCGTCATCATACCTCGGCCACGTCGAAGAGAACGATTTCCTCGGTCACCCCGCCGCCCTCTGGGACCGCGCTCCCTTCAACCTCACGCCACCCACCCTCGACTACTCCAACATCTCCGCCATTCCAGAGACGGTTCCCCTCATCAATCGCGAGACTTTCCAAAACGACCGGAAACGCCCCGCCGTCTGGCTCGCACACGGCGATCTCACCAATTCCCCCGGGCACCCCGCCTTCGCCCCGGACAAAGGCTTCGGTCCCTTCGGCGGCCAGGCCTTCATCGCCGATATCGCCCACCGCAATATCGTCCGCGTCGCCCTCGAAAAAATAGACGGCCAATACCAAGGCGCCGTCTTCCCCTTCATCCGACCCCTCACCAGCGCCGCCTACTCCGCCGCCTTCGATCCCCAGGGAAATCTTTGGATCGGCTCCGTCGGCCGCGGATGGGTCGCCGGCGATCCCGCGATCGAAATCATCTGTCACAAACCCAACACCACCCCCTTCGAAATCCACCACGTCGCGCTCACCCGAGACGGTTTCGATGTCCACTTCACCAAACCCATCGCACGAACCAATCTCCCCCCCAGCGAAATCTCCGTCACCGAATTCCAATACGAATATTGGGAAAAATACGGCTCCGAACCCAGCCGGGAATCCCAGGTCCCCGTCACCAAATCCACGATCTCCCCCGATCAACACACGCTCTCCCTCCAACTTCCCCTAAAGGCGGACTTCGTCTACCAAATTCAACTTCCCGAACTGAAAGCCGCGTCGGGCCTCACTCTCGATAACAATTTCGCGGTCTACACCCTCAACCGTCTCCTCCCCTAAGATGCCGATCCGCCTCATCGCCATCGTCCTCATCAGCGCCGCCGCCCCCACCGTCGCTCCCGGCCAACAAGCCACCGATGTCGTCGTCTCCGATCATACCCTCGTCCAAAGAGGCAACCTCCCCGGACCCTCCACCCGCATGATCGCCGTCGGATTCCCCGAGGGCTTCAACTACGCCTTCGATGCCGTCCATTGCACACCCGTCTACACCTGGTCCGGCGATTTCATCGACTTCAAAGGCGAACTCGCCGGCCGCGGCGGTGGCAAATTGAAAATCCTCGGCAATCAACAAGCGCTCGCCCTCGATACCATCCCCCTCCGAATCAACAACCCCGATTCAACCCCCACCACCATCCGCTTCAAAGGCTACCGCCGCAACCCCAACGACGGCTCCCCCACTTTCCTCTCCGAGATCGACGGTGTCCCCGTCGAACAATCACTCTCCTCGACCGGTCCTAACAAAGTAGCCCTCAATCTCGCTTTCCCCTCAAAATCCCCCGATACCAAATACGTCCTCATCGATCCCACCCCGCACGCCCAGGTGAAACTCGGAAAAAACCTGCGCTGGAGCGGCCCCGGCATCGTCGAAATTCCCGGTAACCTCCCCTCCGCATCCATCATCATCCATCTGAAATCATCAAACAAGGAGTTCGTCCGAGAAATCGAAAAACTCACCGGCGAAGAAGTCTTTAAAAACTTCTGCAGCGCCTGCCACTCCGTCGACGGCACCAAACTCATCGGCCCCACTTTCAAAAACCTCTGGGGCCGCGAACAAACGATCACCCGAAACGGCATAACCGAAACGATCAAGATCAACGAAAACTATGTTCGTGAATCCATCTCAAATCCCCAGGCCGCCATCGCCAAAGGATACGAAACCGTCCCCATGGCTGACTTCTCCGCCATGCTCACCAAAGAACAAATCGATTCCCTCATCGATTACCTCCAAAAACTGAAGTAAGTGGACACCCGCCAAAAACCATGATTCACCACCGTATCCTGACCACCCTCATCACGTGCCTGCTCGCCCTCTCCATTTCGCCTCTCCAAGCGGCGAAGCCGCATCAGCCCGCGGGGGCTCCCCGCCCCAATATTCTGTTTATCTTTGCCGATGACTGGGGCTGGGGTGATCTCTCCTGCCACGGCCACCCCTACGTCAAAACACCCAACATCGACCGCCTCGCCGCCGAAGGCACCGACTTCACCCGCTTTACCGTCGCCAGCGGCGTGTGCTCCCCCAGCCGCACCGCCGTCAATACCGGTCACTTCCCCGCCCGATACAACATCGACGGCCACTTCGCCTGGGTCCCCAGCAACGCCAAACGCAATATGCCAGATTGGCTCGATACCACCTCCCCCTCCCTCCCCCGCTTCCTCCAAAAAGCCGGTTACGCCACTGCCCACTTCGGCAAATGGCACCTCGCTAACAACATGATCCCGGATTCACCGACCCCCGGCGAGTACGGCTACGACACATACGGCGCCTACAATTGCTCCGGCGAACAAATGCCCGTCCACGAGGACGCCAGGCACTCCATCGCTTTCATCGAAAAAGCCGTCGCCGACGAAAAACCCTTCTTCATCAATCTCTGGATCCACGAACCGCACACCCCCTTCCACACGATCCCGAAATACGAATGGCAGGTCCGCAATATCGACGCCTCCGAAGAAGATAAAATCTACGCCTCCGTCCTCGCGCACGCCGACGATCGCATCGGCCAAGTCCTCGATGCCCTGGACGAACTCAATCTCACCGACAACACCCTCGTCATCTTCAGCTCCGATAACGGCCCCGCTCGCGCTTCCAAACCCACCGAACTCGATCTCCAGTATGACACCGCCACCGGCGCCGGATGGAACATCGCCGCCGCCAAAGGCATCACCGCCGGTCGCAAAGGACACAAGGCCGCCCTCTTTGAAGGCGGCATCAACGTCCCCTTCATCGCACGCTGGCCCGCTAAAATTCCCGCCGGCCAAGTCGACGACACCTCCCTCATCTCCGCCGTCGATCTCCTCCCCACCTTCTGCGAAGTCGCCGGCGCCAAACTCCCAAAAAAATATCAACCCGACGGTGTCAGCATACTCAACGTCCTAGAAGGAAATCCTGCCCCCTCACGCAGGAAACCTCTCTTCTGGAAAATGAAAGGCGCCTGGCCCATCCAAGACAGCAAGCCATATCACTGGGGCTCCTACGCCATCCTCGATCAGAATTGGAAACTTCTCTCCAATGAGGATGGTTCCCACACCGAACTCTACGATCTTGCCGCCGATCCCCTCGAGAAAACCAACCTCGCGAACAACAAACCCGAAACTACCAAGAAACTCCTAAAAAAAATCGACCGCTGGAAGGACACCCTACCCGACCAGCCCTCTGGCAACGTCTTCTCCGCCGAACGCGATTCCCTCGAGCCACGCAATTAATCAACGACGTTCCGGAGACCCAGCGTCACAATCACCGGATGGTGATCCGACCCGAAAGCGGGCCCCACCCGGTGCTCCAATACGTCAATCCCACTCGAGACCAGCACATGATCGATCGGCACGGTGATCCACGGCGCCCGCCGGTTCCATGTCGGTTTCAACCCAAATCCCCGAGCCGAATCCCGTAATCCCGTCGCTTGCAAGAATTCGCGAAAATGCGGCGAGAATGGCGACACATTGAAATCTCCCGCGACGATCATCCGGTCATCCCGGAACGACTCAAGGTAGCCTCCCATGACCACGAGCTGCTCATTCCGAAGTTGGCTCAGTTCACCACTGCGAGGCGGCGCTGGATGGGTTCCGAATAGTCGAATACCCCCGCCACGCTCTCCCAAGACCACATCCACACTGGGCGCCCCGAGCTTTCCGATCACCCTCACCCCAGACTCGGCAAACGGGATCTTGCTGAAGAGCCGGATCCCAAAACTTCCCGTCCGGGTCTGTCCCACCTGATGCGGATACAGCTCGCGTAGCTTTTCCAGATGACTGGCCCATTGCCAGTTATACTCTAACAGCAATACCACGTCCGCATCTTCCACCTGTAAAAAAGCCATCACGTCATCATAGCGGGTATTCCTCGTGTACACGTTGAAATTAATGATCTTCAACGTTTCGAGCGCTTCTCCGCCATCGCCGCTCTCCCCTCGCCAAGGAAACCAATAACCCGCCATCGAAACCCCCATCACAAGCGCCGCAAGCCCGCACACACCGGTCCAGACCCATCGTCGACGAACCCCAAATAAGAACAATCCCACCAACGCCGCACAAAAATACTGCATCCGAAACTGCGCCACCAAATCCAACAGCCAATGCCAACGCGCCAAAAGCCCTAACAACGCGAATCCCAAGGCCAACACCACGGCAGCCTCCGCTAATCCCACCACCAGAGTCCCGAGCTTCTTCAACAATACCTTCCCACCTCTCGCGTCAGACATTTGCGATACTTACCCCCTTCCGCCGACCCCTTCACCCCTTCTTTTGACTTCGCTCTTCCCAAATAACAACCGCGGGTTCAAGCCACCCGAAAGCTCATGCTCACCTACCGGTTCCAAGGCAGTTTCGCTAGGAGCATCCCCATCCCGCAGGTATCCGTGATACCCGCAAAAACGAACCCCACCCCAACAAATCCGGACAAGATCAACCACGCAGGATTCACCAGCGTCCCAAGCAACACCCCCACCAACACCAGGAAACCCGCCGCCACTCGCACCTGCCGCTCCAAAGAAATCACTTTCCGCTTCCCCCGAATAACGGGCACCCCAGCCACTTCCCAGGCAGCCAGTCCTCCCTCCACCAAAACACATGGCGGCGGGGGGGGGCGGGCCGGGGGTGGGGTCGCGGTGGGGGCGCGGGGGGGGGGCCCCCGCCGGGCGGGGAGGGGGGGGCCGGGGTCACGCTGCCG
>JBCDBW010000053.1:0-27189 GCA_039182965.1 Verrucomicrobiota bacterium
ATCCATTCGGCTACGACGCGAGCGATCCTGACTTCCCCCGCGTTTCGTTTTTCTTCGAGAGTAATACCGTAGGCGCACTCGATCCATCACAGCCAAACGAATCGAGCACTCTCTCCGGTTTCGTAGAAAATTTCGTCGCTCCCGGCAACTTCATGATCCGGGCAACCGGAATCGAATCCATACTCGCTCCCGAACCGTCCACCGCACTCCTTCTCCTTTGCGGTAGCGCTTCTCTTTTTGGGCTGCGACGGCGGCGCCTTTCCTCCAAACCCTCATCCCCGCCCTGCTAACTCATTGGTCTAGCTCTTCGCCGCCGTTTTAATCGCTTCCGCATAACTCGCCTCCAAGCATCCCATCTGCTCTTCAAATCCAAACTTCTCCCGAACCGATCGCGCCGCCTGCTCGGAGAACCTCATTAAATCCTGCCCGTCGCCCAAAAGCCTCAAGATCGCGGCCGCCAAATCCCTTGGCGACTTCTCGGCAACCAAATATCCATCTTTCCCATCCTCAATCGCCTCCGGAATGCCACCATGACGCGTCGCGACAATCGGAAGACCACACGCCATCGCCTCCAGCATCGAATTCGGTACGCCTTCCTGATCCGCTTCCTCGGTCAACTCACTTGGGTGGATAAATAAGTGTGACTCTCCATACAACTGACGAAGCTCCTCTTGTTCAAGCCATCCCACCAACTTGACGGAATCACCTAGTCCCGCGCTCTTAATTCTATCCCTCAACTCCCCTTCCATTGGCCCGCGTCCGCAAATGGTAAAACGCACTTTCGGCCAGCGATCCAACACTTCGGGCAAAGCCTCAAGAACCGTTACCAATCCCTTTTTCTCAATCAGCCGACAAGCCTGTACCAACCTCCACCCACCGTCCGCTGGAACCTCACGCGGTCGACTCTCAAAGGACCCAAGCGGAATTGGGGTCCGGTTCAAGCGCAGCTTCCCTCTGGGACACCCCAACTCTTCCAGTCGGTTGAGTAACGATTCACTACGAGCCAAAACAAGTCGCGCCTCCCCAAAGACTCGACGCAATCCTTGAACGTATTCCGGATCGTCCATGAACTTGACAACATCCACTCCATGGAATGAAACCAGATACGGAACTCCGGCCTCCGCCAGCATCCGCCGATACTTCACTGCTTTGTGTCCATAGTACACATGCACTAGTGCCGGCCGCCATTTTTCTATCAACGCCACAAGGTCGTAGGGATCGTAGTAGGCTCCCTCCATCCCCACGTGACCGATTGGCCGCGGAGGAGGCCACTGCTTCGCCACGTGTTTGTACCAAAAGCGCAATAAGAAATTACCCCGATATCGCGGCCTCTCTTGCCTTTTCATCTCCACTACTGGCTCAAACGGAAAAGCATCCCGGTTCTCAATTCGTTCGGCAAAGACAACGGTCCGATAAGCGTCCAAATTGGAAATCTGACGATAGATGCTCTGCATCTCCGCTTTGAGATAAGTCCCGCACAAACTCACTACCAAGGGCTTCTCCCTGACAGATTCACCTGAACTATCCGCCATACCTCTCCATCGCCTCTCGGTAATATCCTTCTAGAGCCTCGACCTGCGAGGCCTGCTCAAACCTGTCACGTACCTCTTCAGCCGCACAAGTCCCCATGCGACTCCACTGCCCCTCATCTCTTGCCAGCTCGATCAATCGTTCTTCGATGCCCCTCGCATCACGTTCCGCCAGAAGAAAACCACTTTCTCCATCAGTAACAGCTTCGGGTATCCCTCCATGAAGCGTAGCGACCACCGGTAGTCCTGTTGCCATCGCTTCCAACATCGCATTGGGCACACCTTCTTGGTTCTGATCTTCCGTCAATTGGCTCGGATGCAGAAAGATGTGAGCGTCTTGGTAGAGACGAAAGAGCTCCTTCTCATCAAGAAATCCCGTGAACGCTATGTGATCTGAAATCCCCAACTCCTTGGCCTGATCCCGCAAGGATGACTCCAAAGGTCCCTCTCCCGCGATCGCAAACATCGCGCTAGGATAGTGCCCCAAGAATCCAGCGAAAGCCTTTAAGGAAACATCCAAACCCTTCTTCTCTATCAATCGGCAAGCCTGCACAATCCGCCAATTGCCATCGCGGGGAAAAGCACGCTCAACTCGCGGATACGTCTTGAACGGTATCCCCGTGCGATTAATGCGTATCTTGTCCGGATCACACCCCAACTCAACAAGTCGATCTCTCAACGAATCAGAACGCGCTAACACTAGTGGTAACTCTCCTAGTAAGGCTCGCATTCGGTCATTGTACCCCCCATGCCCTTCTCTAGGCTGCACGTCCATGCCATGGAAAGAAGCCACCACCGGCTTTGGCCACCGCTCAATAAATGGCAACAAATGCACAGCGGTGTGTCCAAAGTAAATATGCATCAAATCCGCGTGACGACGCGATAGCACACGATCAAGAACTCCATACTCACCACGATAAACAACGGCCGGCTCCTTCCGGATGTACTTCAACCAAAAGCGTCGTATGAAATTGCTACGCACCCGCTCCAAGATCTCGACCTCGCCCATGGGAAATCGCTCCGGACACTGACGGTTCTGTGTCACTACAAAGGTATCAAACTCCCGTAAACCCGTCACCTGACGGTAGATGTGCAACATCTCGGGTTTCAAAAATGTCGTACAATAACTGGCAACAACTGGTTTCGACATTTCTCTTGTCTCTTCCGCCACGAGATCACACTGGCTGGTGACCGATCATGCCTTTTAATTTTTCCCGCAAAAGATCAATTCCGCTGCCATCCTGAGCCGAAACCGGCAAGACTTCTACCTTCGAAAAATGCTTCCGAAAAGACTCAAGATTTTCCATCGCAGTCTCAACGTCGATTTTGTTGGCAATAATCAGCCAGGGCCTCTCCGCAAGCCTTTCGTCGTATAAAGAAATCTCCTCACGCAATTTCATCACATCTGCAGTCGGCTCGCGTCCATCAGTTCCCGCCAGATCAACCACAAAAAGCAACAATCGACACCGCATGATATGTCGCAGGAAATCATGACCCAATCCCACATTGCGATGCGACCCTTCAATCAATCCCGGGATGTCCGCTACGGTCCCTCGACTAAAACCCTCAAAGTCCAAGACCCCAACCATCGGCTGCAAGGTAGTAAAAGGATACGCCGCCACCTTCGGCTTCGCAGCACTCAACTGACGCAACAACGTTGATTTGCCGGCATTCGGAAATCCAACTAGGCCCGCATCCGCAATCATCCGAAGCTCGAGGTAAAAATCGCCCTCCTCACCCTCCGTTCCCTCCTCGGCATTAACAGGTGCCCGATTGGTCGGGCTCTTGAAGTGAACGTTGCCACGCCCTCCTTTGCCCCCCTTTGCCAGGACAAGACGCTCACCGCGATCGGTCAAATCAGATATCAATTCCAAGCGCCTCAAATCCTCTGCGCTGGACGCTGATTCTTCCTCTTCGGGTATCCGATACACCAAGGTCCCCGGCGGCACTTTTAAGACCACATCCCGCCCGGATCGTCCTGTCTTGCCCCGTCCCTGCCCATCCATCCCGCTCTTCGCTTTCAGTCCAGGCCTATAAAAAAAATCACGCAAGCTGTCAATCTGCTCGTCCACTTCCAAAACAACCGAACCTCCATTCCCACCGTCACCACCATCGGGCCCGCCCTTCGGCTCAAACTTCTCCCGCCGAAAACTGGCGCTCCCATTGCCGCCGCGTCCCGCTTTCGCATGCACCTTTATATGATCGGCAAACATGTCGGAATAGCCTTGTCAATTCGATCCGGGTTCCACGTGCCGCACAGCACAACCCTTCAACACAGCCGCCCAAGTATCGCCGCCCCCATCTCCTCCGTGTCCACTTGGGTCGTCCCCTCAGCCCCCGTGAAGATGTCCCCCGTGCGTAAGCCATCATCGATAGCGGTCCTCACCGCAGCCTCAATTGCACTTGCGGCGTCGGGCTTGGCAAGAGAAAATCGAAGCAGCATCGCTGCCGATAAAATCTGGGCAATCGGATTGGCGATCCCCTGCCCCGCAATGTCGGGTGCGCTTCCTCCACTCGGCTCATACATGCCGAAATACAATCCCTCGCCTAGCGATTGCCCGAGACTGGCACTGGCAAGCATCCCAAGAGATCCCGCAATCATCGCCATCTCGTCGCTTAGGATGTCTCCAAACAAATTGGGCGCGAGAACCACATCAAACTCCCTAGGACGACGAATCAATTGCATGGCCGCATTGTCCACATACAAATGTTCAAGCTCCACATCGGGATAATCCCGCGCCACCGCCTCGACTGTCTCTCTCCATAGAATCCCGTTCCTGAGGACGTTCGCCTTGTCGATCGAAGTCACCCGCCTTCCTCTCCCTTCAGCTGCCGAAAATGCCACACGCGCTATCCTCTCAATTTCACTGACAGCATAGACCATGGTATCCACCGCCACCCGCTCACCTTCTCGCTCCTCGATCACCTTCGGCTCACCAAAGTAAATTCCACCAGTCAATTCTCTTACGCAAAGAACATCAAAACCACCTTCAATAATTTCATCTTTAACCGGAGACGCTTGGGTAAGAGAAGGATAACAAAGCGCGGGTCTTAGATTGGCAAACAACTCAAAATGCTTTCGTAAAGGCAACAAAGCCGCCCGCTCAGGCTGTTCGTCCGGCGGAAGCCCTTCCCACTTCGGGCCACCTACAGAACCAAAAAGAATCGCTTCGGCCCCCTCACAACAAGCAATGGTATCCTCTGGGAGTGCCTTCCCTACCGCATCAATCGCAGCCCCACCGACAAGAGCCTCCTCATACCGGAATCGTAAACCAGCACGCTCCCCCGCCGCATTCAACACGCTTAAGGCGACCGACATCACTTCCGGTCCAATACCATCACCCGCAAGCACTGCTATCCTGTGTTCCTCACTCATAATCCCGCCTTCTCTCCATCACGATTGCTGTCTTGGCAAGCAAGAAAACCGAGGGAAGCCGGGCCGCCTCTCCCTACCACACAGCCCGCACAAAGCTCTCCACTTTGTCCATATCCTTAAAACCCGGCTTCTTTTCGACCCCGCTCGCGACGTCTACCCCCGCCGGTTCAACTTTCCTTACCGCGTCCTTCACATTCCCCGGATCCAGCCCACCGGACAAAACAATCCTTAAATCAGGGTAGTCTTGGCACACCTCTCGCGCCAATGCCCACTCGAATGTCCGCCCAGTGCCTCCCCGATCATCCGGTGCATAGGCATCCAGAAGAAGATAGGGAGTCGCATACCCACGCAACTCATCCAATGAAGACTCGTCCTTCACCCCAATCGCTTTGATAAACGGGATTCCCTCATCCCTCAACTCCGCGCAATACTCCCACGACTCATCACCATGCAGCTGCGCTGCATCGATCCACCCTCCATTTGCCAATTCCACAATCGTATCCTTCGTCGCGTTCACAAAGACGCCGACACGGCAAATCTCCCCCTTTAGGTCCCTTAGCCATGGATGAACCTCCGGAAGTCCGAAATACCGCTTCGACCGCTCCCAGAAATTAAACCCCAACGCATCCACTCCAAGATTGATTACGGCCCGCGACTCAGCCTCCGTCGTCAGTCCACAAATCTTGATCGCTGTCGTCCCGTTGCTCGCGGCTTTGTCGAGAAACTCCAACGAATCAGCAAACTGATCGCTTCTTCGACGCCCCCCGTCCCTTGTTGAACGCATCGCTACCGACTTGGCTCCTAGTCCTCCGTCAGTCCCCCCCCGCTGGATCCTCCCAGTCGATTCGACGCTTTCAAAACACTGCAAAAGAGGCTCAATCCGTATCGGTTCGATCAAGACACCCTTAACCCGCGCTTCGCGACTCAGATCGCTCGGCCTCGCTCCCGCGATGGAGGTGTAAACGACTCCCGGAGCCGGCAGGCCACCCTCGCCGGCAAAACGGTAAGCCTTGCAAATTAAGTCATAAAGCAACTCCCCAGGTAACACTGGCATCTCCAACTGCACGATGAAAACGTCATAGGACTGCTTCATCGCAAGCTCAAATGCATACTCGGGATTCGGCGTACTCTCCACCTTCATCGAAGTGAAGCTCTCTAGTGTCTCCCGAATGAGGCGAGTCGTCTCAACATCTCCATGTACGATGAGGACGCGAAACGCTCTATCGCGCTCGCTTTTGCCCTTCTTATTGCCCGCTTCCTGCATTCCCGTAAGAAACCCCACTCTTGGCTCATTTCGAGAAAAAAGACTCACCTGCCGGTTGCGTGAGACCCGCTCCTTCAGGAACATTACTCTCTAAAATCCTTCAACCCGCCGCCGTGCCGAAAAGAAAACCTCACTCCCGCAAAAAGGCCATCCGTATCTCCGGCGCCCGCCAACACAACCTCAAGAATATCGATGTCGAGATTCCCAGAGATCAACTCATCGTCATTACTGGCCCAAGCGGCTCCGGAAAGTCTTCATTGGCATTCGACACGCTCTACGCTGAAGGACAGCGCCGATACGTCGAAAGCCTGTCCACCTACGCGCGACAATTCGTCGATCAGATGGACAAACCTGACGTCGACTCCATCGACGGTCTCTCCCCCGCCATCGCCATCGAACAGCGTTCCGCAAACCCCAGCCCAAGATCCACCGTGGCGACAATGACCGAAATTTACGATTATCTCCGCATTATCTATGCCACCGCAGGCCAACCACACGACCCACAATCCGGCGCCCCCCTCAGCCGAACCACGCGACAAGAGATGGTCAATTATCTTCTCTCCCTACCGGAGGGAACTCGCCTGCAGATTCTCGCGCCCACCATTGTCAATCACGACGACGATCTCGAGTCTATCGTCGCTAAGTTGAGAAAGGAAGGTTTCGTCCGTGGACGTTTGAACGGCGAAGTGCTCGACCTCGAGTCGTTTCAGCCCGGCAAGACCAAACAAGCTCCCTCGTTCGACCTCATTGTCGATCGCCTCACCATTCGTCCCGACACCAAAAGTCGCCTCTTCGACTCCATCGATACCGCCCTCAAATGGAGTCACCCTCGCACCTTGTTCTTGACTCGCTCTCCTGAAAGCGACGCGTGGTTGGAACACGCTTTTACCACCACATTCTCTAATCCAGAAACAGGGTTCACAATGCCCGACCTCACCCCCCGTCACTTTTCCTTTAACGCACGCTCAGGCGCCTGCCCCGCATGCCACGGCATCGGTTCCGAGATGCAATGCGACCCCGACCTCATTGTCCCCGACACCTCGAAATCAATTCGCGAGGGCGCAGTCAAAACCTGGTGGGCCAAAAACAAAAAACTCAAAGCAGGTCATGACAGACGCATCCACGCCCTGGTGTCACACTTTGCCATCGACGACTCACAATCCTTTTCTAGTCTCTCAAAGGCGTTCCATGACGCGCTGTTTTACGGCACTGGGGATACGGCGGTAAAGACCGGTTGGAAGACAGGGCCCAATACTAGAAGTATCGAAAAACCATTCGAAGGCCTTGTCCATGAAGCTCGACGCTTATACGAATCCAGCAAAAGTCAGTTCACAAAGCGAAACGTCGCACGCTTTATGAAAGCAATGCCCTGCCGCGACTGCAAGGGAAAGCGCCTTAAGCCGGAGATCCTCCTCGTAACACTCACTGGCCCCAAAAACCAAGAGCTCGGAATCCACGAAATCACCGCGCTGAGCGTCTCCGAAATGATCCCATTCATTGAAGGCCTAAAACTCCCCTCAAACCGTGAGGAGGTCCTCGCTCCCGTCCTCAATGAAATCGCGAAAAGACTCGATTTCCTCCAAAAAGTTGGGGTCGCATACCTCACACTCGATCGCAAAGCCCATACCCTCTCTGGCGGCGAAGCCCAACGAATTCGACTGGCCACCCAAATCGGCTCCGCCTTGTCAGGAGTCCTCTATGTCCTCGATGAACCAAGCATCGGCCTACACCAGTGCGATCACGAGAAGTTGCTCGCCACCTTGGAGAGTCTCCGCGACCTCGGAAATACAGTCGTCGTCGTCGAACACGATCCCGACACCATGCGCCGTGCCGATCACATCATCGATCTTGGACCAGGTGCCGGTCCACTCGGCGGTGAAATCATCGCGGAAGGGCCCCCATCGAAAATCGAAGCCAATGATGCCTCCGTCACCGGTGCTTTCCTCGCCGCCCGACGCACCCTCGATCCACCCCGACAATCCCTCACGGGGTCGCCCAAACCGAATCTCTTTGATGCCGGCCAAATCACCATCTGCGGTGCACGTGAAAACAACCTTCAGAATATCGACGCTTCCATCCCTCTCTCTTCCTTCGTGTGCGTAACAGGCCCCTCGGGTAGCGGGAAATCCACCCTCATTGACACAATCCTCAGACGCGAGATTTTCCGTCGCCTCTACGGAGCCAAAGACTCGCCTGGTGCCCACGACACAATTACCGGCCTTGAGGCAATCGACAAAGCCATCGTCATCGACCAATCCCCCATTGGAAGAAGTCCTCGCTCCAATCCCGTCACTTATATTGGCGCCTTCGCCCCTATTCGGGAAATCCTTAGCCAAACACCACTCGCCCGCAAACGCGGATACGCTCCGGGCCGTTTTAGCTTCAACGTCGCCGGTGGCCGCTGCGAAGCTTGCCAGGGTGCCGGCTCCATTCACCTCGACATGCACTTCCTCGAGGATACCTATGTTACGTGCGAAGCATGCGGCGGCTCAAGATACCAATCAGAAACGCTCGACGTCACCTACAGAGGCCTCAACGTGGCCGAAATCCTAGACCTTTCCATCGAAGAAGCCACAAGGTTTTTCTCTCGGGTTCCAAAAATCCACGCTAAATTGACCCCGCTCAACGAAGTCGGTCTTGGATACCTGAAACTCGGGCAAGCAGCCACCACGCTTTCCGGGGGCGAGGCCCAACGAGTCAAACTCGCCGCAGAACTGGCTAAGAGGGCCACAGGCAATACTCTCTATCTCCTCGACGAACCAACCACAGGCCTCCACTTCTCGGATATCGAAACGCTTTTGGGCGTGCTCTTTCGCCTGCGGGATTCCGGAAATTCCATCGTTGTCATCGAACACAATCTCGATGTCATAAAATGCGCCGACTGGATCTTGGATCTAGGGCCCAGTGGAGGACCCGACGGTGGCTCGATCGTAGCTGCGGGAACGCCGAGATCCCTCGCCGATCATTCGAGATCCATCACCGGAAGATTCCTCGGCCCGCTTCTAAACAAAATGCCGCGTTGAACTCACAGCATTCTTGGCTATCCTCATAAATTAATCGTCGATCGTGCCGCATAAACCCAAGCTTTTCCGTCACCCAGCTGGCGCTCTCCTTGGCCTGCTAATGAGCGCGGCGCTCCTCGTCTCGCTTTGCGCCGAAGAACCGCTCGAATCACTCTTCCAGAAGGGAGAAATCACCAAGGCTGAAGATCTGCTCGCCGCAATTGTGGCGGATCCAACTGATGCCAGACAGCCCGCCGCTGCCCTCGCGCTTGCGGACCTCTACGCAACCAAAGGAGAAACGGAAAAAGCCACCCGCGTGCTCGGTCTCATTAATTCGCTGCCCAATCAATTCAAAACGCGCGCAACTGCCATCGAGGGACGCATCGCCCTCGCCGAACAGCGCTGGGATAAAGCCGTGTCCGATTTTGCCTCTGTAACGAATTCCACAACAGCAGACGATACAAGCCTTCGGCCAGCAAGCTTGATCGGCCTCGCCGATGCGTATCTCGGTATGAATGAAACCCAGAAAGCAGATCGCGTTTTAAGGGCTTTCATCGAACAGAACTCAAACGCGCACCGCCGTCTTCTATCAGGGGCCTTCGATCGCCTCGAGGCGCTCGGCGCCTTTTCGGGGGCGGAACCTGATTCCGATCTCGTCTCCTGGGCACAAAGCCCGTCCATCAATCTCAAAACCCTCGCCGTCTTCCACCTCGCTGACGCTGCCTTGAAGGCCCGAAACCTCGATCTCGCCACGCATTACCTCGCAACGTTGAATTCCTTGAATCCGGCTGCTGTTCTGAGTCCCCCGGACCTGCTTAGCCTCGCGTCTATTCATCTGGAACTCGGTGAGCCCACAACGGCTTCACGAATGATCGCTGCCATTCCGGAACATCACTTTGATCCGCACCACACGAATGCCCTAGAGGCGTGGACCGCTTTTTCTAGCGGCGACTACGCCGCCGCCGTCGACGCATTCGCCCAAGCTGCGAGGATGGCCAGTGAAAACGAACCCGAATCAAGTATCTATACGATCGACGCCGGGATCGCGGCTCTGTTAGCCGGCGATCCAGTTGCGATCGCGGAAGCAACCGACGCTCTCATCAGTCTCAAGGATCAAAAAAACGCTTCCGCATTCGCCCTTGAACGTGGCCTTCTCGAGGCCGCCAGAAATCAACCACAAGCAGTTGAAACACTCCTCGCCCTAATTAAGGAATTCCCCGATCACCCGCAGCTCGCAGACGCCCATATTGCCCTCGCTGAGATACTCTTTCTCGGGATCCCTTCCCAACCCATTTCCGCCAGAGAAAATCTTGCCGCCGCGCGACTTCAACCCGTCTCGCCGGATCAAGCCGAGACCATCGATTATATCGCCATCTGGATTGAAGATAGCGCCGACGCTCCCGCCGAAGCGATCACCCTGAGCCGCGAATTCATAGAGAAGTGGCCCGAATCAGATCGCGTGCCATCGGTTCGATTCAAACTCGGTGAGATCTACTTCAAGAAGAAATCCTACCAAAACGCCCTGAGGCACTTCCTAATTGTTGCCGATCAATACGCCGACTCCGGCCACGCCGACTCCGCCCTCTTTTATGCAGCGAAATCTTCTTGGCTCATGGGATCTCCCGGACGCGCCGATGAAGCGATTGCCCTTTGGGGCCGATTGGTCGATGGCGAAGGCCCGCTCAAACTAACCGCTTGGCTGGAACAAGGTCTCGCAAAGATGGAACTCGGCAAAGAAGCAGATGCTATCGCCGTATTCGATAGCATCCTCGTCCATGATCCGCCCCCTCAAAAGAGTCTTCTCCACTCCATCCTCACATCAAAGGGTCAAGCCGCGTTCAACCTTTCCGCCGCCCAGGCCTCATACCTCGAAACGGCAATCGCAAGCTTCTCCAAAGTCGTCACCGACCCAGAAGCATCCATCTACTGGCGCAATCAAGCCGCCGTGCGGATGGCAAAGTGCCTCGAGGAAATGGGCAAGACTGAAGAAGCCCTAGAGATCTACGGCCACGTCATCCAAGAAGGCCCCGTTCCCACAATTGATGAACCTCCTGAGTTCGATTGGTTCTATAGGGCCGGGTTTGCTGCGATTCGTCTGCTGGAACAAAAGGAAGACTGGCGGACCGCTGTCGCCGTCGCAGAACGCCTCGCACGGTCCGGAGGACAGCGGGCCCAGGAAGCCACTAATCTCGCCAACAAGCTCCGCTTGGAACACTTCATCTGGGAAAATGCTCCACAACCCCCTGTGAACGCCGCGACGTCCGGCTGACGATTCTTCAGTCCTGACGCCGATCCCTCTTGCCTTTCGTCAATGGGCAACGTATCCGTTCTCGCTCAACCATGCCGGAAAGCAATCATATCAAACTCTTCAGCCCGGGCCCTGTCGAGGTGTCACCGGAAACATTTGCCGCCATGACCCATCCCATGATTGGTCATCGTGGCGCGGAGTTTCAAGCGCTCTACGCCGATGTCCATCCTCGTCTACAGACCATGTTCGGCACTACCCAGCCGGTCTTTTTAAGCACTTCCTCTGCATGGGGCGTGATGGAGGGCGCACTTCGAAATCTCGTTGACGGTGGAAAAGTTCTATGCTGCGCCTGCGGCGCTTTCTCAGATAAGTGGATTGACGTTGCCAAACGCTCCGGAAAGCAGGTCGTCCCCCTCCAGGTTGAATGGGGTCAGCCCATCGATCCCGATGCAGTGCGCACGGCCCTCCAAGTCGGCGGCTTCGATGCTGTGACACTGGTTCACAACGAGACTTCCACGGGAGTGCTCAACCCACTCGCCGAAATCGCCGCCGTCGTCCGAGAGTTCGAAGAGGTGCTCCTGATAGCCGATACGGTCTCTTCGTTTTCAGTCCTGCCCACACCGACCGACGAGCTCGGAATCGACGTCCTCCTTACCGGAAGCCAAAAGGCTCTCGCTTTGCCCCCGGGACTGGCGCTCTTTACCGCTTCCGAACGAGCCTTCCGCCGTGCCGAAACAGTGTCCGACCGTGGCTACTACTTCGATTTTCTCGAGTTCAAAAAAAACCAAGCAAAGGATATGACGCCAAGCACTCCTTGCATATCTCTCATCTATGCCCTCCGCTCCAAGCTGGACCAAATTTTCACCGAAGGGCTTGAGCGCCGATACGAACGGCACGCCCGGCTCAACCGCCTCGTCCATCAATGGGTCACACGCTCCGGCTTCCAATTCTTCGCCCCAGAGGCCTTCCGTTCGTTGTCCCTGACCTGCATCAAAAACAATCGGGAGATTGACGTCCCGCTCCTCATCTCAAACCTCCGTGAAAGACACCGCATGACCATCGATGGCGGTTATGGAAAAATTAAGGGCAAAACCTTTCGTATCTCTAATATGGGAGACGAAACCGAGGAGACCGTCACCGCGCTTCTCGCCGCTCTCGACGACTCCATGCCAGCCTAAAAAGGCCAGGCAATCACCTCATCACCTTGCTTGGGCGGTTCCGCGTTGAAGTCCAAAACGTCCGCGACGGCAGAATCCAACTCGACCGATGAAATAATCAGTTCCGCTACAACATCATTCCCGCGCCGAATCGCAAGCTTGCTTCCCGCCGCCAGCATCTGCGTCTTGCCACCGTCCAACGTTACGAAACCATACTCTTTCTCAAACGAAGTTACTCGGCAAATCGGCACCGCGCGTCGAATCCGCCTCTCCGCATCCGTCAAACTCTGCTCTTCCAACTGCTTCTCCACAAATTTCGCGGTCTCAATCTGGTCGATTTGCTTGCTCATCATTACCCGCTCCTCCTGCAAAATAGCGAGTTCATCCTGCAAGCGGGCCAACTCTGCATCCTTCACCGCATTAACCTCGGCCGCCTCTCCGAAACGCTCCTCCAATTCCGCCATCCGCGCCGACACTGCCGCCTCAATCTCCGCCTGCCGGACCGTCGATTCATCCACAACAACTGCCCCCGATCCACCCATCGGACCGCCGCCCCCCTGCCCATAGCCAGCCCCAGGCACGACCGACTGCATTTGCGCCGGCATCGCCCTCTGGTTCGGAAGATAACCGGTCTGATTACCCAAGGCTCGCTCCAAAGACCGTTTCGTCGACATTTCGCTGAACTGCGAGATGAGCACCAACATCAGCGCCACTCCCGCAGCAATCAGCGCCAGTTTCACGGTTTTCATTTGTCGATTCACAACCAATTCAAAGCAATATCGGCCTTTTCCAGGATAGGAACGCCCACTCAACCTTCATGATAGCCTCGTTCTAGTCATTTTCACACGGAATTTCTACCGCCGTCACCCCCTAGGCGTTGACCCTCCTGCCAGCGAGTGATACTTTCCGCGCCGAAAGCTAAGGGGATGAGCACAAATAAGGAACAGGGGCGCAATTTCAAGCCCACTCTCAACCTTCCCCAAACCGACTTTCCAATGCGGGCCAATCTGGTGGAAAGGGAGCCAATACGACTCCAATCATGGGAAGACTCCGGACTCTATCAGCAAATCAACGAGGCGCGAAAAAAAGCAAATGCGACCAAATTCATCCTCCATGACGGCCCTCCTTTCGCCAACGGAGATGTCCACATGGGGACCGCCCTCAACAAAATCCTAAAGGATTTCGTGATCAAATCCAAAACCATGGCCGGCTTCCAAGCCCCTTTTGTCCCCGGATGGGATTGCCATGGACTGCCAATCGAATTCAAAGTCGTTAAAGAATCGCGTGGCCTCGAACCTTCAGAAATCCGGAAACGATCCGAAGCTTACGCCCGTAAATACGTCGATGTTCAACGAAACTCCTTTCGCCGTCTCGGCGTCCTCGGTGATTGGGATGATCCCTACTTGACGCTTGCTCCAACATACGAAGCCGACATCATTCGCACCTTCGCCGCATTCGTTGATCAGGACCTTGTCTATCAAAGCAAGAAACCCGTTCTCTGGAGCTTCGGAGCTCAAACCGCTCTCGCCGAAGCGGAGGTGGAATATGCCGATCGCACCGACCCCGCCGTATTTGTGAAATTTCCGATATCCAGTGGACCTCTCGCCGGAAAATCCTCCATCGTGATCTGGACCACCACCCCCTGGACTCTCCCCGCAAATCTCGCAATTGCCCTGCATCCACAGCTCGACTACGCATACGGCAAGTTTACACAAGCCGAATCCGGCAGAACCGAGAACCTGATGGTGGCGCAGGAACTTCTCTCATCCTTCCAAGAGCTCACCGGCTTCAAGCCAACCGGTAGCCTCCATTCCATTTCCGGTTCCAAACTCGAGGGGACCGCTACCGCACACCCCTTCTTCGACAGAAAATCTCAGGTCATTCTCGCAAACTTCGTAACCACCGAAACCGGCACGGGGGCTGTCCACATCGCACCTGGCCACGGTTCCGATGACTACGCCGTCGGACAGCAATACGATCTCGATATCCTTTCCCCTGTCGATGACGACGGAAAGTTTACGGACGAAGTTGGCCTCTCAGAACTCACCGGACAACACGTGTTCAAATCCAATAATCGCATCATCGAAATCCTGGAAGAGTCCGGTCATCTCGTTGGTCGCCAAGAGTATATCCATTCATACCCCCATTGCTGGCGCTCCAAGACCCCCATCATTTTTCGCGCCGTCCCACAGTTCTTCGTTCGCATCGATGAACTGCGCCCCACCGCCCTCAAAGAAATTGAGAACGTCACGTGGCTTCCCCACTGGGGCCGCAATCGCATCTATGGAACCGTTGAGTCCCGTCCCGATTGGTGCATCTCCCGCCAACGCACCTGGGGAGTTCCTCTCCCCGTTTTCTACCCGCCGGACGGTTCCACTCTCATCGACTCAACACTCGCCCGAAAAGTCGCCGACCTCGTAGAGTCCCAAGGAACCAATCTCTGGTTCGAGAAAGATGATCCATGGTGGGCGACTCAGCTTCACCTGCCCGAAGGCACTACCCGCTGCCACGATACCCTGGATGTCTGGATTGATTCCGGTTCCAGCTCCGTTGCAGTCCTCGATCGACACCCGGAACTGCATACGCCCGCAGACCTATACCTCGAAGCCACCGATCAACATCGTGGCTGGTTTCAAAGCTCGCTCATGCTAAGCGTCGCCGTTCGAAACCAAGCCCCCTATAAAGCTGTCCTCACCCACGGATTCGTCGTCGATCAAGATCGTAAGAAAATCTCTAAGTCCGCCGCTGAAAAAGCCGGCAAACCGGTCGACGCTGAACACTTCTACAACAAATATGGCGCGGATATGGTGCGGCTCTGGGTCAGTAGTGTCGACTGGCAAAACGAAGTGCCATTCGGAGAAGAGCTCTTTAAGCAGACAAGCGAAACATATAGGCGCCTCCGAAACACTCTGAGAATTCTCATCGGCAATCTCTATGATTTTGATGCCACCAAACAAGAGGCTCCTTCCTCGGATCTCACGCTTGTTGATCGATGGATTCTCGAGCGATTACACGATGTAACTTGCGAGTGCCTCGCCGCATACGAGACCTACGAGTTCCGAAAGGTCTTTAACGTGATTAACCAATTCTGCACGGTCGACCTGAGTGCACTCTACATCGACATCACAAAGGACAGGATGTATTGCGATGCCGTAAACGCCCGCCGGCGCCGCGCTACACAGACGGTGATGGCCAGGACGCTAGACACCCTCTGTCGTCTCCTCGCCCCCATAATCGCCTTCACCGCAGATGAAGCATGGGAATTCACAGGGCACACCACTTCCATTCACTTAGAGGATTTCCCGTCTCCTGATCCGGAATACCGCGGCAATGAGGCCACCGAGAGGGTCGAACTCCTCTCCCAATTGAGAGACGCAACACAAGTCGAGATCGATCAAGCCATCAAAGACGGAAAGTTCCGAAAACGAGAACGCGCCACCGTGGATTTCCAGCTCCCCGAATCACACCCTGCCGCTTCACTCTTGGCTCCAGAATGCCTGGAAGAAACGGTCGAGTTTCTTATGGTCTCCCGGATCACCACAACGGACGGTTCTCGCGACGACTCCTTGAAGATTTCGGTCGCGGAAACGAAAGATCCGGAATGTCCTCGATGCCGAAGATCCTTGCCAGTGGGAAACGATCCTGAAGAACCTGATCTCTGCGATCGCTGCGCGCGCGTTTTGCGCGAGTTAACTTCCGGCACTCCCGCCAAATGATTCGCTATCTCCTCACCCTCACACTGCCACTCTATTTGCTGGATCAGATAACGAAGTGGATGATCCTCGCGAATTTTCCTTCTCCGGATGAAGGCTATCGCCCTCCCATTTCCATTATTCCCGGGTTTTTCAATATTGTTCGCGTTCATAACACCGGTATGGCATTCGGTCGCTTCAACAATTTCGAATATTCCAACGTTATCTTTGGTGCCATCGCAGCGGTTGCCCTCGTAGCCATCATTACCCTCTGGCGAAAAGGCGCATTCTTTTCCAAAATCTCCAAAGTTGCCGCTGCACTCCTCATGTCCGGAATCTTAGGAAACGTCACCGACCGCGTCCTCCACGGCTATGTCGTTGATTTTCTGGATTTTTACCGAGGCGGATATCATTTCCCCTCATTCAATGTTGCCGACTCCTGCATCACGGTCGCCGCCGTCTTCCTCTTCGTCTCCGCTTTCCAAAAGCCCCCGGAAACCAATTCCGAATCCCCGCCGGCCCCTGACTAATCAGCAGCAACTGCCACTTGACGCGACACTCCCAGTCCGTCGATGCCAAGCTCGACGACGTCTCCGGGTTTCAAAAATTCAGGAGGGTCTTGCCCCAGGCCTACCCCGGGAGGCGTTCCTGTCGAAATTATATCGCCCGGAACCAAACTCATAAATCGACTGAGGTAACTCACTAGGAACGGGACACGGAACACCATCTGCGCCGTGCTGCTATCTTGTCGACTTTCTCCGTTGACTGAGAGCCACATCTTTAAATCGTCCACGTCCGGCAATTCATCGGGAGTCGCCATAAACGGCCCAAAAGGCGCAAACCGATCTGCACTCTTCCCCTTCACCCACTGACCACAATGCTCCATCTGAAATGCTCGCTCGCTGTAATCATTCATCAACCCATATCCGGCAATGTGCTCCAGTGCCTCCGCCTCTTCTACGTAAAGCGCCCGCTTCCCAATCACAACAGCAAGTTCCACCTCCCAATCCGTCTTCTCACTCCCGCGCGGTATGATCAAATCGTCGTTCGGCCCACACCAAGAAGATGGCGCCTTGAAAAAAATGATCGGCTCGGTCGGCAACTCCACACCGGTCTCCGCAGCGTGGTCCGCATAATTCAAGCCAATGCAAATGATCTTGCTCGGGCGACACGTCGGCGGCCCCAATCGGACACCAGTCGGAACCTCCGGCGCACCCGCCGCTTCGTGCTCCAACCACTCCCGCAAAAGCTCCATGCCCTGCCCCCCAAAGAAACTTTCATCGTAATCCGCCCCAAAGCCGCTAACGTCGATTCTCCGTCCATCACCTAAAATGACGCCAGGCTTCTCCTCACCTTCCAAACCAAACCGAATCAGCTTCAATTGCCCTTGCCTCCTGCTACGTGCTCAAACTCACAGAAGACATCGTTGTCTCCCGCACGCTTCGTTTCACATCTTCAATCCTGATCGCCACCGGCTCCCGCCTCTCAAAGTAATGGACGCGCTCATAGCCCGCCGCCGCTATCAAGTCCAAACCAAACTCAAAATCCGCGCCCACCCGATCCGGCGTGTGTGCATCCGAGCCCAAAACCACCGGGATGCCCTTCTCAAACATCATCCGCAGAATCCGTGGCCCAGGATTCACTTCCGGATACGCCTTGTTTAATCCGGATGTGTTCAGCTCCATCGCGACTCCTGTCGCAGCCACCCGCGTCAATGCCTCGTCAATCGAACCCTCCAACCTCTCGAAGTCCCAGTGCTCGGGAGACACGTTCTTCACCAAATCCGCATGCCCGAGGCCGTCGAATAGTCCACATTCAGCTGATTCCGCAATATGCCCAAAATAACCCTCCATAAAACGATGGACGTCCCCATCAAAGAATCGGGCAAAATACTCTTCCGTATGATAGTGCACCGAACCAATGATATAATGAAACTCAGCCCGCCGATGCAGTTCTTCTACCCACTTCTCCATTCCGGGAAACCAATCGCTCTCCATCCCTAAACGAACTGTAAAGTCTCCTTCAAACTCTCGAGCAGTGCTCTCAACGAGAGACACGTAATCATCAAACTCACTCGGCTCCATACGAACATTCTCGGAGAACCGGTTGGGCATTGGACTGTGGCAGGTAAAGATAATGCCTTTCAGCCCTCGATCTTTCCCGGCAGCCGCATATTCCCGCGGATGACCGTAAGCATGCTTGCACAACGGTGTGTGCATGTGCGAATCAAAGTAAACCCGCTCCTCTTCATATCCTTCCATCATCACTCTCCGTCTCCCAATCGTAAATCCTCCACAAGATACCCCTGCACATAATCCCGTACCGCACTTTTTAACGAGAAAATTTCACGATCAAACCCCGTTTTTCTCAACTCCTCGATGCTTGCCTTGGTGTAATACTGATATTTCTCCCGCAGAAGCTCCGGCATTTCAACAAAATCAATCCTCGATGCTTCTCCCAGCGCGGAAAAGATCGCCTCCGCTAAGTCAACCCATGTATTCGCCACCCCCGAACCGATGTTGTATAAACCTCCTGCACTTCGCGTTTCCGCAAGGTGAATCGTCATTTCCACCGCATCTTTGACGTAGAGAAAATCCCGCATCTGCATACCGTCCTCATAGTCGTCTCGATAACTCTTGAACAATTCAACCCGTCCGGTCTCACGTATCTGCGCGAATGCTTTGTTCACAACACTCCGCATATCGCGCTTGTGATTTTCGTTCGGGCCAAAGACATTGAAATATTTTAGCCCTATGATCGATTCCAAGAATCCCTCACGACGCGCATGCAAATCAAACAAGTGCTTCGAATATCCATACATGTTCAAGGGCCGAAGTCTCCCAATATCCGCCTCCCCATCATTCATGCCCTCGCACCCATCACCATAGGTCGCTGCCGAGGAAGCATAAACAAACCGCGCACCGGTCTCTAGGGCCCAGTGTGCCATCATCCGTGTGTACCCATAGTTGTTGCGCATCAGATAGGCTGCATCCTTCTCAGTCGTGGCGGAGCAGGCTCCCAGATGGTAAACATAGTCAAAACTCCCCGGCCCTTCACCGCCGTCCTCAATCTGCCAGCGCAAGTCCTCTGCATCAACGTAATCAGCATACCGAAGCGGCACCAGATTGCGCCACTTCTCGTCGCTTCCAAGATGATCCGTCACCAGAATATCCTCATAGCCACGACGGTTTAAAGCCCACACCAACGCGCTCCCGATGAAACCGGCGCCCCCCGTGACCAATATCCTTGCGTTGCTATTCCCGTCCCCACTCATGGTGATTTTCCGTCAAAAATGAAGAAACTACACTGCCATCGCTCGCTTGTCCCCACCCAAATTTCCCCACTCAACGCTAAGACTCAGGCAAAACTGGGCGCTTACCCGATCGCAAGCTCCCCACTAACCACCGCACCGTATTCAAAACACCCGACACATACATGAGACATGCTGCACGCATCATCTTGTACAGCGCCCGCTCTTCCTTTACAGACGACAATATCCGTTTGCGAAAGACCACCTCTTTCGATCGCTCCGAAGCATCATACTCAACAGGCAGCGTAAACAGATTAAAAGCAAGCACGGCACCCCATCCCGCAAAAATAATGATGATCCCCGTCTTTGAGTTCACGGTTTTCGTGAGCATCATCAAAAGGGGTAGCAATACGATGACAGGCGTCAAATACTGGCTATATCGAATGGCAAGCTCGCGCTTCTTAAGCGGTCGAAACCGCCGACGGTCCTGAATCGCATGACCCGCTTCGTGTGCAGCCACACCCAAAGCCGCTGCAGAGGTCCCGCGAAAATGCTGACGCGATAGACAGAGTCGCTTCTTCTCACAGTCGTAATGATCCGGCAACAATCCCCAGTGCTCGACAATCTCCACATCTTCAATCCCCTCAGCCTCAAGTATCCTTCTTGCCATGCCCGCCCCCGTCAATCCACCCGATAACTTCACTTTGACCGACTCCTCGTAGACCTTGCGATAACGACCGCGCACGACCATCGAAACGAGCAAAGGCAAAACCACCACCCCTATCAACACATACACCATGCCTCCCATTCTCATCTCTCCCTTGGGAAAATCAACCTCACCCCAGCTTCCATAGGTCCCACACACACGATATTTCTTGTCCATTCACTCGAATGCGATACGTTGTATCGATACAAGGGTCCGAAGACAGGAAGTCTTCGTATCGGTCCCACTGGGAACACCGGCTGCCCTATGAATCGCTCGATTCAGCCAAGCGTGAACCCACTAGCCAACCGATAGTAATATGAAACCCGACCACTTGCTCCTGTCTTACGTCCCCGGAGGATACGAAATCGTCATCCTCTTCTTCGTGATCCTGCTCATTTTCGGAGCAAAAAAATTACCGGAGCTGGCCCGCGGGATCGGTCGCAGCCTCGGAGAATTCAAGCGCGCCCGCGACGATTTCGAAAATGAGATTGCGAAGACTTCACAAAATGCCAAATTAGACTTATGAGCTTTCCTTTCTTAGCATTCGGAATGCCCGGTGGACCAGAGTGGATCCTCATCTTTCTCGTCCTCCTCTTGCTGTTCGGCGCCAAAAAGTTGCCCGAATTAGCCCGTGGTATTGGTCGCAGCCTTGGCGAGTTTAAAAAGGCGAAAGAGGATTTCGAAACGGAAATCACCGAAGCCGAACGAGCCGAAAAACGAGGCCAAGCCGAAAGAGCTCCCGCACCTTCCGGCGAAATTCAGGACGCCGAGGAAATCGAGGAGGCAAAAGACTAGAGCACCGACCTCTGAAACCCTCCGTCGTCGAGCGCGAGGGCAACCCACGGCCTCTCTAGCTGAAGCACTCGGACGCAATGTTGATCTTCGTGTGACGACCGTTCCTCAGTCCGCCGCCATGATCACCCATCGCCACGGCCCATCCGCATTCCGCCAAACACTGCTGGCTGTTGCAATCACTCTCCTGTCTCAGGCGGTCATTCCCGTCTCTTCCCTCCGGGCCGAAAACCTCAAGCCGGTTACCTTCGTAGCCTATAACTTAAAGAATTATCTCGATATGGACCGGCGGGTAAACGGCGAGTTTCGCCGGAATTCCCCCAAACCAGAGGACGAAATCACACCGCTCATCCAACACCTCAGCGCCATCAAACCCGATCTTCTTGGCGTCTGCGAAATCGGAGACAAACTAGACTTGGAAAACCTCGCTTCGCGGCTCTCAGATGCCGGCCTGTCCCTTCCCCACCTCACCTGGGTGAACGCCAGCGACCCCTATCGCCACCTCGCGTTGTTGAGTAAGTTCCCCATCGTTTCCACCAATCATCAAGAAGATCTCAGCTATCTCATCGATGATGTCGATATCCCGTTCGCTCGCGGAATTCTCGACGCGACCGTCGAAGTAAACCCCGACTACCAGTTGCGCCTTCTTGGGATTCATCTCAAGTCAAAGCGTCCTGTCCCCGAGGCAGACCAAGCCCTCATGCGCCGCAATGAGGCTCACCTCCTTCGCAAACATGTCGACCAAATCCTCGAACAGTCGCCTCAGGTAAACCTCCTCGTATACGGCGATTTCAACGATAACCGGAACGAAGCCCCCGTCAAAGCGATACAAGGCCGCTACGGTTCTTCGAAATATCTTCGCGATATCCCACTAACCGACAATCTTGGCTATCGTTGGACATACTTTTGGAGCACCGCCGATCAATATTCCCGCTTTGATTATATTTTCGTGAACACAGGGCTCTATCCGGAGGTCGTTCTCGATGAGAGCCACCTCTTTGCAGACAAGGATTGGTACAAAGCAAGCGACCATCGTCCCCTCGTCCTGAAAATTACGCCCGTAAATCGAAAGGTTCCATGATCGGCACCCCCCCTCCCGTCGCTAGTCTTCAACACTCAAATCCTGCAAGGACTTGACCAGAATCTTCGATCTCCGCTCACTTGATTCATACCGGGAACGGCGCTCTTTCGGTAACAACGACACCTCACCAAACGCATATCCAGGTAGTCTCGAAAAGAATTCATAGGCCTGCGTCGACATCACAATCATGGAATCCGCCCCGCGCTCCCGCGCAACTTCTTCCGCGAATTGCACAAGATCTCTTCCATATCCCTGATTCTCATGAGATTTCTTCACAAATAGACAGGCGAGTTCAGCGGCGCGCTCCGCCTCATAATGATGAATGGCCACACTCCCCACCACGTTCCCATCAATCTCAATGACATAGTAGTCTTCCAGTTTCCCCATCACCTCCTCAGGGCTGCGAAATAACAAGCGGTCTTTCGCAACCGCCGGCCGCATCATCGACATCATCTCTTCAATATCTTCTTCCTTTGCCGACCGTATCTTGTGATACGAATCCGCAAATACCATGGTTCCGATCCCCTCATTCGAAAACAGCTCTTCTAACAAAGGCGCATCCGTTAGATTGCCACTCACAATGTGACCCCTGGGCACCCCAGCTTCGCACGCCATAATGGCCCCCTCGAACTTTCCCATCAGCCGGGACTCAAGTTGCGTTCGGGCGACATAGTCCTTGGCTTCCGATACAGCCAGCTGATGCATCCCGGGCGAACCATCGCGAAGAGATCCTTCCCCAGCCACAAGATAAATCAGCTTGTCCGCACCAAGCTGCGCGGCGATCTCCATTGCCACCTGATCCTTGTCGAGCCTTAAGGTGTTGCCACGCCCATCAAAGGCGATCGGAGGAATCACTGGCATGATGCCGTCATCCAGTAACATCTTCAAACTACTGTCATCCATCCTTTCCAAACGCCCCGTGTGCTCATGATCAACACCCGAAACGACTCCAACACGACACCCAATCAACGCATTCGTGGTCGCCGCCCGAATCTTGCTCGTCGTTAACTGCTGGAGCAAAGCGCTTCCCAACCGAGAGGATGCATCAATGCCAACCTCCAAGGTCTTGGCGTCAGTCACGCCCGTCCCAACCTCGTCAGACAACTCCACTCCCCTCCTCTTCGCCAATGCCCGCATTTGATGGCCCATCCCATGCACCAAGACCACGTCGATGTCCAAAAGCCGCAGCGTCGCCAGATCCAGAACAATGTTCGCAAAAACAACCGCATCCCCAAGCAAGTCGCTGTCGACCGCAATCACAAACGTCCGGCCGCGAAATTGCGGCACGTATTGCAGCATTCCTCGCAGATCACCAAAAGGTCGCTCCTGTCCCTGTCCGCTCATTCTTTGGCGCGCATCGTGCCCCACTTTTCCACGTGAATCAAGAGCCGCCGCAGTCCCTCAATAAAGAAAGGGCTCAGGAAGCTCAAACGCACCCCTCACAAGACTGACTTGCGGGCGCTCTCCGTCTTTTAGCAACACTTCCGCCACGTCAAAACGAAAGTTGATGTTCGGATGGTTCAATTGCCTGAGCCAATGGAGCGCCCCTTTCGCAACCAATCGACGCTTCACATCGTCGACCGCATCGATTGGCCTGCCATAACCTTCGCTGGTCCGGGTCTTGACCTCAACGAATGCCAGCACATCCCCATCCCGACAAACCAAGTCTACCTCTCCACCCTTTGGCGCCCGATAGTTTTCACCTAATACTTTGTATCCCTCGCGTAAGTAAAGGTAACGTGCCGCCAAACGCTCTCCCAACACACCGATTTCTCTACTATCCAACGCCCGCTTTCGCCCTTCACTCGTCTCCATCACCAAATGGAAAGGTGAGCTGAGCGATCGGTCGAAAAGTCTCGCGATGAATCGGACAAGGACCATGCTCTCTTAGGTTCTTCAAATGCACCCGGGTCCCATACCCTTTGTGCTTGCGGAACCCATACTCCGGATACCTGCGATCAAATTCAATCATGATCCGATCCCGCTCAACCTTGGCAATCACGCTCGCCGCCGCCACGGATAAACTCTTCGCATCCGCCTTCACGACCGCTTTTTGGCGATAAGGAAAGTCGCGAACTTCCAAACCATCAATAAGACACACATCTGGCAGCACTTCCAAACCATCCACTGCCCGCAGCATGGCCATCCGGGTCGCTCCCAGTATATTCAAATGAGCAATCTCCTCCACATCGGCCATACCCATGCTCCATACGAGCCCCGCAGAGCCAGTCAACTCCTCATAAACAACATCTCGCCGAGCCGCTGAAAGCTTCTTCGAATCGTCGAGATCTCGATGACGAAAACCGGTCGGCAATATTACGGCAGCCGCGACAACAGGACCCGCCAACGGCCCCCGGCCAGCCTCATCAATCCCCGCAACAACATCGGCGCCACCACTCCAGAGTTCTTTCTCAAACCGAAGATCACACCCCATAGACCAGCCTTTGTATACCGCCCCAAAACAAAAGGAAAGCGGATACCCAAAAGGGCAACCCTCCGCACGCCACAGTCTCGCTAAGAGACTGGGCCTTACTCCGATTGCTGCAGCTCGCCCGATTTGACCGTCGTGGCCTTCTTCCCCACCCGGTCACGCAAGTAATTTAACTTCGCCCGCCGAACACGCCCCTTGTCCACGACTTCGACCTTTGAAATCTTGGGCGAATGCACCTGAAAAACACGCTCCACCCCCTCCCCATAAGATATCTTACGCACCGTAAAGGCTTCGTTGACGGACGTGCCTCGCCGCCCCAAGACGATTCCTTGAAAAACCTGGATACGCTCCTTGCCGCCCTCGACAACTCGGTAATGCACTTTCACAGTGTCCCCGGGTCCAAATTCGGGCATGTCCTCGCGAACCTGTTCTTTCTCAATTTTATCGATGATATTCATGGCTTAGTCCGGTCTTTCTTCTCGGTCTGAAAATACGCCTATCCCTCTCGCACTCCTATTAATCTCAATCCCTCATGCTTGCCCAGCGGGCCGGGGAGCGGAACGTTACCTGCAATGCCCTTTAAATCAAAGAAAAACGGAAGAATTTTATTGCACCAAAAATCGAACGCGCCTATTTTCCGCTCACTCTCAGGGCGGAAGTTCCCGCGAGTTTTCCTGCCTTAGGAGTGGTAGCTCAGTTGGTTAGAGCGCCGGCCTGTCACGCCGGAGGTCGCGGGTTCGAGTCCCGTCCACTCCGTTTTTCTTCCAACGTGTTACGATTCTCCCCTGACTCACTGTGCCATCAAGCCTGTGCTACCGGCTCTCCGTATACGCGAAATCGCCTGTTGTAAGTGTCGAAAGACTATCGTTTTTCCTCTTTGAATGCCAGAAAACAGTGCCCAAGGATCACTACATCTGTTAGGATCACTTCATGGCACGCTTCAGGCCCGATCAACGGGCACAAGGACTCTTCGTGGAGGTTGATCTGGCCGAGCAGTTGCGGCCAGGGACTCTCGAATATGCAATTGACCGCTTGATCGATGACCGGGTCTCGCCAGACTGGTTCGGCGATCTCTACGAGAACGATCACGCCGGACGCCGGGCCCTTGATCCGCGGGCCCTCTTGAAGGTCATCCTCTTTGGATACGCTCGAGGCGAAACCAGCTCCCGCGCTTTGGAATGGGCCTGCAAGAAGAACCTCGTCTTCATGGCGCTCAGCGGCGGTGAACAACCCGATCACTCCACCTTCGCCGCCTTCGTCACCAAACTCAGCAGCAAAAAGATCGAGCAACTCTTTGCCGAAATCCTGGTGGCCTGCCACGAAGAAGAACTGCTGGGCGGCACCACCTTCGCCCTTGATGGCGTTAAACTGCCTGCACCGGCGAGCAAGAAGTGGAGCGGTAAAACCGCGGAACTCCTCGCGCGCAAAGAACGCCTGAGCGCCAAGCTGGAAATGAAAATGACCGAGCACCGTGAAGCCGATCGCCGCAATCACACGAAGAAGAAGAACAAAGCCGCTCATCAGCACGGCGACGATGATGAGCCACCCGCCCTCAAACGTCTGCGCCGGCAGATTGAAAACATCTCCCGGCACTGCGAGCAGGAAGGTCCCAAGCAAGGGGCCCGTGGCAAGGAAGTCCAAGGCAACGTCACCGATCCGGACAGCGCCAAAATGATGACCGGTCACGGCGTCATCCAAGGATACAACGCCCAGGCGCTCGTCGACGATCATCACCAAATTATCCTCGCCGCCGAAGCCATCGGGCACGGACAGGATTACGCCAACGTCGCCCCGGTCATGCTTGAAGCCAGAAAGAACGCCCGCAACGCGGGCCTCGGTGACGGCTACTTTGAAGGCAAGGAACTAAGCGCCGATGCCAACTACCACAGCGAAGAAAACCTGCGCACCTGTGAAGAAGAAAAGCTCGATGCCATTATCCCGGACGGCAACTTCCGCAAACGTGATCCCCAGTTCGACACTCGTGAGCGTCACAAGGCAAAGGTCCGTCAGATTAAAGACAAGCTTCCCCTCGAAGCCTTCACCTATGACCCCGGTCGCGATCTCTACACTTGTCCCCAAGGCAAAGAACTCACCCTCTATGCCGCCCGTCACAACACCGGCAAAGGCGCCATCTACCGCCGCTACCGAGCCACTGCGGGAGCCTGAGATGCTTGTCCCATCGCTTCCCAATGCCTCAGCGCCCGAGCCAAACGCCGCACGCTTGCCTTCCGCGTCGGCAACACCCCACGCAAACTCTGTGAGCGGATGCGTGAGAAGATCGACACCCCCGATGCACGAAAACGATACGCTCGAAGGGCCGGCATCGTCGAACCAGTCTTCGCCAACATCCGATATTGCAAAGGCATGGACCGCTTCACCTATCGAGGAAAGAAAAAGGTCAACACACAGTGGCAACTCTTCTGCTTGGTTCATAACCTCGAAAAACTCGCCAAATACGGCAAAAAATACGCCACTACACCCCCCTCACCTTCGTCCGTTCACCCTCTTTATCTCACCTGCGCGCTCTCAGGCCTGCTCAATCGACTTCTCGGTCACCTTTTGTTATCCAAGCGCTCCCTGACTGCCTGAACCACCCTCACTCAACTGACTACCAAGCCTCCAAATCCACCCCAAATCAGCGCTATTCGACAGCTACGTTAG
>JBCDBW010000054.1:0-26980 GCA_039182965.1 Verrucomicrobiota bacterium
GCCACTACCTGGCTCTACCATGTGCTGTCGACGCACGAGGCGATTTGGCTCCCGCCTATCAAAGAACTTCGGTACCTTTGGTATCGTCGTAATTTTCCGAATGAAGGGCCTTGGAAACGTATTTTCAATTTTGATGATCGTTGGCATCGGAGAGCTCAGAGGGATTACATCAGGTCACGCCTGCGAAGCCTTCTTAGCGTCCAGAGTTTTGCGTTTAATCGTGACTACCGCCGGTTTTGCTGGGATTTTCGATACGCCTTCGCGAAGCATACGGACCGCTGGTATCTTGATCTTTTCAAGATGAAAGAAGGACGCCTCAGTGGTGATCTCAGCCCTCAGTATTTTTTCCTCCCGCATTCTGACATCGGTAGGATTGCCCAGTTTCTGCCGGAAACGCGTTTTCTTTTCACCTTGCGGAATCCTGTTGATTGGAATTGGTCGTTTTATTGCATGGACTTGAAAAGTGGGCATGCAACTGAAGACTTCAAAGACTTCGACGACTATTTGCAGTGCAAGTTTGGTGGGCACAGCTTTAGCCGATCCGTTTTGGCTTGGCAAAGTGCAATCCGGGAACGCAATCTGAAGATCCTTTGGTTCGAAGATCTAGCTTCCGATCCGCGCAAGTATATCGATGAAGTATGCGACTTTCTTCAAATTTGTCCACGCGGGATTGACGACACCCTCTTTCACGACAAGATCAATGTCGGTTCGAGTATTGCTCCTCCAATGGATGTAAGGAGGATTCTAAAAGAAAGATGGGCGTCTGACGTGTCTAATTTAGACAAGACCTTTACTCTACCAAACTCATGGGTCTCGGAATTCGGCCTCTAAGCGGGGGCCTTTCATTGCTCTCAGTTTGACCGATAGGAGCCCTCTTTTGTCTGGGGCGTCTCACTCGGGCCACTCCGCCCGCGACCGGCCCCGACCGCGATTAACTGATTCTGCAGCCCGGTCGCGATTTACCATAGGCGTTCGATGAACTTGGTGAAGCCGCTTTTTTCTGCTTCGGTTTTCTTGGGTTTTCGTTTGGGGGTGGAGTCGTCGCCGTCGGTGCCGAAGTTCAGCTGGGAGATTTTTTCAAGGCCGCCAAGAGGTTCGGCTGGGATGGAGGAACTGTCATCGGTGGTGGTTTGCGGAGCGGTTGAAGTGTCGCTGGGGAGTGGAGGTGGGGCAGGGATGTCGCGATCGGCGGGTTCGCTAGATGGAGCTTTGGCGACATCGATGCTAGTGGAATCGCCGCTTTTTTTATCCTTTTTCCCGCCGAAGGGATTGAGCTTGCTGAAAAAGCCGCCGCTTTTCTCTTCTGCGGGAGGGGTGGCTTTGAGGTCGGCCATTTCGGATGCGTATTCGATATCGGGAAGTGTGCCGGGGACGGATGCAGGAGTGGGTGTTGGTGTCGGGGTGACTGGGAGTTGCGCGACGGGCTCGGGGATGGGATCTGGGGTTTCGGGAATGCCATGATCTTTCTTGCCGCTAAAGGGATTCATCTTGCTGAGGAAACTGCCTTTGTTCTCGGCAGGGGGAGCGGGATCTGAAGGGGCGTCGGCAACTGGAGAGGCCTCTGGGGGAGCGGGGATGGGTTTCGGCGTTTTGGGGATTCCATAATCCTTTTTTCCTCCAAAGGGATTCATTTTACTGAGCAAGCCTTCTTTGTCGTCGTCGGGAGCGGCTGGTTCTGATGGGGCATTAGCAGCGGGGCCGGTCAGTTCGGGAGTCGGGATGGGATCTGGTGTTTCAGGGATGCCATAATCCTTTTCTCCACTGAAGGGGTTCACTTTACTGAGGAGTCCCTCCTTCTCTTGCGAGGGCGTGTCGCTGGCGGTGACGGCGTCGATGGCTACGGCGATTTCGTTTGCTGCGTCTTCGTCGGGAGCAGGGGAAACCTCTTGTTCTTTCTTGCTGTTGTTGAAGGGATTGAGCTTGCTCATGAAACCCTCTTTTTCTGGAGAGTCGATCGGGGGAGAGGAATCGATATCGGTCATTTCCGAGGCGTATTCGACATCGGGGAGTTCGCCCTCGGGAACCGTCTGGTCACCGTAAGCGGCGGGTTCGTTTGAGAGGTCGGCGTCTTTTTTACCGCCGAACATATTGAGGGGATTGGGGATGGCGGCGATGGCTTTTTTGGTCCCGGCGACGGGGTTAGGCATGGCGATGGAGCCGATCGCACCGACGTCACCAAGGGCGGCGGTTTTGATTTCGATTCGGCGCACTGGGTTGTCGTTGCTATCGGTCAGGGAGTCGGCCATTTCATCGAGGACATCCATTCCTTCGATCACTTTTCCGAACACTGTGTAGTCTTTGTCGAGTTGGGGGATGGGAGTGAGACAAAAGTAGAACTGGCTGCCGTTGGATTCTTTATTTGGATTATTGTTATGGAGGCGAGCCATGGCGACGGAACCGCGGTTATGGGGGAGACCGATTTCGGCTGGAATGGAATGGCCGGGTCCGCCAGTGCCCCAGTTATCCTTTTCCAAGGGGTCTTTGGAGAGCGGATCGCCGACTTGGATGATGAAGCCCCGGATGATGCGATGAAAAGCCTGGCCGTTGTAGAAGCCCTCGCCGATAAGTTTCTTGAAGTTTTCGACGTGGCGGGGGGCGGCTTCGGGGTCGAGTTGGATGAGGACTTTTCGTGACTCGTCTTTTAAGACAACTTTGAGCGTGACGAGGTTTTCCTCCGACGGTTTGGCTGCTTGGAGTCTGATCGCCGTGGGGAAAAAGAGAGTGAGAACGAGGGAGAACGTCGTGAGAAGGGACCAGCCGATGCGGCAAGAAGCGCGGCGGGAAAATGAGTGTGTCATGGTGGGTTGGGGCTGAGACGGGGAGGGGCAGCCTCGGCCAAAAATTAATGGATGTTGTCTATTGACCTCATTGGAGTTTCCCGAATTTCGACGGTTTCGCAAGGGCTATTCTGGGGATCGGCCTTTGGGGGGGCGGCGATGAGGCGGGTGTTGGGGGCGATTTGGTTGGATTTAACATAGGCGAGCGCAATGGTGGTATTAAGGTCCGGATGCTTGGCGGTGGAAGTGATGGTGCCGACCGGTTTTGAGGTAGGGTCGGTTTCGGGGAAGAGGTCCCAGCCGGGCGTGGGTAGGGCTTCGGTTGATGGGGCGAGGCTACTGAGAGCGACGAGTTGTTTTCTGACCCGACCAACGGACTTCAGACGCGAGATTGTTTCCTGACCGATATAGCAGCCTTTGGTGTATGAGATGTTTCGTTCGATGAAGGATGGACCGGCTTCCGGGGGTAGGATGTCAGCGGTGAGTTCCTTGCCCCAAGCGGGGAACCCGTGGGCGATGCGGAGGGGCTCGAGATCGGCTTCGGAGGTCATTGCCTGATCGAAGTAGATGCTACTATGCATAGAGGTCAAAATGTCCCCTCCGATGGGCCCAAACCGTCTAATTGGTGCGATTTTGTCCACTGGCGTGAAGTCATCTCCGATGATGTGATGGAGCTGGTAGTTGGCGGAGACATCGCGCAACTTGCAATCGTCCGCGATGAGGTATTTGTCGAGGCGATTGAGAAGGAGGTCATCTAAAGAGAAGTCATGATGGGCGTCGATGAGGTAGGCGGTTTCGCTTTGATGGACGAAGTCATGAGAGCCGAGTGGGCGAACTCGTTTCTGCAAGGTCACCTCACGGATATAGACATGGGCTTCGAGTTTACCTTTCGCGTTGCAAAGGCAGGCTTCGATGATGGGTTCGGTTTCGAGGCGATCCAGGTCGTTGGTGATTTGACCTTGGAGGTAGCGCTTCCGATCGGGACCGGCGAGTTCGATCATTGTGCGCTCAGAGAGGTCGAGAATCACGCCGGGTTTAGGGAGGAGGAGCATGGGTCTAGGAGAGCTTGTAGAGCTGGGCCTTGAACGTTAGACTCCGAACAGAAAGAAGTTTTTGATTGGGCAGGGTGGTTTTGTGAGGGCGCCAGGCAGAGCGTCTATGTAACGATTCTCAATACGGGTCCTCGGGGTCCGATTCGGTTTTGGGAGGTGCTTTGATATTTGGCTCTGCTTTGGGCTCTGGATGTCTATGTTCGGCTGGTTCGTTTTTTTCCTTGGACTTGAACCCAAAGGAGAAACGGGATTTGCGTTTAGGCTTTGCGGGAGCGGGTTTGGGTTGAGGTGCCGGTTCAGGAGCGGAGAGCTCGGGCTCGGGATCGGGTTCCCATTTGGATTCCGCTTGATTCTCTTTCTGAGGTTTTGCCTCGGGTTTGGATTCGGGCGGGGCGGGAAGGGGAGGATCGCTATTCGTTGACGATGGGAGGGGGGAAGACGGGGGTGGATTGGTGGAGACAGGTGACGATTTGTCGCGTTCGCTGAGGGAAGCGGGAGGGACGGACGCGTCGCGTTTAGGTGGGAGGATACTCTTTTTCGCAGCGAGTGGTTTGGAAGCCGTTTGGGTCTCTTTGGCTGCGGCTGCTTGGGGGGGCGGCTGGAGCGTGGGAGGATCCGCTGTTTCAATCGCGGGTTCTTCCTTGGGGCGTGAGGATTTCTGGATCTCCGGCGGGGCGAGAATTGAGTCGAGTGGGTCGTCAAGATCGGGCGTTTTGGGTGACGGTGAGGTTGCGGGCGCCGGGGTGGAAGCGGATGGAGGCGCGAGTGTGTGCGGGCTGGACTTCGCGGGTGCGGTGGAGGGGGGCTGGGCAGAAGGGAGCGATTCTTTTGCAGTCGAAGGGGAAGCGCTCTTGTAGTTTTTGAGGAGGACGGAGAAATCTTCTTCGTCGTATCCGTTTCGCATGGCGGTGAACATGGTGGCAGCGACGGTGGAGAGGACGGGGAGATCCGTTTGGGTTTCGGAGCCCATGTTGAGGCCAAACTGTGCGTCTTTGAACATGTTGCGAAGAGAGAAATGGGGATCGAAGTCTCCTTTGGACATGGACGGCAGTTTCATGTCGATAAGGGTCGAGTGGCAGGCATTTGTTTTGAACGCATCTGCGAGGAGGTCGGGGTTGATATCGTTTTTCTGGCAGAGGGTAAGGGCTTCGGCGAGGATCGCGACGGTGGTACCGGTAACCATATTCGTAGCGATTTTAATGACGGCGGCATTCCCGATGCTATTGCCGGCGGTTAGGATATTCTTTGAACTTTGTTCCAGGAAAGGGCGAGCGAAGTCGACCGTTGAGGGTTCTCCGGCGACGTAGTAGACGAGTTGGCCTTCTTGAGCGGCAAGTTTGCTGCCGGTAAATGGGGCTTCTAGGAAGCGGGCACCGGCAGTGGTCACGGCCTGAGCAGCTTGGCGAGCGTCGTTTGGCGGGATGGTGGCGTGGGAGAGGATGAGATGTTCTGGAGTAAGCGTATCGGCGATGGAAGCGATGATTTCGAGCGTATCCTCTCCGTTGCGGACGAATAGTTGGATGGTTTTGGACTTTTCGGCCACTTCTTGCGGCGAGGAAACAAATCCGGGGTCCTCTTTTCGGGAGCGGTTGCAAGTATGGACGGTTATTCCCTGCGAGCGGAGGTGCTTGGCGATACGAGAGCCGATGATGCCGAGGCCGATGATACCGAATGGGGATGGTGCTTGCGAGGACATAGGAGAGGGGGCGCCGTGGAAAGTCTAGAAGTGGAGTGTAAAAGCTAAAGGGGGGCTACGGGATAGTTTTTATTAACCACGAAGCGGCACCCGTTAACACTTATATTTTGGATTGCGCCGTGTGCAAGAGAGGAACACGACGGTAGCTTCTGGCCGAGTATCACTGCGATTGATCGAGATCTGGTGGAGGGGGGGGCGCGAGATCGAGGTTTTCGGTGAAATACTCGATTACGGAGGCGTCACGCATGCTTTTTAGAACGCGAGCGGTCATGATCTCTCGTTTCTTTGATTCGAGGAGGGCGTAGACTTCTTTGCGGATTTCTTCGTAGGTCGTATCGCGGGCGGGCTTTCGGTCTGTCACCTCGACGATATGCCAACCAATGGGGGTTCGAAAGGGCTCGCTTATTTCGTCGACGGCGAGAGAGAACACCGGGTTGGTAAAGGATTCGGGTAGACGGGAACGGCTGAAGTAGTTGAGATCTCCTCCGTGATTTTTTGTGCGTTCGTCTTCTGAGTAGATACGGGCGAGCGCTTCGAAGGACTTTTCACCGGAAGAGAGTTGGCGATGGATCTCGTTAATCCGTTCCTCGCGATCGGAGGTGTCTTCTTTGACTGTGCTGAGGAAGATGTGACGGGCGCGCACGCGTTCCGGGATCGCGACGGAATTTTTGTTTTCATCGAACCATTGGCGGGCTTCTTCTTCGGTGACGTCGATGCCGGAAGCGATGCGGTTTTCGAGGTAGGCGATTTGACGAACGTGATCAGTGATACGGCTTCGCAGATCCTCGGGTTCGATCTGCTGTTCCTGGAGGTGGAGTTTGAGCAGGTCTTCGGATGCGAATTGGTTCTGGAAGCGTTCGAGTTCGGCATCGATCGATTTTTCCGGAATTTCGCCCGGGTAATGTTCGGCGTAAGATGCGACAATCTGATCTTCGATGAGTTCACCGAGTGCTGCGAGTCGATTGACTTGGTAATTTTTCGTAGAGAGGGAGTTTGTATCGACACCGCGCTGGTAGTTGGAGACGGCGACGGCGCGGTTGAGTTGGGCGGCGGTGATAGGGGTGCCATTGACGCGTGCGACCCATTGATTTTTTTTGGCGGCGTTATGGGCGGCGGGTGAGTTCGGGGTATTGGCGTCGAGACGCTGGCGGAGTGGTCCTTTGAAGACGAAGAGATCGACGATAAGATAGGCGAGAACGATTGAGTAGATTCCGATGCGCCAAGGGAATCGCGGGCGACCGGGATCTGGAAGATCGAGCTTAGTGGAGAAGCGTTGGGGCACGGGAGTTTAGGCGAGGGCGGCGTCCGATTTTGGGGCCGTGGATTCGAGGGCATCGGTGTTGCGAAGGCCGAGGTTCGCGTATATTTCCCGGGTAGCGTCGGATTGGTTGAGCGTGTAAAAATGCAGACCGCTTACGCGATTTTCGAGCAGGTCAATGCATTGTTCGGTGGCGTAATGGACTCCCACGCGGCGGATCGCGTCGGGATTGGCATCGCAGCGTTGGATTGCGCGGGTGAGTTTGGCGGGGTAGCGGGCGCCGGCGGCAAGTTCGGCCATGCGGATCATTCCTTTAGCGGAGGTAATGGGCATGATTCCCGCGATAATGGGAACATTGATTCCGGCGAGGTCACAGCGGTCGCGGAAGTCGTGAAAGTCGTGATTGGAGAAGAAAAGCTGTGTGACGATATAGTCGGCTCCTTCATCGACTTTGGCCTTGAGATAATCCATTTCTTTGAGGCGGTTCGGAGTTGCCGGGTGTCCTTCCGGGAAGCCGGCAACTCCGATACCAAAGCCTTTTTTTTCGGGGTGGGCGCCGGAGTCATTGAATTTTTTAATGAAGCGGACGAGGTCGGCGGCGTGTTGGAAGTGGTCATTTTCGCGTCGGTAGCCACCAAGGTCGCGAGGGGGATCGCCGCCGAGGGCGAGGATATTCGACACCCCTGCGGATGCGTAGCGATCGAGAATTTCAGAGATATCTGTTTTGTGGTGGCAGACGCAGGTGAGGTGGGGGCAGGGATCGAGGGTGGTGGATTCCTTGATGCGAACGACGAGTTCGTGCGTCAGTTCCCTGGTGGAGCCGCCGGCGCCATAGGTGACGCTGACGAAGGAGGGTTTGAATGCCTCAAGATCGGTGATCGTTTGGTAGAGTGCCTCGGAAGCTTCCGGAGTTTTTGGTGGAAAGAACTCGAAGGAGATCGTGGTCGAATAGCGACGAAAGATGTCGTTGATGTGCATGGAGACGTGGGCTGCGAACCAGAGAAGAGAAAAGATGAGAGTTTCGCATAGAAAGGCGAGCTATTCAAGGAGTGTGGATAGGTGCCGTAGTCATGGAGTGTTCGATCTGTCGAGTAATAAAATTTTGCAAAAAATGGGTGGATTCGTTGACACCAAAATTTAGCTCGGTAAGGTTTCTATGTTCTCTTCAACCCTGAACAGATTTACCATCAATGGCTTCCCGCTCAGCGAACGACGAATCGTATTCCGAATTTTCACACGAGGAGGGACCGCGGTCACCGGTAGTGCGAGTGTTGCGGGTCACGGATCAGGGAATGGTTTTTGAGTCGCGGCGTGGTTTTGAGGTTGCGACATTTATTGACCTTGGGTTGCACATCCCAAGTTATGGAAGAGGGGGTTCTGCGGAGCCCTCTTTTTTGTGCTTGGAAGGCTTTGTGGTGGAAAGTGTGGCGAGCTTGACGGGGCGGACGGAAGGGTCTTCCCAAGTTACAATCTTGTTCAGCGATTTGGAGGCAGGCGATCGGGAGTTGTTGTGTGAGTTGGGGCGACAGTTGGCCGAAGAGGAAGCAATGCGGCGTCCCGGTTTGCCGGAGCCAAGCCGGCTGCAGTCTGCAGAAGAGGACATGGTTTCTCAGCCCTGGCTGAATTAAGTTCCTTGTGCGGCTGCGCGGGGATTGGTTTTGCGGGGGTTAGGAGAGCAAGAGTGGCGGGGGTTGGGCTACGGTGTTGAGGATTCAGGGTAGCCTTGTTGGGGGCGCTAGGGGTCGGTAGCAGGTTTGTCCATTGCCTGCGGAGTTGGTTTCCAGGCGATTGGAGTTAAAGGGGGGAGAGCGTGGTGTGCACTCCCGGCGAGGGTATGGGACGGCCACGGCAAAAGAGAAGGGGATTCCGGGTGCAATCGGTGGCGTTCGAGAGTTGCCTTCCCGGGGAAGCTGCCTAAGAAGACTGCTCCAAGCTGAAAGCGTCGTGGACGGCTCGGGACGCGGTTTTGATTTCGCTTTCGTTGATAATGACGGCCACCTTGATTTCCGATGTGGAGATCATTTGAATATTCACGTTAACATCGGCGAGTGCGTCAAACATCTTAGAAGCGACACCAGAGTGGGATCGCATACCGATGCCGACGGCGCTCAGTTTAGCGATACCACTCTTCGCTTCGACGACGACTTTGTCGCCAATGGTGTTGAGGAGAGGTTGGAGGGCGGCTTCTGCCTTTGGGAGATCTTTTGCGTAGAGGGTGAATGAGATGTCGGTGCTTCCGATCTTGGAAACGTTTTGGACGATCATATCGATCACGAGGCCGGCATCGGCGATGGCTTTAAATACTTGGGAAGCGATGCCTGGGGTATCGGGGACTTCTTCGATGGTCACCTTGGCTTGGTCTCGTTCGACGCTGACGCCGCGGATGACGATGGATTCCATGTTGACGGTTTCTTCTTTCACGATGGTGCCTGGATTGTTGTTGAGGGAAGAGCGGACTTCGAAGACGACGCCGAATTTTTTGGCGAACTCGACCGAGCGTGATTGCATGACCTTGGTGCCTGAGCTGGCCATTTCGAGCATTTCGTCGTAACTGATTTCGTCGAGTTTGACGGCATTGGGGACGATGCGTGGGTCGCAGGTGTACACCCCATCGACGTCAGTGAAGATTTGGCAGAGATCGGCGTTGATGGCGGATGCGATAGCGATGGCTGTGAGGTCGGAACCGCCGCGACCAAGGGTGGTGATCCGTCCGTCGGGGCCCGTTCCCTGGAATCCTGCAAGAATGACGATGGTGCCGTCGTCGAGATATTTATGGACTTCACTTGGGGTGATGTTGGCGATGCGTGCGCGGGTGTGGGCACCGTCTGTGGATATGCCGGCTTGGGCTCCGGTGAAGGAAATTGCTTTTCCGCCCATGGCATTGATGGCCATGGACATGAGTGCGATGGATGCTTGTTCCCCTGTGGCGAGGAGGACATCCATTTCGCGTTCGGTAGGGTGCAGCTCGCCGGTCACTTCGCTCGCGAGATCCGTAAGGCGATTGGTTTCTCCGGACATCGCGGAGACGACGGCGACGACTTGGTTGCCTTCCGCTTGGGTAGCCATGATCCGCCGGGCGACATTTTGGATGCGCTCGGCTGAGCCGACGGATGTGCCGCCGTATTTTTGGACGATGAGGGGCATCGTTAGTTGGTATTCGTTGGTCGGGTGGGGTTTCGGAAGGCCTAACGTCTTGGTGTATGGATTGTTTTCATGGGGTCGAGGCGAGAGAATAGGTAGATGGACATGGGTTGGGGTCAAGCTTGATTGGCTTGAATAAAGTCTTTTATGGCCGCCGGGCTGGGGGTGACGGCATAGCGGACGGGGGATTTCTCTTTCAGAGCTTCGAGGCTGGGGTGGGTGACTTTCTTGCCGAGTGCACGCTCGATAGTATCGGGGAACTTCGCGGGGTGGGCGGTGGCTAGAATGACGGTATGCCCGTGGGGTTTCGAGTTGGTGTCGGTTTCAAAAGTGGATTGGAAACCGCAGGCGGTGTGGGGGTCGACAACGATCCCGTATTGATCGTGGACCTTTTTGATGAGGGTAAAGATTTCCTCGTCGGAGGCGCGAGTGGCCTGAAAGGTATCGGCATTAAATTCGGGGATGGTGAGGTTGCCCTGCGCTTTGAGGGTTTGCATCCGGGTTGCGACCTGGGCCGAGTCTTCGTGGAGCATGTAGTATAGAAAGCGTTCGAAATTAGAGGCGACCTGAATATCCATGGAGGGAGCAAGGCTGGGGTGGACATCGCTGGGTTGGTATTGGCCGGTGTTGAAGAGGCGGCACAGGATGTCGTTTTGGTTGGTTGCGATGATGAAGTGATCGACAGGAAGGCCCATTTTTGATGCCAACCAGCCGGCGAAGATGTTGCCGAAATTTCCCGTGGGGACGCAAAAACCAAACGAGCCGTTTGATTCGGATGCGGCTTTGGCCCGGGAGGCAGCTGGGAGCTGGTAGTAGGCGTGGATGTAGTACACGGACTGGGCGAGGATGCGGGCGATATTGATGGAGTTGATGGCAGAGAGGCCGGCTTGGGCTTTAAATTCGAGATCATTGAAAAGTTCTTTCACGATGCGTTGGGCGTCGTCGAAGGAGCCCTCAATGGAGATAGGGAAGATGTTTGAAGCTCCAGTGCAGGTCATTTGGCGTTCCTGGAGTTTGGAGACGCGGCCATTGGGGTAGAGAATGAAGACATTGACGCCTTTTTTATTGGCGAGGCCGTGGATGGCAGCGGAACCGGTGTCGCCGGAGGTGGCGCCGAGGACGTTGATGGGTTGTCCGGTGCGAGCGATTTGGTCTTCGAAGAGGTTGCCGACGATCTGAAGGCCGAAGTCTTTGAAGGCGAGAGTAGGTCCGTGGAAGAGTTCGAGAAGGGAGGTGTGTTCGTCGAGTTGGCGGAGTGGGGCAGCGTTCTTCGGGTTTTCGAAGTTGTCATGCGAACGTGTGATCAGGGCTTTGAGTTGTTCGGTGGAGTGATCGGAATCGAAGAGCGAGAAGAATTCGAAGGCGAGATCGGGATAGGGGAGAAATGTGTCGAGGAGAGATGGCGGAAGAGAGGGGAGAGATTCGGGGACGAACAGCCCGCCGTCATCGGCAAGGCCGGCGGCGAAGGCGTCGCAAAAGGAGAGAGGAGAGGTTTGGCCTCGGGTGGAGAGGAACATGATGGTACTCGATGCTCGTGTTGGTCCTCGCTTCGCTGTGGCGGCCCTTCGGGGACAGCTGGACTACCTAAGCCGCTGGAGAGACGAGTGGTTACAGGGTTTCGATGCGGTGGAGGGTGGGTGGCGGTTCGATGCAGTCGAGGGCTTGGATTTCTTCGACGGCGGCGTGCATGTTTCCGTGTGTGGTTTCGTGTGTGGTCAGGACGAGGGTGGCGGTGGGGGAGGCTTCTCTGGTTGCGGACTGAGGTTCGGGCTGGATCGCAGACCGGATACCGATCTTGCGATTGCCGAGGGCGGCGGTCACGGCAGCGACCGCGCCAGGGGTATCGACGACTTGGAGGCGAAGGTAGTATTCGGAAATTGTGTCATCGAGGGGGACGGCTTGGCCGTATTCGCCGTGCGGGAGAAATCCGTCGTAACCGATATCGGCGGCGACGTTGTTGGCGACATCGGCGAGGTCGGCGATTACGGAGGAGGAGGTGGCGTCTTGACCGGCACCGGAGCCGTAGAAGAGGGTTTCTCCGACGACATCGCCACGGAGGGCAAGTGCGTTGTAGACGCCATTGACGTTTGCGAGGATATGGGCCTTGGGAAGGAGTGAAGGTTGGACGCGCACTTCGATGCGTTTGTCTTTGGCCTGGCGTATGACGGCGACGAGTTTGATGTGGTATCCGAGTTGTGCGGCAAAGGAGATGTCGATGCGGCGGATGGACTCGACGCCTTCGACATGGATATCGTCGGGTTTGAGCCAGCGTCCGTATGAGAGCCACGCGAGGATGATGGCTTTATGAGCGGCGTCCCAGCCGTTGATGTCCAGGGTGGGGTCGGCTTCGGCGTATCCGAGGTTTTGGGCTTCATTGAGCGCTTCGGTGTATGAGATTCCTGCGTCTTTCATTTGGGTTAGAATGTAATTGCAGGTACCGTTGATGATGCCGTGTATGGATTCGATACGATTGGCGACGAGGGCTTCGCCGACGGTCTTGATGATGGGAATCCCGCCGGCGACGGCGGCTTCGAAGTAGAGGGGAACGTTTTCCTTTTCGGCGAGGGAAATGAGTTCCATGCCTCGTTCGGCGAGGAGGGCTTTGTTTCCGGTGATGACTGGTTTCTTTGCTTCGAGGGCGGCTGAGGCAAAGTCGTAGGCGCGATCAACGCCGCCCATGAGTTCGACGACGATGTCGATGTTTTCGTCCTCGATAATATCTTCAGGGCGGGTGGTGACGAGGTCGGCGGGCGGGGTGAAATCGCGTTTTTTATTGGGATCGCGGAGGGCGATACGGGTGATTTCGAGGGTATGGCCGATGCGTGCGCGGAGGAGGTCCGCGTTTTTCACGAGGTTTTTATAGACGCCAGCGCCGACGTTGCCGAAACCGGCGAGGCCGACGCGGAGAGTGATATTCTTGGCCGCCATGGTGGGACGGGAGTATCGGCTGGAGCGCGGGGGGATTCAAGTGGAGATGGAAGTCGTTGCGCGGTTACGCGGGTTCGCAGTGACGCAGGGGGAGCTTTTTGGGAAGATGATCGGAGATCAGGCGAGGATTTCCGTTGGGACGTGGCCGTGGACGTCAGTCAGCCGGAAGTCTCTTCCCGCATATCGATAGGTTAGTTGTTCGTGGTCGAGACCGAGAAGGTGGAGGATGGTGGCGTGCCAATCGTGAACGTGCATGCGCCCTTCGACGGCCTCGTATCCGTGTTCGTCGGTGCCACCGTAGCTGAAGCCTCCTTTGACACCGCCGCCGGCCATCCATGTAGTGTAGCCTTTGTTGTTGTGGCCGCGTCCGGTGCCGCCGGTTTGCGGGGTGCGTCCGAACTCGCCGCCCCACATGACAAGGGTGTCTTTGAGAAGATCGCGTTGCTTAAGATCCGCGAGGAGTGCGGCGATAGGGCCATCGGTTTCGCCGCAATTCTTCTCTATGCCCTCCTTGAGCTTCTCGTGGTGGTCCCAGTTGCCGTGGACGATTTCCACGAAGCGGACGCCGCGCTCAACCATGCGACGGGCGAGGAGGCATTGCTTGCCGAAGTTCGCGGTGGCGCTGTTGTTTACACCATAGTTGTCGAGAGTTGCGGGATTTTCGGATTCGTAATCGAGGAGTTCGGGCATGGAAGTTTGCATGTGGTAGGCGAGTTCTGCGGACTGGATCATGCCTTCGGTCTGGGGGGAATGCCTGTTGCGTTGAAGCTGCTTGTTGTTGAGCCATTGGACGAAGTCGAGCTGTGAACGCTGCGCTTTGGTGTCCATTTTGGTGTTTCGAATATTGGGGACGCGAGGAGGACCGGGGGAGGGGTTCCCGCTTCCGATCATCGTTCCCTGGTAATAGGCGGGCAGGAAGGCGCTGCCGTAATTGTTTTTTGCTCCGCCGCCGAGGACGATGTATCCGGGGACGTTAGTGTTTTCATTTCCGAGACCGTAGAGGGCCCATGAACCGACTGAGGGCCGGATGAAATTGACGCTGCCGGTGTGTGTGGACGTGACGGCGGGTTGGTGATTGGGGGTGTCGCCATGCATTCCGCGGAGGAGGCAGAGGTCATCGGCATGTTCGGCCACTTTGGGAAAGACATCGGAAATCCAGAGACCGCTTTCGCCGCGCTGGCGGAATTCCCAATTGGAACCCATGAGGGCTTTGTCGCCATACTTGCCGGGCTTGCCACTGTCCTTCGTTAATTGAGGCTTGTAGTCGAAGGTATCGAGGTGGGAGGGAGCTCCTCCCATGAAGAGGTAGATGATGTTCTTGGCACGCGGTTCGAAGTGGGGTTGTTTGGCGGAGAGGGGATTGCCCGAATTGGCTCGTGCGCGTTCCGAGGTGAGTGCACTGAGGGCGATGCCTCCGAGGCCGGTGGTCAGGGTCTGGAGGGCGTCGCGGCGGGTAAAGTCGTTTTTGAACATGGCGATGTCTTTCTTCGAGGTCTTTGCGTGTCAGTGAATCATTCGGAATTCGGCGCTCATCATGAGGGCCTGGCAAAAGGCAGCGAGTTTGGCCTGATCTTCGTTCATGGGCGGCTGAGTCTCTGTCGGCGGGGTGGGTCTCGGGGTGTTGGATTTTCCTCTGGGGCCGCCTTTCTTTCGAGCTCCTCTTCCCGGCTCCGAATTGTCGCTGTCGTTTGAGGTCATGGCGGGTCCCCGGCGTCCGTAGGGGAGGGAAGAGGCGAGCGGTTCGCGCGCGGGCGGATCGCCGGGTTCGAAGTCGCGAATGAATTGGAGGCCACGTGCGACCTCGTCGTCGGTGGCGGGGCGGCTGTAGCTGAGCAGGAACGCATTTCTCACCTGCTCGCGCGGCGATGAGAAGTGGCGTTCGAGCAGTTTGGCCATGGAGCGCGACTGGTGCTGGACGAGGTCGCTATTCATGAGGTGGAGCGATTGGGGCGCGACGTTGGTGGGAGTACGCTGGCCGATCGTGCCCATGGGATCTGGGAAGTCGAAAAGTCCGAGTTCATCTGGCAGGGCTTCGCGGAGGATGGGGAGATAGAGCGAGCGTCCGCGAAACTGCGCGGTGTCGATTGACTCGACGGCATCGCGGCCGCGGCTGGTGAGCCGGGAATCGCCCAATTCATGGGTCATAGAGGTTTCGGGCCTTTTGCGGTTGAGGAGGCCGCTGACCACGAGCATTTGGTCGCGGAGGGATTCCGCGTCGAGTTGGCGTGGGTTGGCGCGCCAGTGGGTCTTATTGTCGGGATCGACAACGTAGTTGGTCTCGTTGAAGGTCGAGGCGAGCCGATAGGTGTCGCTGAGAGTGATATCGCGGACGAGTTGTTTGATGGACCAGTTGTTCTCCATGAAGCGGACGGCGAGGTAGTCGAGGAGTTCGGGGTTGCTTGGGGGGAGGCCGGTCATTCCGAAATTGTCCATCGTTTCGACGATGGGTTTGCCGGTGAGGTGCATCCAGATGCGGTTGACCATGACGCGAGCGGTGAGGGGGTTGTTGGGTGAAGCGATCCATTCGGCGAGCTGGAGGCGACCGCTCGTGTTGCCCGGGATTTGTGGAGTGCCTTGGAAGTGGAGGATTTCGGGGAAGCCCCGCTCGACCAATTGAGCGGGTTTGTTGACGTCGCCGGTGACGAGGACACTGCTGTTGCCGATGTTGCCTTCACGGGCGCCCATACCGAAGGTTTTGGCGCTGCCGTCGGGATTCAGGAATTTCAGTTCGCTTTCGGCCCGCATGATTTGCTGTTTGAGGGAGACCAAGTCGCGTTGATTCATTCCCATTTCTGCAAGAAGCTCCTCGCGGTTCTCGCTTCTTCCGACCGTTCTCCGAAGGGTTTTATTCTTTTGAATCAACTCGGCGAGGCGTCGTTTTTTTGCGTCGTATGCCTCTCTTTGATCGTCTGGGCTGATGTCTTCGTCGGGGATGGGGAGTTCTAATAGTTCAGTTGTACGGTGGTTTTGATTCCCGGCGATCGTTCCCCACAGTGTATCCGTGCTTTGGAAGATGCCGGCCATGGCGTAATAATCGGTGGTGGCAATGGGGTCGAACTTGTGGTCATGGCATCGTGCGCAGGCGACGGTGGTGGCCATGAATCCGCGGGTGGTGGTATCGATTTGTTCATCGATGAGGTTCATGGCGAAGGCTCGCCGGTCTTTTTCGTTTTGTTTTTTGGGTCCGAGTGCGAGGAAACCGGTTGCGATGAGCAGCTCTTGACGTTCTTCGTCGTTCGATGCGGGGAGGAGATCACCGGCGAGGTGCTCGGTAATGAGGCGATCGTAGGGTTTGTCTTCGTTGAAGGAATCGATGACGTAATTTCGGAAGCGCCAAGCGTAAGGATAGATGATGTTGAGGGTGCCGCTGGATTCACCGTAGCGGACGACATCGAGCCAGTGTCGGCCCCATCGTTCCCCGTAATGGGGTGAGTCGAGGAGTTGGTCGATCTTTTGGGTGATGGCGGCTTCGGGGTTTTTTTTGTAAGCTTCGTGGAAGGCTTTCACTTCTGGCGGGGTGGGGGGGAGGCCGGTAAGGTCGAAGGTGAGGCGGCGGAGGAGGGTGAGAGGCTCCGCGGGGCCCACGGGTTTGAGGCCTTTGGCGGCGCGATTTTTCGTAACGATCTCGTCGATGGATCGAGCGGCCGACGGAGCGGGGCGCTGATAGGCCCAGTGGTTTTTGCCTGCTTCCATATCGATCTCCGTTTTGACATGAAAGGTTTCGCGATCGCGGGGGTCCGGTGCGCCCATCTCGACCCAATTCTTGAGATGCTCGATGACTTCGTCGGGCATTTTTTGCTTGGGAGGCATCTCGAAATCGGGATCTGCCCAGGTGATGGCGTCGATGAAGAGGGGATATTCGCCTTCGAAGAGGGGTCCGGTGCTGCCGCCTTCGCGCATGCCATCGCGAGTATCGAGGTAGAGGCCGCCGCGTGATTCGCCGCTATCGACGGAGTGGCATTCGTAGCAGTATTTGACGAGGGCGGGCCGGACGTGATTTTCGAAGTAGTCGAGTTGTTCGGCCGGGATGGATACTTGTGCGACAAGGGCGGTGGGAGAGGCTAGAGCCGCGAAGAGGAGCAATTTGCGAGTGAAACTTTGACGCTTCATAGATTCTTAGTAAACACGGAAGAGGGCGTTCGGTCGCCACTGGGATTGTTAAGGTATTGTTAACGCCGGTGGGTATTTGTCGGAAAGGATTGGCTGCCGTTGCGGAGCCGGAGTGATTTCGTTTGCAGGGGGCTTGTTCTTTTCTTGAATTGGGCTGCTGCGGTGCCGCCGCCACCTCCCATGGGAGCGGCGACACCTGCAGGATCACTGTGATCAGCCCAGAGCCATTGCGTACTATTGTTAGTTTTAGACGTGAGGAATCAAGGGGTGTAGGTGAAGGTATCGCGAGAGTCGAGCATGGCGACACCCTTTACGTATCGGCCGGTGTAGTTTCCGCCGGCAATGTTCGAAGAGGGAGGGGAGTACGCGGGGTTGGTAGCATTGGCAGGATTCAATGGGAAGCGATGGTTCACTGTGAGATTTGCCGGGAAGTATGGAAAATTTCCGGTTGGTCCCCATGGTCCGATGATATGGTTGGTGAGGTTGGTCGAGCGGATGTAGACCCAGTCGGCCGTGTAGCAGATCTCGTTGGAGCCGGCATTGGCTGCGAGAGCCCGGGTTACGGCACCCCGGCTCCAGGTAGTGACGGTGTTTTGCCCGAATACGTCGGCGGGAGTTTCATTGACGCGTGAGTGGACTCCGGAGCGGTCCGTGAACCACGAGCAGATACGGGGATCGGCCATGGCGGCATTGGTTCCGGCAAGGACAAGCAAATTTATACTTAGTATAAGAGTTAGTTTAGAGACACCATTTGATTTGGAGGGAGTCATTGGTGAGATGGGATAGCAATTGAGTTTCAACGTCGGTTGCGTTGAGGAGAATCGTGGCTCACTGGCCGCTCCGGCTCATGGTGCGCCGCGTGGGAAAAAAAATCGGCGGGCAAAGGGGATTGCTCGACCAGGTCCATTCGCAGGATGCGGGGTGTACCTGATACTGGTCGACGAACATCGAGGCGCCGGATGATACCTGAATCGGGATCGAACCAGATGAGGAACTCTCGAGGACCATTAATGTCCCGAGATTTCTTAATCGCTCTTAGGAGTGGAAGTCCAGAGTCCTTATCCTTGTCTAGCGAGATGTGGTAGTTCTCGCGAAGGTCCCTGAGTTGTTCGTGCAGGTTCAGAAAAGGCACATCAACACTGGCGCCGGGCAGATTTCGACGGAACTGATCGGCACTGTCGGCGACGTAGACGGTATTGTTGCCGGAGACAGTCCAACTTTGTTCGCCATCGAAACCGGAGATCCTTTGACCTGATCCATCGGTAAGGTCTTGGGTGACGAGCCATTGGTTGGTTCCGCGCAGGTAGACCTGAGCTTTTTCCTGAGTCACCCCGCGGCCTCTTGGTCCTGGAGGTTGCGGCGCACCCCGAGTCACGGAGACGAGATAGGTGCGATCGCCGGCTGCCATCGCGGCGTCGATCACTCTTTGCAAAGCGCTGGCTGCATTGAGCGGGCTTGGGTTGAGAAGGACGAGGCCAAGCATGACACAGGCGGCGGCTGCCGAGGTGGTGACGACCGTACGAAACCAGGTCCGGCGGGTGAAGGGGATGACTTTGGCCGTCTTCTTTGAAGGTGCTTCGAGGCGATGGAAAAACGCTTCCTGATCCTCGGCAAAAGAACCGGCTTTTGCTTCGGAGTGGAGGAAGGCCTCGATGTCGAGGTGATCGAGGAGGAGCTCCCGGAATTCGGCGCTATCTTTGAGCTTCTCGCTGACCTTCGCTTTGTCCTCCTCACAAGCGTTCTCGAGGAGGTGTCGAATGATCAACTCCCGGTCCTGATCGTTCATCGGTGTGGTACCAGTTTGAGTTTTGCTCGCATGCACTCGGCGAGACTTTCGTGGATGCGATTGAGGACTTTGTAGACGGCCATTTGGGTGCGATCCCAAGCTTGGGCGATCTCCTTGACGGATGTGCCGTCGAAGTAGCGAGCGTGGAGCGCTTTCTTTTGCAGATCTGTGAGATCTTGGGCGCACTCGTGGAGGGCGGCCTGGATATCGCTCCGGTTTTCCGCGCGTTCGGCGGCGGCATCGGCCATTTTTCCGAGGACCTCGTCGTCCATTGGGATGGGGAGTTTGGCCTGCGCGCGTCGCCATTCGAGGACCATGAGGCGGGCGAAGCCGATGGCCCATGCGACGAAGGGACGGGAGCCGTCGAAATGATCGAACTTGACCCAGAGTCGGCTGGCGAGTTCCTGGCGCAACTCTTCGGAGGCGTTAAAATCCTGGGTGAGGGAGTAGATGAAGCCGAAAATAGCCCGTTCATTTTCGAGAAGGAGCTTGGTGAACTCCAGTTCCTTGGCGGAATCATCGGTTTTATCTTGGTTTGGGAGGCTCATGGGTGGGCTGACACAGGGTATTGTCGAGAATCGCGAAAAACTAAACCTGCGGCTTTCAAAATTTTTGATTTGGGCGTTTTTTTGATGGAGGGGGGAGTTGCGCCGGTGGGTAGGGACCGATGGAGCTGAGGACGTGATGGGTTCTAGCGGGCGGAAGCCGAGAGGAGGAGGATGGAGCGGGCTGTCCAGAGAAGGGTGCGGAGCCAGTTGGTATGGACGAGGCGGTCGACGACGGCGGGATTGTAGCCATTGCGAATGAGTTTTTGGTGGCAGGGGAGCGAGAAAATGGCGGTGACGAGCCAGATGAAGAGGAGGCGGGCGAAGTTGGTGATGGCGATCGGGAACGGGAAGTCGAGGTGCGGTGACAGGAGGGCGGCGGCGGTGGTGATCTCAACAAGCATAAGGGGGATGACGATGAGGCCGGTGCGATCGGCGTGTGCTTTGAAGAAAGCTGGGGTGCGATCGGAATGGTGGAAGAGGGGATAGTGAACGATCTGGACGAACCAGATGAGACCGGTCATGGCAAGGGCGGCGGCGAGGTGGATCGTGAAGATCATGGGTGAGGGAAAAGTAGCTGGTGAAGAATGGAAGGGAGGTGGTGATTGTGAGTATTGTGAAAAATGGATGCCGGTTGGGGTTGAAAGAGCGATTACGATCGTGGTTGCCGATAGGGGTGGGGGGAAAGGGATTTCTTTTGGGAGAGAGGGGCGGTAGGGTTGGGGTATGAGTGGGAAGTTTGAGACGGTGGGCCTGCTGTTGGACGAGGTGTATGAGGAGCATGAAACGGGGGTGGGGCATCCGGAGTGTGCGGCCCGATATGAGGTCGTGGCGAGGGCCCTGGAGGAGATGGGATTGGTGGAGGCGATGAGGAAGGTCGAGGTGCGAGAAGCGACAAGAGGGGAGATCGTGCGTTGTCATCATGAGGACTATTTTGATTTGGCGAAAGCGGAGATTGAGGCGGGGAACGGGATGTTGAGTACTGGCGATACGATCGTTAGTCCAAGGAGTTTTGAGGTGGCCATGCGGGCGTCGGGCGGAGTATTGAACGCGGTGGACCAGGTAATGGAAGGGACGTTAGAGCGGGCGTTTTGTGCGGTGCGGCCACCGGGGCATCATGCGACACCCGATCGAGGGATGGGTTTTTGTGTATTTAATCATATCGCTGTGGGCGCACGCCATGCCCAGGCGGCGCATGGGATTGAGCGGGTGGCGATCGTGGATTGGGACGTTCATCACGGGAACGGGACCCAGGGTATTTTCGTGGAGGATGAGAGCGTATTTTTTTTCAGCACGCATCAGTATCCATGGTATCCGGGCACGGGGGCGGCGAGTGAGCGCGGACTGGGAAGAGGGGAGGGGACGGTTTTGAATATGCCGTTTCCGGCGGGGACGGGAATGGAATCGATTGGGGACGCGTTTCGTGAGGGATTTGGGAAAGCGATGGAGAGGTTTCAGCCGGAGCTGGTGATGATATCGGCGGGCTTTGATTCTCGGGCAGGAGATCCGTTGGGGCAGTTTCGGCTAAGGGACGAGGACTTTGTGGAACTGACGAAAGTGATGATGGGGGTGGCGGAGGCGTATGGAGAGGGGCGTATCGTGAGTGTTTTGGAGGGGGGGTATGATTTGAAAGGGTTGGGGAAGGCGGTGGGAGCCCATGTGGAGGCGCTTTGCACGGGCTGAACTCTCATGTGTAGCCGTATGGACGTGGAAGCGTTGACGTTTCTTGGGTGAGGGAAAGCTCGTGCTCCGATTCTCAGCTCCGTCTTAATTCTCAAGATTCAAACTGGGAGGAACGCGCTTGGTGAGTTCAGGAGATCAGCTGATACGCGATCGTGAAGATGGCGAGGTCGACAATGATGTGAGAGATCCAGACGCCGAAGATGGATTTTTGAAGTTGGTAGAGGGCGGACCAGATGATACCCCCGACGAAGACGCCTGCGCAGGCTAGGAGGGCGATGTGGAACGGGAAGAACTGGCTTGTGACGATGAGGTGATGAGCTGAGAAAGTAAATGCGGCGAGCAAGTGCGCGGCGGGGAGCCACATGATGTGACGGAGATTCCCGTAGACAAACCAGCGCCAGTAGTATTCCTCCATGGCAGAATTGAGGAGAGAAATGCCGAGGGCGAGGAGGAGGAAATTATTGGCGAAGCCGAGGTCGTTGATTTTTTGGCTGATGGCGGGGGCTGCGGCGAGGATCACGTTTTCGAGAGGGGTAAGCCAGGCGACGGCGAAGATACCGGCGGATATGACGAAGCCGGAGATGAGGCCGAGGGGGATGGATTGGAAGTGCTTTTTGATGCGGTCGTGCAAGGGGGGCGTACCCGGGCCGGTTTGGATGATTCGCGCGGGGTTTCGGATGATGAGGAGCGTGGCAAGGATGGGCCAGGCGACGCCAAAGACTTTCGTGAGTGTGAAGATGGTTTGGCCGAGTTCGGATCCTGTGAAGAGGATGAAATAACAGAGGGCGCCGAGGGAAGGGACGACCATGGCGGGGGCGAGGGCGAGCCACGTGCGTTGGTTTTTTGAGGGTTTTCTCGCGGCCATGGAGCTGGGGTAGCGGGAAGGGGTGGGCGATTCTGGAGAGAATGGCTTCAGGGCGACGGGGCGGACGGAATTGGGAGCGGTTTTTGGCATGCGGCAATCCTAGGCCGCCGCCATTAATACACAAAATCGATTATAGAGTTTTATTAATCAATTATATCGATATGAGGGGGAGAAGTTTTTAGGGAGGGTTTGTGTGAGTGAGTTAATCAAGGCGAGCCTTGAGTTGGGAGGTGATTGTTTCGAGGACCTTGATGCGGGCGAAGCGTTTGTCGTTGGCTTCGACGAGGGTCCAAGGAGCGTGGACGGTCGAGGTCCGTTCGACCATATCGTTGACGGCGTGTTCGTATTGGTCCCAGCGATCGCGATTGCGCCAATCGTCTTCAGTGAGTTTCCAGCGTTTGTAGGTAGTCTTCTCGCGTTCTTTGAAGCGTTTGAGTTGTTCGTCTTTTGTGATGTGCATCCAGAACTTGCAGAGGACGATTCCGTGGCGGACGAGTTGGTCTTCGAAGTCGTTGATTTCGTTGTAGGCGCGTTTCCATTCGGTTTCGGTGGCGTAACCTTCGATGCGTTCGACGAGGACGCGTCCGTACCAGGATCGGTCAAAGATGGTGATTCTACCGGCCCTGGACAGGTGTCGCCAGAATCGCCAAAGGTAGTGGTGAGCGAGTTCTTCATCAGAGGGGGCAGCGATGGGAATGACTTGAAGGCCACGGGCGTCGAGGGCGGCAACGACGCGCCGGATGGAGCCGCCTTTTCCGGCCGCGTCCCAGCCTTCGAAGACGAGGATGGTAGAAATGCCGAGATCTTTGGCCTTTCGGGCTTGTTTATTGAGGGCGCCTTGGTGTTCTTCAAGGAGCTTTGCGTATTCGCTTTTCCCGAGGGAGAGGCTCATGTCGAGTTGGCTGAGGATGGTTTTGGGTGAGGTGTTTGGGATGAGCCCCGTGCTGGCGAATTGATCTTCGGCGTCGGCTTCGGCCGTGGATCGGGTGGCGGGATGATCTTTTGATTTTTTGGACTTTTTATTTTTCTTCTTTTTCTTTCCGTCGCGGGCTTTGAGTGCGGCTTCGACCTCGCGTTGGATATCGACTTTTTCGAAGTGTTGATCGATGCTCTCGAGAATGATCTTTGCGGTGGTGAGGGAGCGATAATTTTCGTCGAAGCCTTCGACGATATGCCAAGGGGTGCCGACGTTGCTGGTGCGCATAATGGCGCGTTCGGCGGCGGCGACGAACTGGTCATATTTTTTCCAGTGTTCCCAATCGGCTGTCTGGACGCGCCAGCGGGTAAGGGGGTCGGTTTCGAGTTCTTTGAAGCGTGTTTCCTGTGCATCTTTACCCAGATGCATCCAGAACTTCATGATGAGGGCGCCGTCATCGGCGTTTTCTTTTTCGAAGGAGGCGACGCGTTCGAGGGCTTCTTCGAACTCGGCTTCGCTGGTGCGTTCGTAGACTCGATCGAGGATGGGTTGGGAATACCAGGAACTTTGGAATAGGGCGATGCGTCCTTTGGGCGGGAGATCGCGCCAGTAGCGCCAAAACTCGGGTCGTTCCCTCATTTCTTCGGAAGGTTCTGCGTAGGCGCGGGTCATGAGCCAACGCGGATCCATCCATGCATTGAGGAGGTTAATGGTTTCGCTTTTGCCGGCGCCGTCGACGCCTCCGAAGAGGATGATGACTGGGAAGGGGGCGTGGCGGACGCGTTGCTGGGCCGTGAGGAGTGCCTCGCGCATTGCGGGAACCTCTTGGTCGTAGTCGCTGTCGGAGATGGTGCGACCGAGTTCAGCGGTGAGGAACATGGCAAGTGTAGATCGTCGTGCCGGCAAAGTGGCGGATTGGTCTGCAAAACGGCAGGTTCATTCGATTTAATTGAGGCGGTCGTTGATGTCTTGGAAAAGGAATTTTTCGGGAGGGGAAAGAGTGGCGGGGTCGACGCGACGGACAATGCGTTCGGCTTCGGCGGTGCGACCGAGAGCATCGTAGACGGCTGCGAGGGCAGGGAGGAAACGGGCTTCGATCTTATCACTGTCGAGTGTATTTATGATGATACTAGCGTCGATCGTGCGATTTTGTCGAACGGATGCAAAAGCGGAGAGGAGTTTGGCTTGTTGGTTGTCGGGATATCGGTTTACTAGGCCTTGGGCATAGAGGGCGGCGCGATCGAGGTTTTTCTGGAGGAGGATGCGGAGGTAGGTTGCTTCAGCGATGAGGTTTGAGTCAGTCTCTGAGAAGTCCAGGATGGCTTCGAGGTGAGTGAGGAGGAGATCGGGTTTGTTGGCGCGGCGGGCCAAGCTTGCAAGGCCTCTATGAGCTTCATAGGGAGCGATGGGCATCGCACCTTCGAAGACATATTTTGCAACATCGTCCAATCGGTATTGGAGTGCGATTTCGCCCAGCCGCACGAGATCCGCGGTTCTACCAGCATCTGTTGCGGTATCGGCAGTTGTTCTGAGGAGTTCGCTCACTTCGTCGTTGGTGCGGTTGGGGTTGAGGGTCAGTTCGCAGGTCACTTTTACGGTTGCGAAGATGGGGGAGGCCAAGCGATCAGTGTCTTTGAGGAAGTCCAGGACGCCCTGCGCTTGGTTGTTGTTGATGAGCCAAAAGAGCCGATCGGCGAGTTCATCTGGGCTGAGACTGTTCTGCCAGTCTGCGAGGGCAGCGCGGACGAGCTTGGGTGCGTCTTGCGAAGATACCTCCAACTCCCATCCGAAAACGAGCGGTTCATCCACTTCATTAATTAAGGGATGGTTTTGATAGCGTTCGAGTAGTTTGGGATAGACTGCCGATGAAAACGATTTGCGATTCATCGCGATGAATCTTAGGGCACGGAGAGAGACACTATCGCTGTCCGTTTCTGCAAGCTTCATGATCGTTGAGGCCCCGACCTTTTGGACGTCCAGAATGGGACTCATCAACTTCGTTCGCGCGCGTTCAAACTTAATCATGCGATCATTTGGATCAAATTCAGATGCGTTCTGTAGCAGAGTCTCGAGTTGCTGACGATCGTTGATGTCCTTCAGCTCAGTCGCTGCTGAAATGGCACGCAGCGCGCGAGGGTTGTTGGGCGCACGTTCGGCGAGGGATTGCGCAATCTTGCGGGTTTGTTTGAAGTTTCCCAGACTTACCATGCGCTCGACGAGTTCAATGTGTTCTTCAATTGTCGAGTGGTTGCGGGTATGGAGCAGATACAACCATGAAGCATTGTCTTTATCCTCGGGGTCAAGGCGGCGTAGTTCGCGAAGAATCTCGGGGTTCTTTGGATGGACGACGTATGCATCAAAAAGCAGGTTTTTCGCCTCTTCCACACTACCTGTTGCCTTCGCTGTCAGTGCTTTTTCGATGAGTCGATTCGACCGGTAGTCCCCGATAGCATCCTTGATTTCGGTTTTCTTCCAGAGGAGAACGGCGAAGACGGCGGTGAAGATGACGAAGAGGGAGACGATGAGGGTAACAGATCTTGTGCTGAGGCGGGCGGCGGCCTCCATTTGGGCAACGGGATCGTTTTTTTGGCTATGGACGGAAGACATTAGTGGGTAGTATGCGGAAAAGGCAGATCGGCAACACTGATACAGCGATATTGGTGCCACGCCAAGGGGCGAAGCTGCTGATCTGCGGGGGGGGGGAAACCAAATGGGTGGGAAGGCACCAAGTCGTTGGTGCGTGGCCATTGACAGGGTTGGTGGTGGGTTGGCCGGGGGGTGCTCTCGAGAGAGTGCTCTGGTCGTTGCTCTCGAGGGGTTGAGGCGTTCTAGGCCGTGGCGGGAGAGGTAGCTTCTGCCCCCGCGGGGGTGTGATGGGGACAGCTTTCCGGATCAGGGGTCTCGACGAGGTCGGGTTCGGGCAGGTCTGAGAAGGGGGCTTGCGGCTGGAGGCCGAGTTTGGCGATGAGAGCCTGATCCTTTTGGGATTGAGGGTTGGCAGCGGTTAGGAGTTTATCGCCGTAAAAGATCGAGTTGGCACCGGCGAAGAAGCAGAGGGCTTGGGCTTCTTGGGAGAGGTTTGTGCGGCCGGCGGAGAGGCGAACCTTTGCATAGGGGATGGCGATGCGAGTGACGGCGATGAGGCGGATGAGGTCGAAGGTATCGACCGGGTCACAATTTTCGAGGGGGGTGCCGGGCATGGGCATGAGGGAATTGATGGGAACGGACTCGGGTTGTGGACTGAAGTTAGCCAGGACTTCGAGCATACGGAGTCGATCATCGACGGTTTCGCCCATGCCAACGATTCCTCCGCAGCAGACGGACATGCCGGCGTTTTGGACGTGTTTGATGGTATCGAGCCGATCCTGAAAGGTGTGGGTGGAGACAATGCTGGGGTAGTGCTCGGGTGAGGTATCGATATTGTGGTTGTAGGCAGTGACGCCGGCATCGCGTAGTTTTTCGGCTTCGGTTTCGCCGAGTTCACCCAGGGTGACGCACACTTCCATGCCGAGTTTTGAGACATCGCGGACGATATCGAGCACGTCATCGAAGCGGCGGGTGCCGTCGCGGACGCCTTTCCATGCCGCGCCCATGCAGAAGCGTGTCGAGCCATTTGATTTTGCGGCTTCGGCGTGCTGAAGGACTTTGTCCTTGGGGAGAAGGCTTTCGCGTTTGAGGCCCGTTTGGTGGTGTGCCGACTGGGTGCAGTAGCCGCAGTCCTCCGAGCATCCGCCGGTTTTGATGGAGAGGAGGGTGCAGAGTTGGACTTCGTTGTCGGGCCAGTGACGTTCGTGGACGGCGCGGGCTTGTTTGAGGAGGTCGAAGAGCGGGAGGTGGTAAGTGGTTTTTAGCGTGGCGAAGTCCATGTAGGAAAGTGAGATAATTTGAGAGGCATTATTCCGTATTTTAGAGCGAATGAAAAGTCTGATGATTGGTCCTTTTAGGGACGCGGGTGAGGGGGATTCGCGAGGTGGTCGAGCACGGTGATTTTTTGGCGCGCTTCCCTTACCGGCGTGGCGATGCGCGGGGAGGGGGCGCTTGGAGATGAAGGGCAGCGTGTCCTAATACGACCAGTATCCGCCTGCCGAGGAGATGGTTGGGAGTGTGCCATTTGGGCCCCGGGAGATTCCGGAGTAGTCGGTTTTCCCGATGGCGCCCCACATTTTGACGCGGATGTGTTTGTAGAAGGCGGCACTCATGCTTTCGGCGGTGTGGCAGCCGTA
>JBCDBW010000055.1:0-26749 GCA_039182965.1 Verrucomicrobiota bacterium
CCTGCTCCCGTTCCTGCCCGCAGTGACGGGGGGAAGCAGGGGAAGAGGATGGGAAACCGGCAAGTCGGGTGAAAAAAACAGGAGTGATCTCCGTTGAGAACGGGTAGCCAAGCGGTATTTTATCGTTCGGACCTGTGCCAACCATCATGAGGGTATTTTTAGTCAGTCTTATTGGGTTTGTCTTTATCGCCGGGGGGGATGCGATGGGGGGCGAATGGGTGACTCTTTTTAATGGGAAGGACTTGGAGGGGTGGACGGAGAAAACGAAGAGCGGGAATTTTCGGGTGGAGGACGGGGCAATCATCGGGACTGCCAAGGAGGGATTGGGATCGACTTTCTTGTGCACGAACGAGGAGTATGGCGACTTTGAGCTCGAGTTTGAGACCAAGTTGATTGATGCCGAATTGAATTCGGGGGTGCAGATTCGGTCGCAGACGCGGGAGGCGAAGGGGGACCAGAAGTGGGGTCCTGTGAACGGCCCGCAGGTTGAAGTCAGTGCGGGGCGGGGTGAGAACAGTTATTCGGGTAACATTTATGGCCAGGGCATGGGGCAATGGATTACGCCGAAGGACGGTCGCAAGCAGCACGACTTTATGAAGGCCGGAGAGTGGAATCAGTTTCGCGTCGTCGCGAAAGGGAACGAGATCACGACTTGGATCAACGGGAGCGAGGTCATTACGACAATAGTGCCTGCGGATTTGATGGCGACGCATGGGCGGGGATTCATTGGCTTGCAGTTGCACGGGATCAAGGAGGGGACCGGGCCCTTTGAAGCGGCCTGGCGGAATATTCGAATCAAGAAAGAAGACTGATGATGACGACAACACGACGTAAATTCCTCAAAGGCTCGGCGGCGGCGGCAGCGATTGCCAGCGTGCAGCCATTCAACATATTGACGGCCGGGATCAAGGGGGCGAACGGGAAGTTGAACGTTGCGCTTATCGGGGGCGGCGGGATTGCCAAGACGGCGTTTAGCGATTGCCGGGACCAAAACGTGGTGGCGATTGCGGATGTCGACGACGAGCGTGGGGCGACCGGGTTCAATGAGTTTCCGGAGGCGAAGTCGTATCGGGATTTTCGACGGATGCTGGATGCTCATGGCGGGGAGCTTGATCTTGTGATCGTGAACACGCCGGACCACACGCATTTTCCCGCGACGATTGCGGCGATGGAGCGTGGGATATCCGTGCAGACGCAGAAACCGTTGACGCATGACATCTGGCAGGCGCGGACTTTACAGAAGGCCTATCATGACTATGACGTGCACACGGTCATGGGGAACCAGGGGCACACTTTTGAGGGGATGCGATTGATTCGGGAGTGGTATGAAGCCGGGCTCATTGGTGATGTGCGCGAAGTGCATGCTTGGACGAATCGCAGCACGCCGAACAATTACAATTCGGAGAATCGGCCTTCTGCAGAGGAGGTTCCGGGGACTTTAGATTGGGATTTGTGGACGGGACCGGCGGCGTTGAAGGGCTATAGTGCCAAGATATGCCCTTCGGGTTGGCGTTGGCATTGGGATTACGGTTTGGGTGGTTTGGGTGATATTGGGTGTCACACATTGGATATTCCCAAGTATGCGCTGGGGTTGGGATATCCGACGGCGGTTTACATGGACAATCGTCTTGATTTCAGTGGGGAGTTTTCGGGTGGGAAGAAGAAGGCTAAGGAGCATGGCGCGACTTACGTGTATGAGTTTCCGGCGCGCGGGGACAAGCCGGCGGTGACGGTGTATTGGTATGAGGGGGGACATTTGCCGAAGATGGCGGAATCGGTGCAGGCGATTGACAAGATTGAGGGGGGCGGCTGTTTGCTGGTGGGGGACAAGAACACGATTGTGTCTCCGGGCATGCGTCCGACGAGTCCTCGGTTGCAGGAGAACTGGTTGGAATTGCGGCGTGAGCTTCCTGAAAAGACCATTCCCCGGGCGGTGGGGGGTCCCGTGAAGGAAGCGATGGCGGCGATTCTGGGTGAGATTGAGAAGCCGGGATCGGATTTTGATTACGCGGTGCCGCTCACGGAGACGGTGATTCTCGGGACGATCGCGATGCGGGCGGGCAAGAAGGTGGAATACAATCCCGAAACGATGACCTTCAAGGACTCGTCGCTCGACGGATACATCAAAGAGCCGGTGCGCGAAGGGTGGGCTTACGGCGAGGACCTCTGGTCCTGACGGGCTTCGAGCGTGGTCAGTAGTTCGGCGTTTTTGAGGACGCGGGCGCACTTGATAGCGTTTTCCAGAGCGAAGTCGATTTGCCTTGAGGTGGAGGTGTGATCATCGGCGAGGGCGACGTAGATCGCGAGGGCGTCCTCGTGTTTTCGATCCCGGAGGAGCTGTTTGGCTTTACCGCTTTCGATAATGAAGTCGGTGACGGTGGGGTCGGCCTGAAACTCATGGGAAGCCCCTTTGTGGAAGTGTCCGAACTTGATGGGGACGTGGAAGCTCTCGGTGGCGGTGGGGGCGAAGGCGGAGCGTTCGATTTTTCCGTCGCGCACCCGTTGGCGGCAGAGGTTGATGTGCCATGGTAGTTCGAGCGTCGGCTGAATGCCGATGACGCGATGGTAGGGATCGTTTTCGTCCTTGGTTACGGGGATGGCGATCTCGAGAATCCAGTGGTCGTCGGCGACGTGCGTGGCGACCTCGGCCTGGGAGGCCCAGCGCAGACGATTGGCCCCGTCTTCGCGATGGTCGAGGTCGAGGATCGCGCCGGCGGGATTGACCACGATTTCGTAGTAGCTGTGGCGATCGGTTTCGAGGAGGATGGAGATGTAGTCACCATCGAGGAGGGTCTCATCTTCGTTTTCGCGAGTGGCGATGTTGAGGTTTTCGTCGGGATTTTCCTGGCAACGAAATGCGAAGTAGAGATAGCCGTTGCGCCATTCGACCATGAAGGCCGTGGGGTAGGTGGGAGTGGCGCCGGTTTGATTTTCGAAGAACCTGCCGGTGGAGGAGACGGGAATCTTTTGCCAAGGGAGATCGTCGAGTTTTCCGTCGATGGTGAAGGTGGGAACGGGGTCGCCTCCGACTTTGCGAACTTTGGGGACGGGGCCGCGTTTGAGGGAGAGGAAGGCGACACGTTTCTCGAGACGTTCGAGGTAATTGCCGATCAGTGCGACGCGTCGTCCGTAGTTTGTCTCGATATCGGCGGCATCTTGGGCGGCGGCGAAGAGATCGAGGGCGTGTTGGGCTTTTTCGACCTCGTTGTCAATGGCGAGCCAGTTTTCTTCGCAGTAGGCAAAGAACTTGCCCATGGGCGTGGCGGCGGGTCCATAGAATTTTTCGAGGTAATCATTGAGCAGGGCTTGGACGTCCTGATCTTTTCCGCCCCAATACATGCGGGCGGTGAAGTAGACCATGAAGGCATTGAAACCGACCACGTCTTCGCCGAAGTCGAGTGAGAGCCAGACGTCTTCTCCCCGGGAGAATCCCTTTGTGGCGTTGATGCCTTCGGCAATGACATTGGGATTGAAGACGGGGAGGTAGAAGTTTCCGGAAGTGAATGGGTAGTTCTCGAAAATCTCGATTGGGTTGTCGGTTTTCTTTGTCCAGGCCTCGCGGATGCGGCGGATATTTTCCGGGTCGGGGTCTTTTGGCCGGCGACCGCCGACGATGATGACCTGAACGTTGGGCTCGAGCTTGTCGATGTTGCTCGGGGGTTCGGTGTAGGCGCCATAGGCGCAGTTCGAGATGCGTTTACCGGGGTGTGACTTAGCGATTTCCTTGGCGACGCGATTGACGAAATCCCAGACGTGGTTGGAGAGGGTGCCGCGAGGGCCCAGCTCGGGGGATTCCTCTCCCTCGCAGAGTTGCCCTTCGCAGAGTCGCGTGTAGCCGTCGGGGGGCATGATCGAGACGACGTCCATGTCAAAGTGGTCAAACTGTGCGCGGGCGAAGCGCACGGTTTCTTCGAAGAGTTCTTCGTTGGAGTAGCAGAGTTGGTTGTTCTTAATGTTGGGGTCGTTCTGGCGTTTGCCGTCGTAGAGGGCGAACCAGTCCGGATGGTCTCGCATGGTTTGTTCGTTGTCGGTCATATCGCGAAAGCCGTGAGCGGCTTGTCGGCCGTATGGGCGGCGCACGCCGAGGCGGAAGCCCCACATCATGGCATCGGGGCCACCGGCGTTAGGGCGAAATTGGAAGGTGCGCATGGGGAAGTCGGGCTGGACGGTTTCATCGATCTTTGGAAGAAGGATCGTGTCTCTCTTGGGGAGGACTTCTCCGAGTTCGCCGGGCATGTACCAGCGCACGCCGAGAGAGCGAAGATAGCCGCAGACGGCGTTGAAGGAGCCGCGTTCGTCGTAAATCCAGACGTGGATGTTGCCGTCGGCGTCGGTTTTTTGTTCGCGCGGGGTGCCGAAGGCTTGATTGGGGCCGGAGTAGTGTTTGAAGAGTTGGCCGTTTGGAAAGCCCCAGCCTTCTCCGGTAATGGCGCTCCATTCTTTCTGCATCTTGCTGCTGACGATGTCGCTGTGACTTCGGGGCCATGGTTCGATGGGGACGAAGTCGGTGTCGTCGCCGATGAAGACCATCCAATCGTCACCGGAGACGATGCGATAGGCGCCGTATTGCAGGTCGTCTGCGTTGATGTTTAGGTCGTCGGTGTGTGGGCTGGTGCCGACGTAGAGTTTGACGGGGAGATTGCCGGAGGGGGTGGTGAGGATATCCAGGTCGGCGCCGGAGATTTTTTTGAGGTAGGATTGGAGTTCTCGGGCGGCGAGGCGTTGGGTGCGGGTGGGAGAGTCTGAGAGGATAATTTCCGCGCGCGGTTCTCCGTTTTCGATGATGTAGGGCTCGGCGGCGGCGAGTGCGGGGCAGAGCAGTGCCAAGGGAAGGAGTCGTTTCATGGATTGGAGGTTTGGGGGGCTCTCCTGTTAACGCTTTGATCAGCGGCGTCTTTGCAACCAGGTGCGGTAGAGGTGGCCGGCGTAGAGGCGGCGGAGGTCTTTGTCGTCTTCCCAGACGCGGAGGTTGCGGGCGTAGGGGCGGTCGGCGGCGACGATTTCGGGGGCGAAGGCGGCCATGGTGTAGTAGCGGCCTTTAGTACCTTTGTAGGGATGGTTTTCGCGACCGGAGGCGGCGAGATACCAGGGGGAGTCGAGGTGCTGGCGGGGCCATGCTTTGCCGTTTTTGTGTGTGGTGGCGGGGTCGTCGAGAGTGGCGACGAGGGCATTGGTGTAACCGGCGAGGAGGGCAGGGCTGACGCCGAAGTCATCGCCGCATTCCCAGATGTATGGGAGGTTCCAAGCGCCGCTTCCGCTGTGTGAAGCGTCTTCGGCGCCGAACATGGGAAAGCCGAGGCGGGTTTTGGGTTCCTTGTCGCGAAGGGGGGTGTGCATGTGGAAGAAGTAAGGGGTGCCCTCGCGGACGACGCAGATGTTTTCGTCTTCGAGATTCCAGATCCCGGCGCGGACGATATTTCGGTAGAGATCGATGGTGGGCTGGTATCGGGAGCCGCCTTCGATGGCCTGGAGGTCTTCGAGGGCGCGGCAAGAAGCGGCGAGCGTGGCGAAGTAGAAGAAGGTTTGGTTCCAGGGAGTGTATTCGATGATTTGGGCGGCGCGGTTGGGGATTCCAAACTTTTCCTGAAGAGCGAGTGTTTTGGGACCGGGTTCGAAGGGGACGGGGTCTTCGCCGCGCTTGAGGGGGAGGTCTTTGTAGTCGGCGGTGATTTGAGAGGTCATGTATTTCACCGCGGTGGAGAGGAATTGCTTGGCCTTTTGGACGGAGGGATGTGAGGGGTCGAGTTTCTCACTGCGCGCGCGTTCGAGGAGGAGGCGAGCGGCGTTGGCGTGGGCCCAGAAGTTAGCGAGGGCGATCGGTTCGTGCGGGATGGTGGCGATGGGGTCGGCGAGGGGTTCGGAGCGGCGTTCGAGGGGGATGAGTTGCTGGGGGCGATGGGCGAGGAGCCAGTCGATGCCTTCGGCGTATTTTACGATTTGGTCGAGGTAGTAGGGATCGCCGCTGAGGCGGTAGAGGCGGTAGTATTTTGTGACGTTCGTGGTGTAGAAACCGTAGGTGAAAGAGGGGTGGCCTTGGTTTTCGTCGAACTTGCCGTTTTTCAGATCGGAGAGCAGTTCGTCGCCGGTGAGGCCGGGGCCTTCGCGGTAGCGTTGCTCTTTCGGGAGAAAATACCAGCCGAGGCCGAAGCCCTTCCCGTATTCTTCTTTGAGAGCGGCGAGAAGATCGGGGGAGGGTGGTTGTGAGATATCGAAGGAGCCGCCAGTGCCATCGGGGATTTGGGCGGCCGGTGTTAGTGCCTTTGAGATTGTGTTGTCAAAGCGATCGAGGGGTTGGATATTCTTCCAGGCCTCGGGGAGGGCGGCGGCGGTGTCGGTTTCGTCGTAGAGGCCGTATGCTTTTTTACTCTGATAGGGAAAGTCTTTTTTGAGCATGGGGATACCCGGGCGGTCGAGAAGCGAGTCGTCGGCACCGACGGTGTGCGAAAAGCAGAGGAGCAGGATTAGGAACCAGGGGGGTTTCACTTTGCGGAGCGCGGCTTTAATCTGTTGTTTTTTCGAGCACGTGATCGGCGAGGTATTGGCCGAGGGCGTCGGCGGGAGCGCCACTGAAGTGGACGTTTTGGCCGTTCCACCAATCGGTGTAGAGGCCGTCTTTGTTGTCTCTTACGAACTGCCACTGATCGCAGACGGAAATTTCGGGGTGGCGGGCGATGACTTCGGCGGCCCAAGGGTTGAGGTATTTTTCCATGACACCTGCGGTACGACCCGGGGGTTTCTCATTTTCGGTGAGGTCGCCGGCGGGTGGGAAGCCATTTGGGACGGGGCAAGTGGTGACCCAAATGAGTTTGGCGCCGGTTTTTTTGAGTTCGGTGATGACTTTCTCGAGACTTTCCTGGTAGCTGGCCTTTTCCCTGCCAGCGTCCCAGTGGCCGTGATTGAAGCTGATAACGTCCCAGTGGCGCCCGGGTTGGTCGTAGGCGCCCAGCCAGTTGACGATATTTTTGGCACCGTTGGAGGCGGGGCCACAGTTAGTGGGCGGGTGGTGGAGATTGAATTTTCCTTCGAGGGCGTTGCGCAGGCCGTTGGTGTAATTTCCGGAAATGGAATCGCCGATAAAAAGGTAGCGGGGCAGGGCGGGGTCATCAAGGGCGGCTTGGTCACCGATGGGCTGTATGCGGATTTCATCGGCGACAATGATATCGCCTTTCTTCTCTCCAATAACAGTGGCTTTGCTAGTGAAGGGATGAAGATCTTCGACGGTGAGAATGCCGTAGAGAGGGATGGTAGCTTGACCTCCTTTTTTGAGAGAGACTTCATAGTTTTCCCCATTGATGGAGAGCGTGCGCGGTTTTGTGGTGGGATCCCAGGTGCCGATGAAGCGAGGGTCAGCGGGGGTGGCCAGCTGTTCCTTTTCGGGAGTTTGGTTGAAGTAGAGTTCGAGTCCGTGTTCGGCGATCCACTTTTCCTGCTGGGCTTCGGAGAGTGCTTGATCCACGTGTTTGCCGCCGCGGGTTGTTTTGATTCCGGTAACAGGGCCTTTTGGGAGGTCAAAGGAGACGACTTCTTTTGATGAGTGGATGGCATAATCGAGCCTTCCATCGGCGAGACCGTTTTTGAACTGACGGGTATTGGCCATGAGAGCGACGCGGGTATCGGGGGTCCATTCGACTTCGAACTGGCCCTCTTCGTTGCGGATGTACATGCCCTCGTCATCGCGAGGGATGATGAGTCCGGAGACCTCTTCGCGGGCAGACGATTCGGGAATGGCAAGGAGCATGGCGCCGGCCAGGAGTAACGTAAGAGTGGCAAAGGCTTTCCGGCGGCGTGGATGAAGTGTAGATGAAGTCGGCAAATGGTCGGTGGGGGGAGTGGGGAATATAGCCATATAGCAAGGTGGTTTTTTGATGACTCCGTGGCAAATCGGAATTGGACAGGAAACTTTCATTTGAAGACGTGTCATGGAGTCCGTCACCGTATTTCCGGAACTAGAATGCGTTGCTTGGAGTTTTTTGGGAGTTTTTGATAGGGATTTGAAGAGGAGCGTGGTGTGAAAGGGAGGGGAGTTGCGCGGCTGAGAGGTTAATTGGTCGGATAAAGCGCTTCAAATGAGATTGCGAGTCGGTCGGAAACTGGTTTAGTTACGTTCCCCTCATTGCGTGGAGTCCATTGGAGCGGACTTGGGTTGGGGGGCATGTGTCCAACTAAACTCTCTGAATCCTGACGATGCCCTCGGAAGAAGACGAAGCGAAGCCGAAAGCCGCGCGCAAGGGATGTCTTTGGAAGATTGGGATTGTCTCTTTGGTGTTTGTTCCGTTGCTCTTGATTCTCATCAACGGACCGATTTTTCGCAAGGTGGCGGCTTACGGGATTGAGAAGGCAGCGGCGACGCAGGGACTGACGGGTTCGGTTACGGTGAGCGGGACGATTTTGTCGGGCTTTCAGATTTCGGGGCTTGAATTTGGAGGGGGTGTCGACGGCGTCGTGCGGTTTGTGAGGGCGGGAGAAGCGGATGTGGCGTATAGCGTCTTTGATTTGATTCGGGAGGGCGGGATCGGCTGGCTGGAAGAGGTGCGGTTATCGGATGTTGACGTGGAGATTGTATTGCCCGAGGAGCCCGGGGATACGGAGGCGGACGAGGCGGAAGAAGAATCCGAGACAGATGGGGAGGCGGAGAAGGCGAACGTGCCTGAGCTGATTGGAGAGCTATTGGAAGCACGTTTTGACATCACTAACATTAATTTAAGTATAAGGAAGGGGGACCAGCAATATCGGGTGGAAGGATTCAATTTGATTTTGCCTCCCGGGGGGGAGGGCGAGCTTTCGATCAAGCGACTTGACCTTCCCGAAGCGGTTTCACGGGACGACCTTTCGACGGACATTCGAGTGTCCGCGGAAGCGCTTACGTTGGGTCCTTTGCCGTTGTTTGATTTGATTGAACTGACGAGTCTTGAAGTCGATTGGGCGGACGACGACGTGCCTTTCCTATCCGCAACGGTCAGTCTTTCGGGTGGTGTGGTGGAGGCGAGTTATGGAAAGGGCGGAGCGATTGCGGCCGACTTAGTTGAAGGTGCCGTGTCGCTGGGGCCATTGTTGGAGCTCGCGGGTATTGAGGATTTGTCGACGGGCCAGGTGGATTCACTGGATATTGAATTCCAGGGTGACTTTGGTGTGCCGGCGACGTGGGAGTCCAGTATTGAATTGGGGTTGAGCGATTTATATTGGGCACCGGCCCGGGTGGATCTTGTTTCGGTGGAGGCAACGATTGTTCCGGGAGAGGGCGAGGCTGACACCTTTCATATCCTGGCGGAGCGGGGAGACGCGAGGATTGATTTGTCGGGATCGAGTTCGCTTTCTGGGGCAATGAGTCCTGCAGGGATTGCTTTTCTGCCTGTCGATATTGAGGCGACGATAGACGTGGCGGATATCGAGCAGGTGCTGAGTGATTACCTCCCTAAGGATGGACCGACGATTCCGGCGACCGGTTCGATCGAGGGGGAACTGGAAGTGGCATTTTCAGACAAGAAGCTGGTGACGACTCATGCTCACTTGCGCTCGAAAGCCCTGAGTTATGATGGCGTTGCAATTGATGGGATTCGCTTGCTTGCTGATCTTGAGGCGATGGAGCGTTTGGTTTTCGACGCGGAGATCGCGTTGGATGAGGCGAATTCTGTGACGGCGGACGGGTTATTGGATCCAAATACGCTCACTTATGATGCAAAAGCGGAGGTTCGTGTTTCGATCAACGAGAGATTGAAGGCTTTGCTGGCAAGCTTTGGTTTTGAAAAGGACCTGGAGGGCTTGGTGCAAGTGGATTGGGCGGGATCGGGCAATATCAAGGAAGAAGACCATCGGGGAAGCGCCAGTCTGGAGGCGAGCGGGGTTCGCTATGCCGGGGCGGAGGCGGTGGATGCGACGGTGGACGGAGGATACGACAACCTTGAGATCAGGCTTCCGTCGATATCTTTGACGAGTGAAACGTTGCAATTTCGCGGTGGGTTAGCGTATGCCGACGACGTCTTTTCGATCCCCGACATGCAACTGCGCTCGGGAGAGCTATTGCTATTAGAAGGGCGGATGGTGGTTCCTTTGGCACCGGCGGTTTTAAAGTCGCCGGCGGATTTTTTTATTCAGGAGGAGCCGATCGCGATTGATGTTGAGAGTCATGAACTAGCTCTGGATTCGATTCTTCGTTTGTTCAAGGCCGAGCCTCCCGTGGCGTGCTTGATCAATCTGGATTTGGAGGCATCGGGAAGCCCGGCGGCGCTGGAGGTGGCGGGGACGTTTACGGCGGATGATTTGGTGGTCAAGCCTGGGGAGAATGCGGCAATCACGGACAAGGTTGCGCCGGCGCGGGTGGGGCTAGAACTTGCCGTGAGCGATGAGCTTGCTCGGGTGTCGGGCTTGGTGGAGCAAGCTCAGATCAATCCTTTAAGGATTGAGGGTGAAATGCCGTTTACACCGGTGGAATGGATTGAGGGCACGGAGGATCCGGTTCGGCAGGGACTTTCGGTATCTGCCAAGATGGAGGAGAGCGAATTGGCGTTTCTGACGGGATTTGTTCCGGGGCTGGAAGAGATCGATGGGGTGGTGGGCATGGATTTCTCCCTAACGGGGACGCTTCAGGAGCCGGTTATTTTCGGCGAGGCCAACCTGGGAGTGGAGACGCTGATTCTCAGCAACAAAAAGGCGCCGTCGTTGCGGGATGTGAAGGCAGATATTCGCTTTGAAGACTGGGCGGTGCATGTGGATCGCTTTGATGCCTTACTTGCCGGGGGTCAGATTGCGTTGAAAGGTAAAGTGGGATTGCCCGAGGGTGCTCCTCCTGACTTTGATTTGCACCTGGGCGGGCATGAGGTCCTCGTTTTTCGGTCCGACAGTGTGAGTTGTCGGACGGATATCGATCTGCGGTTAACCGGGCCATACACGGAAGCGACTTTGGCGGGGACGATTGGGTTGACGAACAGTTTGTTTTACAAGGAGATTGATTTATTGCCAGTTGGATCAACTGGGTTTGGCACGGAGAAGTCTGAGATACCGGTGGTTGAACCGGGGCCGCGGATGCCGTTGCCAAAGTCGATTGATGTGGGAGTGCCGATTGAGCCGTTCAGCAATTGGAATGTGGATGTGCGCCTGGTGACATTGGATCCGTTTCGGGTGGCGAGTAACCTTGCCAGGGCGGAGGGTTACAGTGATTTGAGGGTGGGTGGCAAGCTTGGGAAGCCGGTTCCCAATGGCCGGGTTTGGGTGGAGAGGGGGATTCTAACCTTGCCCTTCAGCAAGATTGAGCTCACGGAAGCGCAAATTACGTTTGATGAGACGACAAGTTTCAATGGGTTACTTGCGCTTCGAGCAGGTGCCAAGATCGGGGATTACCAGGTATCGGTTTTTGCTCAGAATCGGGTGTTGGACCCGGAAATTGTCTTTACGAGTATTCCGCCATTGCCACGTGAGGACATTCTTTCGCTTCTGGCGTCCGGGGCGACGCGGAAGCAATTGACTGACGGGGGCGGGACGGCTGCGACGAAGGCTTTTCTGTATTGGTTGAAGAGTTTGCAGAACAAGGAGGGCAGGATTGATCCGGATGCGCCTCCGACGTTTGCGGAAACCATTGAAGAGCGGACGAATGTCTCGGTGGGCGGGATCGACACGAGCACGGGGGCGATTCAGTTTGATGCGACGATTCGATTGTGGCGCGAATCGTATCTCGGTTTCGGAACCGGTCAGGAGAACAGTTACCGTGGGATATTGAAATACATCTTTCGCTTTCGATGAAGGGTCCGCAGTCACAGTGTTTCCGGGCTTTTTCGGGGAATCTGAGGTCGTCGTATCGACGGGTAGTGTTCGTGCAGATCTGTTTCGGGCTGTTTACGGGAAGCCTTGTTTCCGAGGGCGCGGAGGAGGTTGAGATAGGAAGTGGTATTGGAGCGTCGCAGGAGCCGCCGAAACCTCCCCGGCTGGAGATTGTCGATCCCAGCTTGATTCCTTCCGTTGGTGAGGCCCGCCCGGGCCGGGTTGTGATCGAAGGGTTGAAATCGGTTCCACAAGAAGAGGCTCTTGCGATGATCTCCTTTCAGGTGCGGAACCTGGAGGAGAGCGGGGTGACGATGGCGCGTGCGGACGATGCGGCGTTTTTTCTTGAAGAAGGAATTCGGGGTCTTGGGTACAAGGACGCGAAAGTGGAGTGGGAGATTACGCCGGCCAACGACGTTGTGCTGTCGGTGCAGGAGGCCAAGGAAGTTTATCTTGGTGAGCTCGAGGTGAGTGGGAACGAACATCTGAGTGAGGGGGCGATACGGGAATTGATCACGCAGGCGACGCGGAAGCGGCTTGGATATTCCATCAATGCGCCGGACATTCCTTTTGTGGACGATGATGTGCGGGCCGGGGTGGAAGCGATTCGTCATCTTTACATTTTGATGGGGTATGCAGATGTGGTTGTGGAGCTAACGGAAACGATTCATCGACCGGAGATGAACCGGATGGATTTGACGATCCGTATCGCTGAGGGCGTGGTACAGCTCGTGGGGGACATCCAACTTCCGGCTCCCATCGCACCACAAGTCGAGGCGGTTTATCCCTCTCTCGTTCCGGAATTTGGCGGCAAACCTTACACGGAGGCGGTGTCGGCGAATCTAGCGAATCGGATTGTCAGTGCGGCGCAGGACGCGGGTTATTTTGATGCTGAAGTTGATGTGGACGCGGCGCCGCCGCGGGTGGGTCCACCGAGTGAGAATGGGGAAGAGCAATTGTTCGTTGATTTGACGGTGCGACCGAATTGGGGGGAGCAGTATACATTTAGTGCGGTTGAAGTGAGCGGTTTGGATCGCGTACGTGAAGGTGTGATTGACCGGCGGTTTGAACCGCTCTTTGGGGAGCCGTATTCTCCGAAGGCGGTGAATGAGAGGGTGGCGAAGCTGCTGGAAACGGGGGCTTTTAATGGATTCAGCACCGAGGCGATTCCCCAGTCTGACCGGACGATCAAGTTGAAGGTAGCGGTGGAAGAGGCGAAGCGACATTCGCTGGCACCGTACGTGGGATACAGCACCTATGAGGGACCGATCGTTGGATTGGAGTATCGAAACTCGAATTTTTTGGGGCGTCTTCAGACACTAGAGATTGCTGGTGAAGTTACTGGTCGCGGGTTCTCGGGTGATGTTGGATATACGAACCCTTGGATATTTGATACGGATTGGCAGCTGAAGCTCGGGGCGCAGGCAGGGACGACAGACAACGAGGGATATGAGGTGTTCAATGTGGAGTTTCGGTTGGGGTTGATTCGGGAATTTGGCGCGGAGAAGCGTCATCGAGTCACGCTATTTGCGAGCCCGCAGTATGGGGACGTTACGGACTTTGAGATTGAGGAGCAGTTTATTGGGCCGCGCGATTATTTTGTGAGCCGTGCGGGAGTGGTTTACTCGTATGACAATCGGGATGATCCGACGAATCCGAGAAAAGGATTGGCGGCAGATGTTTTACTATCGGGTGCGGGGTCTGCGATTGGGAGTGAGATAGAGTTTTTTCGAGGGACGGCGCGGGCGGTGTATTTGCAGCCGGTGGGGCGTTCCACGTTGCGACTGGCGGCTCGCGCGGGGATCATTGATCCGTCGGGAGACGAGGAATTGCCCATTGATCTTCGGTTTTTCTCCGGAGGTGCTCAGTCGGTCCGTAGTTTTCGTGAGCGCGATTTGGGTCCGAAGGATCGGAACAACTTTCCGATCGGCGGTGAATTTGTCACGGTCTTCAACGTAGAATATGAGATTCCCGTCGTGGGCCCGTTCAGTGTGGCGCCTTTTTTTGATGCGGGGAATTTATTGTCGCAGGCGGAGGATGCAGGTTTTAGCGACATGCACTACGCGGGCGGACTGGGACTGATATTGAACAGTCCGATTGGGCCGCTCCGGATTGATTACGGGCACAACTTGAACCGGGGTGAGAACGAGCCGTCGGGGAGTTGGCATATCGGCTTTGGGGTGGGGTTTTAGACGGGGGCGCTTATGGGGCGAGGAAGCCTCCACCGAGGGCGGCATCGGCGGCGAGGCAAGCGTCGTAGGCTTCGAGGGGCGTGCCGGTCAAGGTGCCGATGGTGAGGGGAGCTTGTTCGTTGATGTCGTTGGCAGGAGCTCCGACGTTGTAGAACTCTTGGACGGGTGTGGTGGGGTTCTCTGGGTCGTGGAAGATGATGAGTTTGTAGTCGGGGAAGTCGTCGGTGATGATGGCGCGGCCACGGTTGGCGTTTTGTCCACCTTCCGCGATCATGGTGCGATCGGCGGTATCGCTACCGTTTAGAATGGGGACGATACTGGTGGATTGGGCGAGTGCGGTGGGCGGTGCGACGGTGGCGGGGGTGATGTTGGCGAGTTCAAGAATCGTGGTGTAAAGGTCGACGGCGTGAACGAGTTTGTCGGTGGTGGATCCGGGAGTGACGGTAACGGCGGGGCCTTGGACGACGAGGGGGACGTGGATGCCGCCATTGTAGAGATCGCCTTTTGAGTGACCGTTACCGAAGGGGGCCTGAACGACCTGATTAGGGGTTCCGTTATCGCCGATGAGGATGACGTTGGTTTCGTTTTGATCGATACCGCCGAGGAGACGTCCGAGTTCCGTGTCGAGGGCTTCGAGCATCTTGCGATAGTTCCATTCATTGGCGGATTCACCGGCGGCTTGCAGGGAGTACCCGCCGGGAGGCGCGAGTGCCGCAGGTGGATCATGGAAGGGAGAATGGGGGGCATTGAAGGCGACCCAGCAGAACCAAGGATTGCCGGCGGTTTCCGCGCGATCAATGAATGCGAGAGCCTCGTTCACCTGGTCTGTGGTCGTATAGGTTGTCGAATTGGCGGTGATGCCGTTGGTGTTTTTGTTCCAGCTGAAGTAGTCGGGGACACCGCCGCCGGTGATGCCGTAGAATTCCGGCCAACCTCCCGTGGTATTGTAGCCGGTATTTCCGCTCCCGAGGTGCCATTTGCCCATTGATGCCATGGCGTAGGAAGAACCGGCGGCGGTGAAAGCTTCGGGGAGGGTTGTTTCCGCCGTGGAGATCGCGCCGCCTGGTTGATAGACGCCGGTTTGGTGGGCGTAACGTCCCGTGATGATTGAGGCGCGGGTGGGCGAGCAGACAGGGTTAACGTAGGCGCGGGTGAAGCGGAGGCCGTTGGCCGCCATTGCTTGAAGGTTTGGCATATTCGGCAAGTCGTCGCTAGAAGACACCGTGTTGTCGATGGGGCTGCGGTCGATCGCCCAATCGTCCAAGATGAGGAGAAGAATATTGTGATTTGGATTCGATGGTGGAGGAGATCCGATGGAATGTGTGTTTGAAGAAGTGATGGTGGTGAGGGATCCGCCCGCCGGAGTGAAGGAGAGGAGGGCGGGGTAGTCGCCGTCGGCGAGGGAGGAATCCTCGAAGAGCAGTTCGGCTATCCCGGTAGTGGGGTCGTAATGGAGGATGGTGGCGGCAATGCCTCCGACGGTGATGGATGTGACGGCGTTTTGGTTGGGCAGAGGTGTGATGATCGGGAAGTCGGCGATGAAGGTGGGGTCAGGCGCGGGTTGACCCCTGTAGTTGAAGGGATCGGACCAGCGGGGATCGGATAGGAAATTGTGATCGGTGAAGGTTTTCATGAAGGCGACGAGGGCGTCGACTTCGGCGTCGGTGTAGTTTGGCGTACGTGGGAGACCTGCGTTATTGATGAGGCGCACATGTAAGTTAGGATGGGCCTGGACGTCGGTGCTGTAGAAGCGCACGACCTCTTCGAGGGTGGCGAAGCGGCCATCGTGCATGTAGGGGGCAGTGAGTTCGATGTTTCTGAGGGAATTCACTTTGAATTCTCCGTCGTTGGCGGGGTTATCGGTGACGCCGCCGCGTCCGGGATCGGTGGTGACGAGGTCGAGGCCGTTGTTGCGGGGTTGTGGTTGGACGAAGAGATCGGTTTGGTGGCAGCGGGCACAATTGATGCGGCCTCCGCCACCGGTGTTGAAGAGCTGACGTCCGAGTTCTTCTTCAGCGGTGAAGTTGGCGAAGCCTGTGGCCACTCCCTCGTCGTATTTTGATTGGTAAGACACCATGGAGCGCATGAATTGGGCGAGGGCATTCTCCATGTTGGTTTGGCTGGGGGCGGGATTTGCGGGGAAGGCGGCGGCAAACAGGGATTGATAGTAGGGTTCGGCTGCGATTTCGTTGATGACATCGGGGAAGCTGCTGCCCATTTCGACGGCATCTACGATGGGTTGACTGGTTTGGTCTTCGAGCGTGTTGGCGCGTTCATCCCAAAAGAAGCGACCGTTGTTGTAGTATCGGGCGTTGGCGAGGCCCATGGAGTTACGACCGGTGAGTCCGCCTTCGAAACCGATGGAGAATTGTAATCCATCGGAGAAGCCCAGTTCCTGTACGTGGCACGAGGCGCAGGAGATGGTGTTGTTAATGGAGAAGCGTTTGTCGTAGAAGAGGACGCGTCCGAGAGTTGCGCCGTCGTCTGTGATGGGATTTCCGGCGGGGGTATTGTCGAGGTTTTGGATCGTGGTATCCAGGAAGTGAGAGGGGAGGGGAAAGTTTGTATAATTGAATGGAGTGGCGGGCAGATCGAGGATGTTGGTCTCGTCGTTGGGGATTTGGCGTGCGGGGTCGTCGTTGAAGCGGAAGAAGAGCTGCGGATGTCCGGAGAGTGGGGGGGTATAACTGATGAGAGCCTGGGTGTTTGTGACCTTGAAGGAGCCGACTTCGTGCCAATCGTTCAGGTTGGTGGATTCCTCGACGACGATGAATCGGTTTTGGCGATCTTCGAGGTCGAACTCGTGCCTGTCTTCGCCGTTCTGGGTCGTGCCGACACTGTATTGGAGGAACATGTCGTCCATAATGGGGGCGGCCTGCCCCGAGGCGGCGGGTATATGTAATAGAGCTGCGGCAGCGAAGAGACAGGCGATCGTGACGATGGAGAGGGCGTGTGACGTGCGGTCAGGAAGGAGTCGGGCGACTTTGTTTAGATACATCTAGGGAGGATTTGGGGTTTTAGCGATTCTACTAAGAATCGATTCCGGGCATGGTGACACTATGGTGCCGGAAAGATTACGAGAGGGTTACCGTGCCAAAATTTATGGTCATTTCGGCAGAGGCCTGGTCAGGCGGAGCGTTCGGTGAGATCGAAGCGGATGCGGGGGCCGTCGATGAAGGCGGAAAGATCGAGGCGGAGGGCTTCGGCGCAGGCTTTGGCGAGGGAAAGGCCGAGGCCCGAGTGGCCGCCTTCGGATTCGCGGGAGGGATCGCGTCGCCAGAAGCGGTCGAAGAGGTTACCGACGTCCTCCTGCGAAATGTTATCGACGGAGTTCGCAACCGAGACACCGACATACTTTCCATCGTCTCCTTTGACGGTGCCGATGACGACACTTCCCTTTTCGGGAGCGTATTCGACGGCATTGGAAATGAGGTTGCCCAGGATATGACGTAGCATATCGCGGTCGGCATGCATGCGAAGGGTATCGGAGACTCCGATTTCGACTTCGAGGGAACGTTCAAGCGCGCGAGCTTGCCAGGGTTCCCAACACTCGGTCGTGAGTTCGGCCATGGGGACATCATCACCACGTAGTTTTGCACCGCCTTGTTCCCAGCGGGCCAGGGCGAGGAGGGTTTCGGTCATGGCCTCCATGCGGCCGGCGACTTCGACGATGTCATTGTATTTTTCCGGCGCTTGTTCTTCGGGCCACTGGAGGGCGACCTCGGCGATCATTCTAATTTCGGCGATCGGGGTGCGGAGTTCATGAGCGATATCGGAGCTGAAGCGGCGTTCTTTTTCGAAGCTGGTTTCGAGTCGGGCGAGGAGGTTATTGAGTCGATTAGCGATGGGAAGGAGTTCACGGGGCATTGCTTCCGTAGAGAAGCGCTGTTTGAGATTGGCGGCGTCGATGGCAGAAACCTCGTCACCGAGGTGCTGGAGTGGGCGCAGGCCTCGGCGGAGAGTGGCGATCACGAGGAAGGCGGAGGCTCCGGCGGTGGCGAGGCCGGTAAGGAGGATGCCACCGAGGACTTTGGAGAGTGTTTGTTCGACCTCTACGAGGTCAAAGGCGACGGAGACGGTTACGTTTTTCGTCCTGCCGGATCGTCCTCCTTTGCGTGGTATTTCGGGGCGGTCACGCAAGCGCAGGCTGCTTGAGAGCATGCGAAGGGTGATCCCGTCTAATGCGGAGACGGTGGCGAGGCTATCTTGATCTTGTTTGAGTGGTGGTGGGTCGGGAAGGGAGCGATTTTCAAGGCTGAGGGACTTTTTATCCATGGCCGGGTTGCCGGTGCGGATTTGGTAGTAATAGCCGCTTTCAGGGTCTTCGAATTCTTTCCATCGGGAATCATCTTTTTTTTGGCGGAAGGCGGGAGGGGTTAGGAGCGGGCTATCGCCGGATCGGCTAATGAGGGGGAAGTTGGACTTTCGGACCCACTGGCTGGCATCGCGGAGTTGTGAGTCGACTTCCGAGAGGAGGCTTTCGCGGACGGAAAAGTAGACGGCGGTTCCGGCGAGGGCGAGGACGAGGCCCAGTCCGACGAGGAGGGATACGAGGAGTTGTTTGTGGATGGACCTCATCAAGCGGTGCGTGCTTCGAGGATATATCCATGACCTCTCTTGGTATGGATCAGGGGAGTGTCACCTTCAGGAACCGTTATTTTTTGGCGGAGGACACAAATAGTCCGGTCGACGACGTTGCTTGAAGGGGACACGAGTTCGTCATAGACGTGGTTTTCAATTTCGGTGCGAGACACGACTTTTCCTTCACGGAGTGCGAGGAACTCAAGGATGGCATATTCTTTGGCGGTGAGTTCGAGCGTTTTTCCGGCGCGTTGGGCCGATTTTTTTGAAGTATTGACCTCGAGATTGCCAATATTCAACTGGTGCGTGGTTTGGCCGTAGGAGCGGCGACAAAGTGCATTGACACGGGCGAGGAGTTCTTTGAGAGCGAAAGGCTTTGCGAGATAGTCATCGGCGCCAGCTTCGAAACCTTCGACTTTATCGTCTACTTTGTCTCGTGCGGTGAGGAGCAGGACGACGAGATCGCGTTTTTGCTTTCGGATTTCGCGAAGGATGGAGAGTCCGTCCATGCCGGGGAGCATGATATCGAGAATGGCGAGGTCGTAGGGGTTTTCCTGGGCGAGCCAGAGCCCGTCTTTGCCATCGGCGGCGGTATCGACGGCATACCCTGATTTTTTCAGGGCGGTGGCGGTGGCCTCGCGGAGGTGCCTTGAGTCTTCGACCAGGAGGATGCGCATTTGGTCATTTAACCCGTTGAACGGGCGAAAGTGACACAAAAAATGATCTGGGATTATTTGAGGGGTGTGAGGACGAGGTCTTTGTAGTGGATTTCAATGGGATGCGGAGCTTTGTGGACCTGAAGGGCGATATGGCCTTGGGAGACGGCGATGTCTTCGTCTTTCTCTTTGTAGTCGGTGAGTTTTTCTCCGTTCACAAAGATTTGGATGTGGTTGTCTTTGCAGACGATGCGGTAATCATTCCAGTCGGCTTTCTTGATGAGTTGTTCGAGGCGTTCGACGGCAGGTTTATCGGAGAGGAATTTTCGGCGTCGCGACTCGTCGTAGAGGGCACCCCAGACGCCGGTGCCGATGTCGGCTTGGAATCCGATCATTTCGGTGTCATTGGGGACGCGAACTGAGCGGATTTGGATACCGCCATTGATTTTTGAGCCGGGGGGATTACTGAGGGTCTTGACCTTGCAGGTGAGTTCGAAGTCGTGATATTTTTTGTCGGTGGCGAGGAAGTAGTTGTGGGGAATTTTTTCTTTGAGGGAGCCGGCGACGATGGCGCCGTCTTCGACGCGAAACCATTTTTCATCGCCATTCCAACCGGAGAGATTTTTGCCGTTGAAGAGTTCAATGGGATCTGCGGCATGGGAGGGGAGAGGGATGAATATTGCGAGGGTGAGGATCAGTGAGAGGAGGATCGTTTTGCTCATGGCGGGGCGAATTTTGGGTGTTTCATTGATTCAGGTCAATGATGGCGAGAAGGGAAGGGTGCTTCCAGGACGGGGTTGATCAGTATGAGAAATCGGAGTAGGCGCGGAAGAAACCGGTATTATCGGGATCGGCGCTAGGCGGCGGGAGTGGAGCGTAGCGGAGTTTAAAGAACGCGGGGGCGGGACCGATGGGATTCAATTGGTGGTTGAGGGGTGTATTGGCACCGATGACAACGGGGCCGACATTGGACCAGATGGAAAGGTCTGTAGTTTTCATCAATTGATACGTGAGGGAGTCTTGCCCGTACCAAGTAACGTCTATGACTTCGTTATCCTGCGGATCGGTTTGGAGATTGGGTTCCGCGGGTTTGAGGCGATAAGCGAACCATTTGAGGGTCTCGTCCCGGGCGAGACGTTTGGCTTTTTCGTCTTCGTCTTCATTGGCAGTATTCCAGTCGGCCATATTTTCTATGGTGGCGTTATCGAAAGAGTGGTTGGCGTGATCGAAGATGAGGTGGTGCCGGAAAGGGTTTTCGATGTTTTCGGCGTTGGCATGGAGTTGCGAGGATTCCACGAAAGTAATGGGGAAGAGGTTTCCCGTCATGGGAGTGACATTTGTGTCGTTGACATCCAGAAGGTAGTCCTCGGTTCCGTGGAACATGATGACGCTGCAGCGGCGGTCTGGCATGTATCGACTGGCGACGATGGAGCTGGCTTGACCGTGGTAGCCGTAATGACCGCAGCCGGGGTAGTAGCAGGCGTATACTTTGGGAAAAGGGAGGTGGTTAGGAATGCGGATGGGATCGGGGACTTGAAGAGGCACCGATTTTTCTACCCAAGTGGGTTGATTGTCTACAAGGACCTGGACAAGGTCGATGTAATTGACGGTGTAGGGCGAGATATCAATGGAGGGATCGAGGAGGACATTGAGGGTGGTTTGTGCGCCGTGGGAGAAAGCTAGAAGTCCGATATTGTTTTCGTCAACGTCGCTTCGTGTGGTGAGGTAGGTGAGAGCGGCAACAACGTCTTTGGGGCGTTCGTAATTCGGAGAGCAGAGGGCGTCATCGGTAGCGGGATTATGGTGGGGACGTCGGCCGCCAAAGTTTCCGGCGATGCCGCGGGGGTTGAAGCTATCGGGGAGAAGGCAGAGGTAGCCGCGATCGCAGAGGACTTGGGCCCATTCTTTGAATTGGTTAGCGGGGCCGTTGGAGATATCATCGAAACTCCAGAGGCCTCCAGAGCCGTGCAGGACTATGATGGTAGGGTAGGGTCCGCTTCCATGGGTCTGGGGGTCGGGTTTATAGACGACTCCGGCAAGAGTAAGTTGGTTTTGGTTGTTCGGGTAACCCGGAAGTGCCGCGAGGGCGGCGGTGGGATTGGGGATGGGATTGGGTTCAAGAGACTCGGGGAGGTCGAAATAGACGATATCGTAGGAAGGAGTCGCTACGGTGAGTCCGGGCGAGGTGAGTGCGAGAAGGCACAGTGCGGTGTTAAGGAATAGCGTTAGGACTTTCATTTTTACCGCGACACAGGACGTCTCAACTTGGTCGGGGTGCGCAAGTGGCGGCCCACGTTCGTCAATCCATGGGGTTAGACGAACGAGGCCCGGGAAATTGCAGGATATTTTTGCCCCTGTGATGCGATTCTAACGGGGACGGGGGTCAGTCTAATTCTTGATGACGAATGCGACGGCGTTGATGCCGATGGCATTGTGCATCCAAGTGGGATCATATGCCGGTTCCGGACCTCTCGCTTCCGGATCTTGCCCGGACTCATACCACTCAATTAAGGCTTGTCTCCATTCGGCAAGTTTTTCGGCATCGGCTTCGGGCAAGATGTGAAGCTCAAGTGTTCGTGGTCCGATATCGTGTTCCTCGAAGTAGATGGTTTCTGAAAAGGTACGGTTTGCGTCGAAGGGGGGAGCTGAGGGGAGAGGAAAATCATCTTTTGGATTTACCTGGAAGAGCATGGGGACGAAGCCGTCGGGGATGTGTCGGGTTCGTCCCCGAGCCGTGAAGACATGATCCACCTCATCGCCCTCTGCGGGGGACTTAAATTCGGCTTCAGGTTCCGGTTCGATTTTGGTTTCGTCTTCGCCGACGGCAAAAGGTGTAAAGGAAAGCAGTAGGAGGATCAGGAATCGGCGTATGAGCATCTTCAATACTAGTTGTTCCGGGGTGTGCAATGCAACTTCTGCAATGGAATGACAATTGGCGGGCGAGGGAGTGGCGCCAAAGCGGTTTGGCCATTGTGTTTTCGAGATGATGATTCTAGTCGGGGCAAACCGTTGAGGATCGTTTTCACGAGTTTGCAGATTTCTGAAGAGGATTACCGGAGTAGGCATCAGGATTTGAACGCGTTTAGAGTCGTTTTCCGCCGTGGCGGTGGGGGCGGGATTGATTTGTTTCCAGTTTGGCGATGATTGCTTGATCGAGGTTGAGGTCGAGGCCAGAAGCGCAATCGAGAGTCCGGATGACGACGTCGGCGAGTTCTTCTTCGAAGTTTTCCTTATTGCTTTTTCGAAAGCCTTCCAAGGCTTCGGAGGCTTCCGACTGAATAAGTGCAATCATTGCGGGGACTTTGTAGGTGTCATCCCAGTCTTCGGGAGTGCACACGGCCCAACCGTTGGCGCGATTGATGTTGTTGATCTTTTTTCCGAGGTCTTTGAAGAAGGTGGCGTTGTTCATGTGAGAATTATGGTATCAGGTTTCTGGCTTTTTCACTTGAAGAGGCGTGGGGCGAAGCGTGCGAGGTAATCGCGCCAGACAGGCCAGGTATGCCCGCCTTGAGTGAGAACCCATTCGTGGGTGATGCCAGATGCGTCCAATTCGGCAATGGCGAGTTTATTTCTGGGGAGTAGGAAGTCGTCTTCGCCGCAGGCAATCCAGAGGAGATGGAGTTGTTCGTTGGTTTGGTGGGGCTGATCGAGGGCTGTGGCGATGGCATTGCGTTCGGGGATACCGGCGCTGAAGGCGCCGATCCAAGCGAAGGTATCGAGTTCATTGAGGCCGATGGTGAGCGCGTGGAAGCCGCCCATGGAGAGGCCGGCGATGGCGCGGTTTTCGCGCCCGGGTTTGATGCGGTATTTTTGTTCGATCATTGGCAGGACGGTTTCGAGCAGATCGATCCGAAGTTCTTCTGCATTTTCGGCAGAGAGTGCACCCCCGAAAGACTCGGGAACGGGATGACCGTCGAGCATTACCACGATCATGGGCTTGGCTTCTCCGGCGGCGATGAGGTTGTCGAGAATCCAGTGCGCTTTTCCGTGATCAGTCCAAGTTGCGAAAGTATCACTGTGGCCGTGCTGGAGAACGAGAAGGGGGTAAGATTCGTCTGAGGATTCGTATCCGGGTGGGGTGTAGACGCGGAGCTGGCGGAAGCGTTTGACGGGGTCTGAGAAGTAGTCGTGTTGGTGGACGGTTCCATGGGGGACATCTTTGAAGTCGTGAGACTTATCGCCGGGGACATAAAGGATACTTGTGCGCGGCGCGCGTTGAGGTTTTAAGCTAGGATTTCCGGGGTCCACCATCTTCACGCCATCGATAGTAAGTCCGTATCCGTAGATACCGGGCGGCACCGCCTCGAGTGTGATTGACCAGAGGCCATCTTTGTTTTTTGTCATGGGAACGCGTCCTTCAGTCATTTCTCCGGCGAGGGCGACTTCAGTGGCCTTTGGTGCTTTGACTTGAAAGGTGACTTTGTTTTTCTCGTGGAAGACGGGGGAGACGACGGGGGCGGGTCGGGCGCGGCGTGGCGCCGGCTCGTCTTCGTCCTCGGCGATGGTGACGAGAGGCGGGAGAGTGAGGAAGAGCAGCGTGAGGGTGAATGGTTGTCGTAGGAAGCACATGGGTCGATGAAAAGGGTTGGAGTTTTTCTGATGGTATCGGGAATCGACGTGGAGGCAATGGGGGAGATGGAAAAGAAGGGAACGCGGCTGAGTGTGGAGTATGTCTTTTACGTTTTCAGGGGCTGGAGCTATCTCTTTTGACGAGGACTTCCAGCAGTAGCGAGCATGGTGAGGGGTTGCGGAGTCGGGGATCTTTGTTCAGACTGATGGGTATGAGAGTTCGTGTTTGGTTTTCGTCTCTTGGATCGGTCGTGCTAGGTGCAGCAGTGTTGTGTGGACCGGCACGGGGGGAAGAGGTTTTATTGGCGGCGCCGATTTTTGGAAATCATATGGTTTTGCAGCGGGGCTTGGAATTACCGGTGTGGGGGGTGGCGGAGCCGGGCGCGAACGTGACGGTGAGTTTTGGGGGAAAAGAATTTGCGGGCGGGGCGCGGGATGACGGTCAGTGGCGGGTGGTTTTGGATGCGATGGAGGCTTCTACTGAGGCGCGGGAGATGGTCGTGAAGAGCGGGGATTTGGAGCTAAGGTTTGAGGATGTGTTGGTGGGTGAGGTGTGGCTTTGTTCGGGGCAATCGAACATGGCGTTCAAGCTGGGGAGGACGACGGGGGCGGAGGAGGCGATTGCGGGGGCGACGAGCGAGAATCTGCGGTTGAACACGAGTGCGGGGTGGAGTGTGGCGTCGCCGGAGAGTGTGCCCGGGTTTTCAGGGGTGGCTTATTATTTTGGGCGGCAGCTGGAGGCGGAATTGGGGGTGCCGGTGGGATTGATTGCGCGGGCGGCCGGGGGGACACCGGTGGAGTGGTGGACGCCAGCGGCGCATTTGGAGCGGGTTGATTTCGCGGCGGCGGCGATGAAGAATCCGTCGGACGAGTGGGTGGCGTATGAGGCGGCGGTGGTGGAGTGGAAGGCGAAGGTGAAGGAGGTGGGGCGGAAGGAAGCCGGGAAGAAGCCCCAGCCGGTGGGAACGGCGGAGGAGGGGGTATTGGCGGGGATTTATTCGCCGGGGGCTCCGGGGAAGTTGTGGGCGCAGCATTTTGCGCCGATTGCGGGCTTTGGGATTGGCGGGGCGATCTGGTATCAAGGGGAGCGGAACTCGAAGGCGGGAGTGGAGGCGGCGGGAGCTTATCGGGAATTGTTAGGAAACATGATCACGAGTTGGCGGGAGAGTTGGGGGCAGGGCGATTTTCCGTTTTTGGCGGTGCAATTGCCTACGTTTTCGGGCGGGGGCGAAGGGTGGAAGCTGGTGCAGGAGGGGCAAGCGGCGGCGGTGTCGGATGTGTCGAAAGCGGGGTATGTGGATATTCGGGATTTGCCGGATGACGGGTTGCATCCGAAGGACAAGCGGTCGGTGGGGGAGCGGTTGGCGGACTTGGCGGCTAAGGAGTTTGTGGAGTAGGGGGTCGTGAGCTGCTTGCGGTGGCGGGGGAAGGGCATTAATATTTTATTGTGGACGATCTTGATACATCGGGGATTGATCCGGAGTTGTTGAATGATCCGGTGTTTCAGCGAGTGCTGAAGGAGGGGCTGGCGATTCAGGATCGGTTTTCGGCGGAGCCGGTTTATGCGAAGACGGGGAAGGGGTATTTGAAGAGTGTGGGTGTGGAAGAGATTAAGGCTGCGAAGGAGGAAGCTCGGGTCAAGGAAGGGCGGACTCTTGTGGAGTCTGATGAAGATGCATCCGGCGAATGAGTGATGGGGACAGAAAAGGAGTGGCTCGCCAACTACTCTTGGGAATTTGTCACCGCTCAGAATTTACTGTTCTGCAGGAGCAAGAACGCGTTGCATAAGCCGACTTCGGACGGGCATGAAGCCACCCGCGATTTGTGGAACACTCGTCATTTGGGCGTGATGGCGTTAGAAGAGGCGGTTGATCTATGTCGTCAATGTCACCGCTTGGCACCATTTTGCTTTTACAATGGGAACACCTTTGCCGCGATCATTCGCGATGTTGTGGGCCGATTGGAGTTGCCGGTTGAAAAGGATGCGGTGGTGCGCAGTTTGGCTAGGCATATCGTGGCTGGAGTGGCCACGGGGGAAGAGGAGGAAGCATTTCGGGTTTTCTGTGAGTCGCTCGATTGATTTGGCAAGTATTGATGACGGTTGACGATTGTACGCAAACCGAAGTTACTTGGATTACAAGTGAACGCGCAGGTTCAGAATATCGACGTGCTCGACCTTTCAGCCGATGCGCTGATCTATTCGACGAACGTACTCTTGAATTGCACAGGGGGCGTGGGGTCATGTCTGGTAGAGCGCTACGGGAGGCAGGTTCAGATTGATTTACATCAACTTTTGAAGGGGCGGGGGCTTAAGTTTGCAGACCAAGGAATGGTTTTTCAGCATGTAACCGAAGGAATGCCCTACAAGCAGCTTTATCATACTGTCCCATGCGACGGATTTTACGACACGACGAAAGAGATCGTTGCGGCGGTTCTACGAAAATGTCTCTCATGCTGAGTTGAAGCTGCCGAAGTAAACTCCGTGGCACTCTCCGCGCTGGCGACTGGATACGGACATCTTGGGCTCGACGATTTTTTTCGTATTGCCTCGGCGGTTTTGACCGAACCGGACTTTTCGGCATTAAAAACCGTGACGATCTGTCTCGATGATGAGGTTTCTTGCGGATTGGCACGAGATCAAATCGCCGAAGAAAAGCTGGCGCTCTCGGTGGTGTGAGAGCCGGAGTGCGACCCTTTTGTAGGCTTGAGAGGGCAAATAGAATTCGTGCCCGATGCTCATAAGAGTTTAGGCTTAGTTTTCTGCCTGTAGAACGATGAGTGATACCGCCCAGCACGCTCCGAAGCGGCTTTCCTTCGGCCTTTTGTTGCTCATCTCTTTTGTGTTGTTCAACATAGGTTTCATCATTGATCAGACCATACGTTGGAGTGATCCTATTTATGGGTTTCTGAACGGTGTTTTCCACGTCTTCATCTTTGGGTTTGTGTGGATTGTGTACGTTCTTCCATGGAGCCTCCTTATCTTGGGGCTTTATCGCTGGC
>JBCDBW010000056.1:0-26545 GCA_039182965.1 Verrucomicrobiota bacterium
ATTGAATGGGAGGCTGGAGCTGCGAACTCCAGCCTTCTTTTTTAAGCAGAAGGAAGCAGAGAAATTGGCTTCCGGGAAGCGAGGTTCTCGCGGGGCGGTCGCTGGGGGGAACGGGATATGGTGCCGTGAAACGGCAGCGCGGTCGCGTGCTCGCGCCTCCAGTGGGAAGGGTGAGGGGGGCGGGATGGGAGGGGTGACGGACAGTGGTGCCGCGGGTGAGGGGTGTGACAAGGTGGCTGCGCAGGTTGGCGAGAGTGCGTCATTTTGGCGCGATTCTGGGAGAATGGGGGAGTTTTTGTGATTTGTTTAAAATACATAACTACCTGTCTATCAATTGATTAAATATTCCCAAGAAGGCGTGGCATGGGTTGTGCAGAAGAGGCGAGGAGACTTGGTCTCTTCGTGAGGCGGAAAGGAGATTTTAAGATTATGAGTAAGATATTAGGCATTGATTTGGGGACGACGAATTCGTGTATGGCGGTGATGGAGGCTGGCGAGCCGGTGGTATTGGAGAATTCGGAGGGGGCGCGGACGACGCCATCGGTGGTGGCTTTTTCCAAGAATGGCGAGCGATTGGTGGGGCAGGCGGCGAAGCGTCAGGCGATTACGAATCCTGAGAATACCGTGTTTTCGGTAAAGCGACTGATGGGCCGGAAGTTTTCTGAATTGGGGGAGTCTGAGAAGCAGACCCCTTACAAGATTGTTGAGGCGTCCAATGGGGATGCGCATGTGGAAGTGGATGTGGACGGGAAGAAGAAGACTTACAGTCCGCAGGAGATTTCCGCGATGATTTTGAGCAAGCTGAAGGCGGACGCCGAAGCAAAGCTGGGAGAGGCGATTGCGGAGGCGGTGATTACCGTGCCAGCTTACTTCAACGACTCACAGCGCAACGCGACGAAGGCGGCGGGTGAGATTGCGGGTTTGAATGTTCGTCGGATCATCAACGAGCCGACGGCAGCTTCATTGGCATATGGTTTGGACCGGAAGTCTGATGAAAAGATTGCCGTGTATGACTTGGGTGGCGGGACCTTTGACATTTCGGTTCTTGAGATTGGGGACGGCGTGTTTGAAGTATTGGCCACGGATGGTGACACGCACTTGGGGGGTGATGATTGGGACAACGCGGTCATTGAGTGGATCAAGAAGGAATTCAAGGATGAATCGGGCATTGATTTAACGGGTCAACCGGATGCGCTGCAGCGGATCAAGGAAGAAGCGGAGAAGGCAAAGATTGCGCTGTCTTCCTCACAGGAGTATGAGATCAACCTTCCTTTCATCACGGCTGATCAGACCGGGCCGAAGCACATTCAGCGGACCTTGACGCGGTCGCAATTGGAGCAAATGACGGACGGTTTGTTCGAGCGGACGGTGGGTCCGGTGAAGAATTGCTTGTCGGAGGCGAAGACGAGTGCCGGTGAGATTGACGAATTGGTTTTGGTGGGTGGAATGACGCGGATGCCGAAAGTGGTTGAGACGGCTCGGGAATTGGCGGGTAAAGAGCCTCACAAGGGAGTGAATCCGGACGAAGTGGTGGCGATTGGAGCGTCGATTCAGGGCGGTGTTTTGCAGGGCGACGTGAAAGACGTGCTCTTGTTGGATGTGACTCCGTTGACATTGGCGATTGAGACGGCGGGTGGCGTGGCCACAGCGATGATTCCGCGGAACACGACCATTCCAAAGAAAGTGGAGCAGGTCTTTTCGACGTATGCGGACAATCAGACCGGAGTGGAAATTGTCGTTTTGCAGGGGGAGCGTCCGATGTCCAAGGACAACAAGGTGCTGGGCACTTTCAAGTTGGACGGGATTCCGCCGGCGCCTCGCGGCGTGCCGCAGATCGAAGTGTCGTTTGACATTGACGCGAACGGCATCATTCACGTAACGGCGAAAGACAAAGGCACGGGCAAGGAACAAAAGATCTCCATCTCGGGTTCGAGCGGTTTGTCGGATGAAGAAATCGAGCGCGCCAAGAAAGAAGCGGAAGAGCATGCGGAGGAGGATTCCAAGCGGAAAGAGGGGGTGGAGATTCGCAACACGGCGGACACGACGGCCTATCAGATCAAGAAGGCACTCGACGAATTGGGTGACAAAGTTGGTTCGGACGAGAAGGCGAAAGTGGAAGAGGCGGTCGCCAAGGTTGAGGAAGCGCTGAAGGGTGATGACACGGACGTGATCAAGTCGGCTTCGGATGACTTGCAGAAGACCTTCAATGATGTGGCGACGGCGGCGTATGCGTCGGCGGGCGGCGGCGACATGGATGCGGCGGCAGCGGCAGCTGCGGCGGCCGGTGCTGGGGGTGCGGCGGCGTCGGACGGCGCGGCTGAGGGTGCGGGCAGTGAGGAGCCGAAGGAGGCGAAGGGTAAAGTCGTCGATGCGGATTTTGAAGTCGTGGACGAGGAAGCCAAGAAGGGATAAGCGGGCGCGGCGCGGTTTCCTGCAGAAGTCGAGTCGATCACAACCTTAGCACGACGCCTATCGGACGGGATCATTTATTGACAATTTGAGACGAGGGATCAGGGCCATTTCCGGCTTTATGATCAAGCCGGAAAAACTCTGGTCCTTGTTTCGGAACAAACCAAAAAACCTAACTGTATATAACCAACATGGCACAGAGCATTAGACCTCTCGGCACGCGCGTCCTTGTGAAGCGTGTGGACGAGGAAGAAACATCGGAAGGTGGCATTATCCTGCCGGACACGGCAAAGGAGAAGCCTCAGGAAGCAAAGATCGTGGCTCTCGGCACGGGTAAAAACGAAGACGGCGAGACCGTTGAGTTTTCCGTGAAGGAGGGAGACACTGTTCTTTTGTCCAAGTATGGCGGCACCGAGATCAAGATCGGTGGAGAGGAGCATCTCATTGTAAGCGAGAGCGACATTCTCGCGATTGTGGAGTAAGCCCCGCGCCGTTTGTTAAAAAAGAGATAACCAGACAAACAACTAAAAACTAGAGAAATGGCTAAACAACTTACATTTGATGAAAGCGCCCGTCATGCCCTGCTTCGTGGGGTAAACAAGCTGGCGAGAGCGGTCAAGAGCACCTTGGGGCCTTCGGGTCGCAACGTGATTCTCGACAAGAAATTCGGCAGCCCGACCATTACGAAGGACGGGGTGACCGTGGCGAAGGAGATTGAGCTGGAGGATTCCTATGAGAACATGGGGGCTCAGTTGATCAAGGAAGTGTCGTCCAAGACGTCCGATGTGGCGGGTGACGGCACGACCACGGCGACCGTGCTGGCTGAGGCGGTTTACTCGCAAGGTTTGCGTAACGTGACCGCGGGAGCGAACCCGACCTCGCTGCAGCGTGGGATTCTCAAGGCTTGCGACGCGATTGTGACGAAGCTGGGTGAGATTTCGACGCAAGTGACCGAGACCAAGGAAATCGCCCAGGTGGCGACCGTTTCCGCCAACTGGGACACCGAGATCGGCAACATCATTGCCGATGCGATGGACAAGGTGGGCAAGGACGGCACGATTACCGTTGAAGAAGCAAAGGGCATTGAAACCACTCTTGAAGTGGTGGAAGGGATGCAATTCGACAAGGGGTATTTGTCTCCTTACTTCGTCACGGATCCTGAGAGCATGGAAGCGGTGCTTGAGAACCCGTACATTTTGATCCACGAGAAGAAGATCAGCAACTTGAAGGACATGCTTCCTTTGCTTGAGAAAGTGGCAAAGAGCGGTCGTCCGTTCCTGATCATTGCGGAAGACGTGGAGGGTGAAGCGCTGGCGACCTTGGTCGTGAACAAGCTGCGTGGCACCTTGAATGTGACGGCGGTGAAAGCGCCCGGTTTTGGGGATCGTCGCAAGGCGATGCTTGAAGACATTGCGATATTGACCGGTGGTCGTGTCATCACGGAAGACTTGGGCATCAAGCTTGAGAACGTGGACATGTCTGATCTTGGTGAAGCCAAGACGGTGAAGATCGACAAGGAGAGCACGACGGTTGTCGAAGGCGCGGGAGCGTCTGATTCGATTACGGGTCGTGTGACTCAGATCAAGCGTCAGATTGAAGAGACCACCTCTGATTACGATCGTGAGAAGCTGCAAGAGCGCTTGGCCAAATTGGCCGGCGGTGTGGCGGTGATCAACGTTGGAGCGGCGACGGAAACCGAGATGAAGGAAAAGAAAGCCCGCGTGGAAGACGCGCTTCACGCCACCCGTGCAGCGGTGGAAGAAGGCATCGTTCCTGGTGGTGGCACTGCGTTGATTCGTGCGCAGGGTGCTGTTGGCGATCTTGGCCTGGAAGGTGACGAGGCGACTGGTGCGGAGATTATTGCGAAAGCGATCCAGCAACCGTTGGCGACTCTGGCGGCGAACGCTGGTCGTGAGGGTTCTCTGATTGTGGAGCATGTGAAGAACGAGAAGGGCAACAACGGATACAACGTGGCGACGGGTGAGTATGAGGATCTCGTCTCTGCGGGCGTTGTTGATCCTACCAAAGTGACGCGGAGCGCTTTGCAAAATGCGGCCTCGATTGCGGGTCTTCTTTTGACGACGGAGTGTTTGGTTACGGACATTCCGGAGAAGGAAGAGCCGGCTGGTGACCATGGCCATGATCATGGCATGGGCGGCATGGGTGGCATGGGCGGCATGATGTAGTCCGAGCCGGCCTGGCAGATGTCCGCCTTTGGCGGACGCTGTCGCCGAAGCGAAAGCTTCACGGCAATTTAGAGAGGGCGGGCATCGGGAGACCGGTGCCCGTTCTTTTTTTGTATAAATAAGTTGTTCATTTGAACAGTATCGCGTAGACTTTCGTCCATGAAGAATCTGAACAAAGTGATTTTGATCGGGAACCTCACGCGTGATCCTGAGGTTCGGCAGACGACGAAGGGGGCTTCCGTGGCGGAACTGGGGTTGGCGGTGAATCGGCGGGTGCCCGGGGGTGATGGGGCGGAGCGACGGGAGGAGACGACCTATGTGGATGTGGTGTTGTGGAATAAGCAGGCGGATTTGGCGGGGCAGTTTCTGCAGAAGGGGCGCTCGGTGTATGTGGAGGGGCGCTTGCAGTTGGAGACGTGGGAGGATCGGAAGACGGGGCAGAAGCGGCAGAAGATGCGGGTGGTGGGGGAGCGGATGGAGTTTGCGGATGGGCCACCGCGGGACGGGGCGGGGGAACGTGAGGGGGGGCGAAGGCGGGAATATGCGGAGACGTGACCTAGTTGGTGGGAGGGCGGGCGGGTTCGCGAGGGATGGTGGCGAGTGAAGCGGGGATCGGGAGAGAGGCGGCGTATCTCCTCAGGAGCCGTGTTGAAAAGGGCTGGTGTGGAGTGCTGAAGTGGGGCTATTTTGTCGAATGATGATGGATCGAGGAAGGCGAGGTATTATGAGCCGGCGCCGCGTGTTACGGACGCTGGGGGGAGTGGTCGCGGGAACGGCGTGGCCTACGGGTCTGGGATCGCTGCATGCTGAGGAGGTTGTTGAGGAGTTGGTTGCCTCCGGTCGGGTGGTGAAGAACGGGAATATTCGTCAATCGATCATGGGTTGGTGTTTCAAGGATCATTTGGATCCGCTTGCGTTGGCGACGGTGTGTCAAGAGATTGGATTGGTGGCGATGGAAGGGATCCCTCGGGAGGCATACCCTGAGGTGAAGGAGCTGGGTTTGGAAATCTCATTAGTTTCAGGAGGTCATGGCTTTAAGAATGGTCCCTGTGATCCGGCGAACACGGACAAGGTTGTTGAGGGTTTGACGGAAGGGATTGAGGTGGCGGCCGAAGTGGGAAGTCCGAGTGTGATTACCTTTACGGGGATGAGATATGATGGGATGGATGATGAAGCGGCGGCGGCTTTGTGTGTGGAGACGTGGAAGAAAGTGTTGCCATTGGCGGAGGAAAAGGAAGTAACTCTCGTCCTGGAGCATTTGAATTCGCGTGATGACAGTCATCCGATGAAAGGGCACCCCGGGTATTTTGGGGATGACGTCGATTTCTGTTTTGATTTGGTGAAGCGGGTGGGGTCACCGAATTTCAAGTTGTTGTTTGATATTTATCACGTGTCGGTAATGAACGGGGATGTCATTCGGCGGATCCGGAATGAGCATGAGTATATTGGGCATTATCATACAGCGGGCAATCCGGGTCGGGGAGAATTGGACCAATCGCAGGAAATCAACTATCCAGCAGTGATGCGGGAGATTTTGGCGACGGGGTATGAGGGGTATGTGGCGCAGGAGTTTATTCCGACTTGGGATGACCCCGTGGAGTCTTTGCGCCATGCGGCGGCGCTGTGTGATGTGTAGAGACACGGCCCGAGGCGTCTGAAGCAAACTGGAGCTCCGCCTCTTTATTTGCGTGTCCGTCTCCTGATCATGAATTAATTAGGACATTTGTCGCAAGGGCCCGCTAAATTACTATCGTGTCCAGCGTAGCGACGGAAGGACGTATATAGTTGTTTAGAAGGGTGTATTTTACGCCTGAAATTCTCTGTTTCGTGAGCATGCCGAAGGGATCGTCAGAAGAAGCATTTGTTAAAGAGTTTGTGGCGAACGAACCGGCCTTACGGTCTTTCATTTTATCGCAGGTGGGGAACTGGGCTGACATGAAGGAGATTTTGCAGCAGACGAGTGTCGTGTTATGGCGGAAGTTTGACCAATTTGAGGAGGGAACGAATTTCAAGAGTTGGGCATTCAAGATTGCGCGGTTTGAGGTGTTGAATCATTTGAAGAAGCAGCGGAGGAGCAAGCTCGTGTTCTGCGATGAGACACTGGAGTTATTAGCGAGAGATGATTCGCGTGAGGAAGAAGTTTTAGAGATGCAGCGGCATGCGTTGAACATCTGTCTGCAGAAGTTGGAACCGGAGCAACGCGAGATTTTGGCGGAGTGTTATGAACAGAAGCAGACCATCAAGGAGGTGGCACGGAAGCGTCGACGCACTTTGGAGGGTTTGTATAAGATGGTGCAGCGGATGAGGGCGTCTTTGTTGAAATGTGTGGAGCGTGAGATGGGGGCGGAAGGGTATCCTGTGTAGGGAATAGACTGTTTTGATGAGCCATTTATATGATCAATCGAAGCTGGACGCGCTGCTGACGAAGCTATGCGACGAACGCATTTCGGAAGTGGAGTTTCGCGAGCTGGATGATTTGATTCGCAGCGACGATGAGGCGCGGTGTTATTATCGGCGTTATCTCAATTTGCATGCCTCTTTGCATCTATATCTGGAAGCCGAGCGCCATCAGTCAAAGGCGAAGGTGCTGCGGTTTCCTCCTTTAAAAGTTCGCCCTATTCGCCCGCAGCCTCGTCCCAAAGTGAGTGCGATCGGCTTAGCGGCGGCGGCGGTTTTGATATTAGGCTTGGGCTTGGGCTTTTTGAATTGGGCTTTGCAGTGGGAGCTTGAAGGTGGTGGTGGTGGCCAAACCATGGCGAAAGAGTCGGGGGTGGTTGAGGAGTCCGTGGATGCGGTGTGGAAGGATGGCAGTGATTTGCCGGCAAGGGGGCGGGTGATGACCGGCCAGCGGCTCCGGTTGGCAAGCGGGATGGCAGCCGTCGAGTTGGGTCGTGGTGCGCGGGTGGTCATTGACAGTGAATCTGATGTGGAGGTTTTATCTGACAACTCGATGCGATTGTATGGCGGGCGATTGATGGCTGAGGTACCTGAAGGAGCGGAAGGCTTTACGGTGTATGCTCCTCATTGTGAGGTCGTCGATTTGGGGACTGCGTTCGCGATGGAAGTGCAAGCCAGCGGAGCGGTGGATGTCAGTGTTTTTGAAGGGCTTGTTGAGGTTGCGGTCTTGGATGACGAAACAGGGGAGATGGTTGCCATCCAACCGGTGACGGTCGGACAGACACGCCGTTTGTGGGAGGGAGAGTTGCCTGAGAAGATTCCGTTTCGGGGGAAGAAGCGATACGGGGACTTACGGGAGATGCAGAATGGGAGTGTTGCTGTGCGGAGCGGGAATGGTATCGTGACAGAGATCGCCGAGTAGGTCCCGTTGCAGATCTTCGCGGGTTGGATTTAATGACTGAGCGACGAAGATTCTTTCCTTGATTTGGGCAGGGTGTTCTTGGCGGGGGTTTTTGCAGGCGAGATATGGGCGGCTACCTAGTCTCTATTCCTTTTTGGACGGTGAGATAATGCGCGATGTTGGGGTGACATTGGCGGGCAGCGCAATCGCCTTGCCGACGGCGCTTTTATTTGCCTTCGGAAGGTGGGTGGGTCCCGAAAGGGAGGGCGGCTTTGTTCCTTCAATCCTTTAGTTCGTCGGGCCGGACTGGATTGGGGCGAGTCTTTGGGAGCAGAAGAACCTCCCGGAGGAAGGGGAGGCTGCTTCATTGGACACCCTTATCCCCGATGACTCTCGGTTCTTCCAGGAAGATATCGTCAATTGTTCCGAACACGAGATCTGGTCCCGCTGAAGAAATCTCGAGGGGCTGAGAGGAAGAGATTGGGTGGAAGCGATAGGGAGTTCCCCATCGATCGGTGAGTTCCCCATTCTCATTGATAGCCGGGTGGGCAGGGTCGATGAAGACAAGGTCATATTCGTTCTTTCCGGTAAGGGCCTCGACGACTTCCCAGTTTTCTCCTGCGACGGGATTTTCGCGGAAGATCTTCCGATAGGTGGTGACGACGGTGTTGAGCAGACTGAGGTCATCCTCGGGCGGATTTCCGGGTTGATGGAGTTGAGTGAGGCGCTCAATGTCATTTGACTTAAAGACGGTGCCGTCGGGCTGTCGTTTGTATGGTCCTGAGTCGAGTTTCAGGTTGAGGGGTTGCGGGCGGTGGACAGGAATTTGTGGTTTAGGAGGCAGGGGCTCGGGAGGGGTTGGTGCGGGCGCGGTTGATTTGGGAACGAGCGGAGTAGCCTCCGGCATCGTGGTGACGGGGAGGGTGGGGACGGCGGAGGGGTTTGATTCTGGCGCGGGTGTTTCGGGTGGAGGCGTGGGTCGTGAGACCAGGTAGAGGGCTACGGCAGCCACGAAAAGAGTGACGCTCAGAAGGAGGCGGCGTCGGGTGTTCATGGCGGTTACAAGAAGGCTGAGTCTAGATACGAAATGCCGGCCAAGGTGCGATGGAGCGGCTTACGGGAAACTTTGATTGGGGAAGCCCAGCGGGTTGTTCATCGGATTTTGGTCGCTGCCACCGAGGGGGCGGACGCTTCCTCAAGGCATCCATACCTTACTGACATCAGACCGCCTGACCGAGGAAATTCATATTCGCGTTTGCCTCCATTTGGGCGAAGTTCCCGTTCGTGCCCTGAGCATCGATGAAGGGGTTGGAGAAGCGTCCGAGGTTAGGAAAGATCGTTTCGATTTCCGTGCCGGCAATGGCTCCACCGGCACCGATACCGACACCGAGCCAATTGGCGAGGGGTGCAGTGAACTGTTCTACTGCAGAGGTGGGAATCCAGCGACCGCGGCTTGAGCCGGGGGTGCCCCAACTACCTGTGGGGACGCAATCCGGGTAGTAGCCGTAGATGCGTCCGCCGACGACGTCGCCACCCATGACAATGGTGTTGGTTCCCCATGCGTGGTCTGATCCGGAAGGACCTGCGATGTTACCATTGGGGGTGAAAGTTCGGTTGAAGTCGGAGTGGGTGGCAAGGAGGAAGTCGTTGTATTCGAATTCTTCTCCGGAGGTGATGCCAGAGCCGACGAGGGCGGCCTCGTGTGTTTCCATTTCGAGCATGCAGGTGTTGAAGGCGGCGAGGGAGTTGCTCAGGGCCTCGAGATTGTCGTCGAGGTCACCTGGGACGTAGGTGCTGGAGCCGCTGTTGTAGCCACCTTGGTCTTGGTGTGTGTCATGACCGCCGTAGGAGCAGAAGAAGATCTGGCGTTTATTGCCGAGGCATTTGCGGCCGCGCATGAGTTTGGCGATCATGAGGAGTTGCTGGGCGAGACCGGGAAGGGCGGTGGTGGCCGTGCCGCTTGGGTTGAGACCGAAGGTGGACAGGAAGATGGCTTCGGGGCGAGGGCGCGGCGGGGTAGTGGTGTTATCGGTCCAACTATCGGCTTCCGCGATTGCAGAACCGACAAAGCCTTCGTTTTCGCGGGCGCGGCGGACGATTTGGTTGTAGCCCTCTTCGAAGAGATGTGAATGGGTATAGTTCATCACATCCTGAAAAGCTTTGAGGCGACGTCCGGTGTTGCCGGGCTTGTAGCTTGTCGGGTCGCTTGCATCGTTCAGAGCGTCGAAGTAATCGGGTTCGTTGCCGTTATTGTACCCGTTGAGATTCACTGCCCCGGATGTGGTGACGGCGTACTGGACGGCCTCATCGGTGAGTCCAATTTGGATGTCGTTGATTCCGGCGAGCGAGATGGACATGGAGACCTGGCCATCGGTGCCGGGGCCGGAACCGCCGAGGACGTTGTATTGTGGGTTGAGCAGGTCGGCGATACGGCCGCTCCATCCACTTTGGAAGGGTTTATCGGGCAAGGAGCTTTGCCACTGGTTTTGTTGGTCGGAATGCGAGAAGAGTTGCGGGGGCAGCGTGACGGAATTGTATGTGGTGCTATTGGTGGGTTCGACGATGCTACCCACGTTGGCGCAGAAGGCGAGGTTTGGGGACGGGTCACCGTTTGGGCTGGGGTTATTGGTTCCGAAGATGGTGGCGACCTCCGCCATGGCGGGGTGGAGTTCGAAATTTGCTTCATTGGCACCGCTGGCAGTGTTCGCGTTGGTAATGGAGACGGTTTCCGAGGTCGGGAGGGCGAGGACCCCGCGGTGGTTGTCGTAGTCGTTTCGTGCTGAGTGTCCGACGCCTGGGATAAGGCAGTTGTTCATGTCGGTGCCACCGAATTGGAAGAGGACGATAAGGGCTTTGTAGTCGTTGATACCGGTGATGTTGGCGGCGAGGGCGCCTCTCATGAGTTTAAGGTGAGCGATCGTGCTGACGATCCCGCTGAGGCCGAGGGCGGAGCATGCGCTCTGGGCCATGAAGGAGCGGCGGGTGTGCTGAAGTTTTTTATTCGGATTTCTCATGGTGCGATTCCGGCTAGAAGAAGAGGGTGTATGGGGACTTTGAGGGGTGATTATTTCTGGGTCAGATACTCTGGGCTACTGAGCATGAGGTAGAAAGCGAGGCGTATTTTATCGCGAACGTTGTTGGTGCTTGTGCCGTAGGAATCGGTGAGAACGTGGACGAAGACTTCGAGGGGGTTACGATTGGCAAAGTGGGGGAATGCCCCCTGGTTGCCGGCGGGAACATCGTCCGTAGGATCGAAGGTGTAGATGGCCTGCATGCGGCCGGCGTTCAGGAGATCGTCGAGTTCCTCGATGAGTTGCAGGTCCTTGTCTTGTTCGTTGCTGAGGCCATTCGCAGGAATATCAGGGTAATTGTTCCATTTGTTCATCCAAGTCCAGTAGTCGAGGATAATGTTATCGTCGTAGTAGTTGGTGCCGTTACCGAGGCGGGTGTTATAGCCGGCGGCGATTTGATTGGTGTTGTTTCCGCCCAGTTGGTTGACGCTCTGTCCGGTGGTCCCCCACCCCAAGGTCCAATAATAGTTGACGTTTTGGATCACGGAATTTTCGTCGGCGATTTGGAATTCCGGGGCGAAGAGACCGTAGCTGGCGACGAGACCACCTGGTTGGTAATCGGGCAAGAACCAGTTAAAGACCGTAGGGGCGCGCAGGGGGGTTTGGCGCAATTGTGATGTCGTGCCGGTGTCGGTGCGGCCGTATCGGGTTTGGGTGGCGACGTAATTCTGGAAGTTAGAGCCTCCGGTGTTTACGAGTTGGCCCATGGAATCGTATTTTGATGAGCCTTGGAAATTGTTGAGTTGGGATGCGGGGTATTGGAAGTGGCCCAGCTGGGCGTCTTGAATGGGAGTGAGTGTGCCTCCTTGAGTCAGAGTGATGCCGGGAAGGACGCGTGGGTCCAGGCCATCGGCAGCGCCGATGAGGTCGAAGGGAGCGTAGCCACTATCTTGGATGACCGAGCCATCGAGGGCGATATGGGTGCGGCCGTTGAGGGCGCGGATGGCCTGAAGGTAGGCGATGATGGGTTCTTTTTTCTTTCCGTATTCGATATTGGCTTCGGCATCGGAGATATTCCGTGCCTCGGGATCGAGCAAGATCGCACGGACGACGGCATCGAGTTGACCGTTGGTGTTGCGCCAGGCCTGGGCAACGCGATAGAGGTAATCGGGGGAGGGGTTGCTGGTGACGAGGCGCTGGATGAGGAGGCGGGAGATGAATGAGGGGGTGTTTTGGTGATTGACGGGAACGCCATTGCCATCGACATCCGAAGCGGAACCCCATGTGGCGGCGAATGTTTTGGGGCCGGTGGCGTCGTTTTGCGTACCGGCAAAGTAGTTATGGACGTCGCGAAGGTCTTTGTGTCCTTCATTGGGGTAGCGGCCAGAGGTGGTTTGGTTGTTTGAGATGACCTTCCCGCCGGCAATGGTTTTGTTGCTATTCTCATGTTCCCCGCGATACATGATCATGGGATAGTTGTAGCGCGACGAATAGTATTTGTTGCCAGGTCCGTCGTCGTACCAGTTGTCTTCGGTGGTATTATTGACGACATCGAGATCGGTGTGGATGTTCGGGGTATCCCAGTTGTTTTGAGAGGCGCTGTTGGTGGCCCAGCTCAGGCCGGTCATGACCTTTGCGAGTTCGGTGATTCCGTTATTATCGTAGGTTTGGGTGATATTTTTGGTTGCAGGATCGAGCTTAATGAAGCCGTCGTCCCAGAGGTCGAGGAGACCGATGGAGAAGAGCTGCATGATTTCCCGCGCATAGTTTTCGTCGGGTGGGACACCGGAAGATGATTCGCGACTATTCTGGAGGTGACTGAGATACTTGCCCATTTGCGGGCTGTAAGTGACATCTTCGAGTAGTTCGCGGAAATGATCATCGGCATTTTCGGCGAGCATATCGATGTAGCGGGCGGTGCCGATGTGGTGATTGCGAATATCGGTTGCTTCCGCGGAAATGACCATGATTTCCTGCAGGGCGGCACCGATGCGTTGGCGGAGTTGATCTTTTCCGTAGAGCCAGATCATCCATTGGGCGCGGCGCCGGTTGTTAAAATTAGGTTCACCGGTATTGCTAGGGTTATTTTTTGCGTTGTTGATCTGGTTTTGGGAGAGGGGGTAATTGGTATCGGGTCGGCGCCAAGTGGAAGCGTTCAGAGAGTCGAAGTTTGAGATATCGGTGCTGGTGAAATTCGGCCAGTTCCCGGGTTCTGAGCGACCGCTTGCGCCAGCGAGGAAGACTCCTCTGAGGACCCATTCCTGCATATCGAGAGCCATCGTGAGATCGGCGCAGAGCGTTTGGGGCATGGCCCATTGGGCGGTGAGCCAGGCGTCGAATCCGGCGATGCGATCGCCGGCGTGGTCATTCATGATGCTGAGGTAGAGCTCTTCTTCGGTTTGTTGGGTGGCACCGAAGGTGGCTTGGGTGAGGAAGCGGCGGATTTCGCGCCGGAGTTTCTTTTCTTCTGTGAGGGGATCGATGGGTTCGATAGCGGGAGTTGGCTCGACGCGTTCTTCCGGGGGATCGGTGGACGCGTTGGCGCGGCGGAAGGGAGCCCAAGTTTCTCCACCGCCGTTGTTTGCGGTATGGACGTTTACATAGAGGAAGGGGGTACCGACGGGATTTTGCTGTTTAATTTTGTCGAATTCGAGCGAGTCGATGAGGTCTTGGACGGAGATGGGGCTGAGCGCTCCGATCTGGCTGGCGAGGTCCCAGAAGAAATTTTCCTGACGATAATCGGCGCTGCCGCCGCCACCGCCCATATTCGGGATGTCTTTAACGACGGGTCCACCGTTTGTGAAGGTGCCGGGAATGGCTCGGTGGATGTGACTGTTAGTCTCATTTGAAGTGAAGGCATTGTATTGATTGTCGATGCGGGCGTAGCGACGGCTGGCGCTAAGGATAAGGAAGGCAGCGCCGGTGGGAGCGTCTCCCGGGTTGGATACGCCGGGTTCCGGGGAGTGTTCAGCGATGTAGTAAAGGACGAATTCGTTATCAAAGTTCTCGTCTGAATCCGGAGTATCGACATTTGAATCACGGGCGTCTTCGATTTCGCAAACGGCGGTGGAAGCACCGCCAATGAGATTGAGACTGACTTCCTCGGGATATTCGATGAACTCGTCGAGTTCGGGATCGATTTCGATTTGGACCTGGTTTGCGCCAAAGGGAAGCGTGACGGCGTAGGTGCCTCCGGAAGAGGAAATTTCGCCCCCCTCGAGATCGGTGACATTGTAGTCTTCATCTCCGGCGGTCCCCTTGTTGGAATCGGTCGAGGAAGTGAGGGTGAAGAAGAGAGTCTTGGATTCGAGTGAGCCGGAGCGGTTTAGGCTAAAGCGGGCGTGGTCTTGGTATCGTGGGGTTCCGTTGTTATTGAAGCCGACGTCTTCGCGCGCAATTCCATCGATGGTGGCGGCACTGATGATATCGTTGTCGGGGTTCGCGGTTCCGGAAGCGGCAAGCGTGGCGCCATCGGCACCACCTGAGCTTGTTCCGTTGTAAAGGCTGTAGCCGCCGAGGCCGATTTCGGTGGCGTCATCGACGCCATCGCCATCGGTGTCGAAGGCGTCGGGATTGACTTGGTCTGTGGAAGGATCGAGGGGACCGTAGGTGACGACGCGGGCAAAGTTTTTTGGACCGTCATGAAAGAGGATGGCGGCATTGTTATTCGAGTAGTCTTCGACGGGGGACACGCAATCCCCATCGATAATCTCAATCCCATTGGTTCCGGGACCTTCCCACCCGACGGCGAGATGATCGAGTTGGCCTTGGTGCTGATGGCGGATTTCGAAGTAGTATCGGTTTCCGGCGGTGAGGGCGATTTCGGCAGACTGCTGCGTATCGTTCAGGCCGTAGGATGAAAGGAAGTCCCAATCGAGTTGTTCAAAGAGATTGCTATTAAGGAGCCAAGCTTTGCGAGGCCCGAGATTTGCGGGGGTTTCATCGGAGGACAAGAAGAATTCGCATTGATGGCGACCGGCGATGTAGAAGGTGAAGTTGCCGGACTCCTTGGGGGCAATGTAGCCGCTGATACGCTGGCCGTAATTGCTGCCATCTTCGGAGGGGCTTCGGGTTTCAGAGAGCCATTCTTTGCCGTCTGGATTGTTCGGGTAGTCAGGATCGGCGATCAGTGAGGCGAGCGAGCCGGTGACATTCCCGATGTAGAGTTCGCGGGTAACGGCGCCTGAGATTCGAGGAGAAACCGGGTTACTGAAATCGGCTTTGAGAGTGCCTCCAGTGCCGCGGAAGTCGAGCGGAGTGGTGCCGCCCGAGTCACTGAGGGTGGTCCAGGTATTGAGGTCGTCGGAGACCTGAATATTGTATCGTTTGCCGCGAACACTGGGCCAGCAGACGACGGCGTTGTCGGGAGAGAAATTGGAGTCAACGATGGTGAGGCAATCCGTGGGATCGTTAGGGTCCGTGGAAGCGTCACATTCGGATTGGTTATCGCAGCCGTCGCCATCCGGGTCGTCCGTGGGATCTCCATCGGCATGGTTGAGGGCACCGAAGTGCTGAATTTCCCAAGCGTCGAGGAGGTTATCGTCGTCAGTGTCGAGATCGACTTGGGCGAAGGCTTCCGGAATGGTGGCGAAGCCTGCTAGGAGGAGGCTGACCAAGGTAAATTTGGAAACACAATGTAAATACGTGAACCGTGAGGGCAGAACGGTAGGGGTTTTCATGGGAGGCTTTTGTGAAAGAACGTATAAAGTTCCAGAAATTGGACAGGAATTCAACGGAAAACGCTGGAAATGAGGGAGTCGATGGCGTTTTAAGCGGTTGTAGTGAGTGTGGGGATTTGGGTTTTGGGGTAGTGGGGACTGGGACGGGCTTCCTTTGGCTCGGGAGGGCTGGTGCGAGACTGGTCGGTTCGTTTTCTTTAAGTGGGGGTGAAGATTTGCGGATCATGCAGCGTGGAATCTGCCGGATATCGTGGACGATGCATCCAAGGCTTCGTCAAGCGATCTGGACGGTTCAAAGAACCAGGGAAGATGGGGCGGGTGGATCGTTTGTTGGGTGGATCGAGGGCTAATCAACGTTGTTGGTGGGCTCGTCGGGGATTGAATGGAGTTTTAGAAGGCGTTGGGCTTCGTTCAGCAGGGCGGGAGGGTTTTTGAAGGGGGCGTGGCTGATATTGCTCCAGAGTTGGCGGCCCATGGGATCGATGATGATGGTGCCGTGCATGCCGCCCTGTTCGAAGTCGTCGAAGGCGCCGTATTGTTTGAAGACCTTGTAATCGGGATCCGCGAGGACGGGGAAGGGGAAGAGTTTTTGGGTTTTGGGGTCGAGCACTTCAGAATCCCCGAGGGCTTGGGCGAGGGCCTCGACGGACTCGGAGCTGACGGCGATCATTTTGATGCCGGCCTTTTCGAAGTCAGCGAGGTAGGGGCGGAAAGTGTTGAGTTGTTCTGCGCAGTAGACGCAGCCGACGCCGAGGAAGAAATTGAGCATGATGGTTTGGCCGCGGAAATCTTCGAGGGCGATGGGTTTGCCGGTGTGGTTGCGCAGACTCCAATCGGGGGCCTTTGGTGGGTTCCATGTTAGGGGGCCGAGGGTATCGGGGTTTTTGGGGGCTCCGTTGGTGTTCGCGGCGGGAGGGGGAAGTTGCCAGCGTTTTCCGAGTTGCATGCGTTCGGCGATGGGGTCGAGACGTTTGAGGACCGGTAGATTTTGGTCGGCGGCGGACGCAGTGCTTCGGAACTGGCGCGTGAAGCCGATCATGGCGCCGACCTCATTTCCGTTGGCGAACTGGAGTTCAGCATTTGTGGCGGCGGGGAGAAAGAGGGCGGGGCGTTCCGTGAGGGCGTCTTCGAGGCGGGCGAGGGCCTTATCCGCGAGCCCCGCTTGGGAGAGGAGGCGCGCGGCGGTTTCGTGAGGGAGGTTCGGGAACGGAGAATCGAGATCGATTTCCGGAGCTTCCTTTTGTTGGATTTTGGAAATGACTTCGATGGTTTCGATACGGTTGGCGATTTCTTCTTCGGCATCGACGTTGAGGTTTCTTTTGATGGCGGCATCGAGGGAATTGATGAGCTCTCGCTGGATTGACTGGACGGCCTCTCGATTTTCGAGGTGTGCGTGGGTAACGGCTTTCCAGAAGAGGTGTTGGGTTTCTTCGGGGAGGGAATTTCCGGGTTGGAGGGTGGGGTGGTTTTCGAGTGCGTCCAAGAGTTGCTCCCAGAGTTCGGCGCGCATGAGAGATTCGGCAAAGAGGCGTCGGCCGGTGAGGGCGGGAGTGGCTGGGAAGGATGACTCGTCGGAGGGGAGAGCGGAGCGGGGGAGTGAGGCGAGTTGTTGGGCGTGGTTGATCGCTTCCGAGATGCGGCCGAGGCCGGCGAGGGTTTCGATGAGGGCTGCGTAGTTGGCCGTCAGGTTTTCGATCTCGAGGGGCATGAGGCGTCGTTCAAGAAGGTGGTGGAGATTGACGCGGAGGGCGGTTTCGAGGAAGGGGAGGGCGGCTTCATATTGCTGGTTGGCGATCAAAGCTTCGGCAGCGTACCGCCATGAGTCTGCGATATTGGGGGCGAGATTGGGAGCGGCGGTGACGGCGGGAAGGGCGAGCTCAGGTTTTTCCTTGAGCCAGAGGAAGATGATGTAGTGGCGGCTGGGGTGATCGGGATTGGCTTTGGCGATTTCGCGGGCGAAGCGATCGATGGTGAGATGGGAGCCGATGGGGAGATTGAGCCGGTGTTGATCGAGGGCGAGTTGGCGGACGAGGAAGGCTTTGGCTTCGAGGTCGTCGGGGTGGGTGAGGATGAGTTTTTCGAGATCGCGAATGTATTGGCGATGGCGGGATTCGAATGCGGCTTCGAGCTGAGTGTTTTCTTCGTGGTTGAGTTTTTTGTCTGTGGCGACTTCGAAGTAAGTGGCGATGAGATTGATCCATTCCTTTTCGCGTGGGGTGGTGTCGGCGCGCAGGGAGCGGACTGCGATATCGGCGAAGACGCGAGCGCGTCCGGGGCGGAGTTCATTCGCCATCGCGAGGCCCCAAAGGGCCATGGGGTTGCCTGGGTCGAGGTCGAGGACTTTGCGGAAATTGCGTTCGGCTTCCGAATACCAGAGGCCGTGGAGGAGGGCGACGCCTTGGTTGAAGAAGGATTGAGCCTCTTTGGATGTGGTGGTGATGGGAAAGGAGACGGATCCGATCTTTTCGAGAGGAGCGGGAAATTGGGTGGGACCGGCGATAAAGGCTTCCTCCATATTTTTGGGGGCGCCGGGGTCCATCTGGAGGAGGAGGGGGGCGAGGCAGGGGAGATTGTAGTTTCGGTAGGCGGCATCGGCGGGGGGGTTGTAGGTAAAGAAGAGGAGGAGGATGAGATGAGCCGTGGAGAGGAAGGGGGGTATTGGCCGAGGGGGGCTGGGGGTTGGTGAGGGCATTCGGGAAAAATGCCATAGAGCGCGAGAGCGAGCAAGGGAGAGGAAGATATGGGTATGGGGGGATACTGAGCTTGGAATGATGGTGGAGAGGCGGGGGATGTTGGTGTTGAGTGTTATTGGTGAATCATTGGAGGCGTCAGGAGCGGGCGAGTGGGTCCAGCCGTCCTTGCCGGGTCTTGGGATTGGGCACGGCGCTGGGGATAAGTGGTGAATTACTGTTAACAAGTCTTAAACACTTGAAGGGGGTGGTGAGGGTGAGTCAAAGTGGGTGAGAGATATGGCAGCAGGATCATCGTCTTCATTTGTGCATTTGCATTTGCACACGGAGTATTCGCTTTTGGACGGGGCGGTGCGGGTGAAGGATTTGATGAAGAAGGTGGTGAAGTGCAAGATGCCGGCGGTGGCGATGACGGATCATGGCAACTTGTATGGGGCGATTGATTTTTATGGGGCGGCGAAGGTGGCGGGGGTGAAGCCGATTTTGGGGTGTGGAGTTTATTTGACCCCACCGGGGATGCCGATGTCGGCGCGTGAGCCTTCGCCGGCGGGGATGCCGCGGAATTTTCATCTGACCTTGTTAGCGGAGAGCAATCGGGGTTTTGAGAATTTAACCAAGTTAGTGAGCGCAGCGCATTTGGAGGGGCAGTATTACAAGCCGCGGGTGGATTGGGAGTGTTTGGCGTCGCATTCGGAGGGATTGATTGCCTTGAGCGGTTGCATCATGGGGAAGTTGAATTATTTCATTCAGCAGGACCAGGAGGACAAGGCGCGGGAGGCGGTGGAGGAATTTATTGAAGTTTTTGGGCGGGAGCGTTTTTACCTGGAGTTGCATGATCATGGGATGGAGCAGCAGCACAAGTGCACGCGCAAGCTGTTGGAGTATGCGAAGGAATATGATTTGAAGCCGGTGGCGGCGAACGACGTGCATTTTTTGAATCGGACGGATCACGAGGCGCACGACGTCATGATTTGTATTGGGACGGGGAAGCTGGTGGTGGATGAGAATCGGATGACTTATTCGCCGGAAGTATATTTCAAGACTGCGAAGGAGATGCGGGCCTTGTTCAAGGAAGTGCCGGAGGCTTGTGACGCGACCCTGGAGATTGCGGAGCGTTGTGAGGTGGAGATGGAGTTGGATGCAACGAGCACGGCGCGGTATCCGGTTTTTGCGCCGCCTTCGGGGCATGGGTCGCAGGAGGATTATTTCCGCGAATTGTGTTACGAGGGTTTGGAGCGGCGGTATGGGAAGGAGCGGTCGGAGGGGGACGAGGAATTGCGGAAGCGGCTGGAGTATGAGATCGGCGTCATGTCGGACATGGGATTCCTGAGTTATTTCTTGATCACGTGGGATTTCATTCATTGGGCGAAGGAGCATGGGGTGCCGGTGGGACCGGGGCGGGGGTCGGCGGCGGGATCGCTCGTGGCTTATGTGTTAGGGATCACCGATTTGTGTCCGATTCGGTTTGGTTTGATTTTTGAGCGTTTTTTGAATCCGGAGCGGGTATCGCCGCCGGATGTGGACGTGGATTTTTGTCAATCGCGGCGTGGGGAAGTGATTGAGTATGTGCGGGAGAAGTATGGGGAGCGTTCGGTTTCGCACATCATTACCTTTGGCAAGATGTTGGCGAAGAGTGTGGTGCGGGATGTGGGTCGGGTATTGGGGATGAGTTATGGGGAGGGGGATCGGATTGCGAAGATGATTCCGAATGAATTGGGGATCACGCTGGCGGATGCGCGCCGCAAGAATCCGGAGTTAAAGGAAGCGATTGAGAACGAGCCGCAGACGGAGCAGATGTGGCAGTATGCGACATATTTGGAGGGTTTGACGCGCAATGCGGGGATACATGCGGCGGGGGTGGTGATTGGGGACCGGGCCTTGGATGAGTTTGTGCCGTTATCGCGTGGGAATGAGGACGAAGTGGTGACGCAGTATGCGATGGGTCCGTTGACGGATTTGGGGATGTTGAAGATGGACTTCCTGGGTTTGAAGACGTTGACCGTGATTCAGGATGCGGTGGACATGATTCGGGCGCGTGGGGAGACGGCGTTTTCGATTGATGACGTTTCATTGGAAGATGCGCGGACCTTTGAATTGTTGAATGCGGGGGAGACCACGGGGGTATTTCAGTTGGAGTCCGGGGGGATGGTGAATTTGTGTCGGCAGTTTGGGGTGGATCGGATTGAGGACATCATTGCGTTGATTGCGTTGTATCGACCGGGGCCGATGGATCTGATTCCTGACTTTATTGCGCGGAAGAAGGGGAAGACCAAGATCAAGTATCTGCATCCTTTGCTGGAGGAAGTGAGCGAGGAGACCTATGGGATTTTGATATACCAGGAGCAGGTGATGAAAGCGGCGAATTTGTTGGCGGGATACAGCCTTGGTGACGCGGATTTGTTGCGGCGGGCGATGGGGAAGAAGAAGCTGGAGGTCATGCAGGAGCAGCGGCGGATTTTTGTGGAGGGGTGCCAGCGTGAAAATGGGATACGGGAGAAGGACGCGAATGCGATTTTTGATTTGCTAGAGAAGTTTGCGGGATACGGCTTCAACAAGAGTCACAGTGCAGCGTATGGGTTGATCAGTTATCACACGGCGTATTTGAAGGCGAATTACCCGGTGGAATTCATGGCGGCATTGTTGAGCAATGAGATCAACAACACGGACAAGATTGCGGTGTTTGTGGCGGAGTGTCGTCGGATGGGGATTGAGATTTTGCCTCCTGACGTGAATCGGAGCGGGTTGAAGTTTGGGCCGGAGGCGGGCGAAAGTGCGGAAGAGAAGCGGGCGATTCGGTATGGGTTGGCGGCGATCAAGAACGTCGGCGAAGGGGCGATGGCGGTGGCGATAGCGGAGCGCGAGGCTTCGGGGGTTTATGAGTCGTTGGAAGATTTTGCGATGCGATCGGACACGCGGGCGGTGAATCGGAAATTATTGGAGAGTTTGATTCGGGCGGGGGCCTTTGATTTTGCGGGGGAGACGCGGGCGGGGATGTTTGAGCGTTTGGAGCAGGTGACGGCGTCGGCGGCGTCGGCGCAGCGGGACCGGGCGAGTGGCCAGGGATCGTTTTTTGATGAGATGGACGATGGGAGCGGTGGGATGGTGGGAGGAAATGGCGGTGTGGAGGTGGCGGAGTGGTCGGAGGTGGAACTGTTATCACATGAGCGCAATTTGTTAGGATTTTATGTGACGGGGCATCCCTTGGACGCGCATCGGGAAGTGGTGGAGAGTGGGCGGTTTACGCGGTTGTCGGAATTGGGTGAGCTTAAGGAGGGGCGGAAGAAGTATTATTTTGCGGGGATCGTCGATACGGTGGATGTGAAGTATACGAAGCGGGAGGGGAAGCCATTTGCATCGATGCGGGTGGAGGATTACACGGGAAGCGTGGAGGTGATGGTATGGAGTGAGGTTTACGTCAAGCATGCGGCGACGTTGACTGAGGGAGCGATTGTGGCGTTGGCGGCGACGGTGGAATTGGATGACCGCACGGAAACGCGGCGGCTGACGGCGGCGGATTTCTGGACGATGGAGAAGGCAGCGGAGCGGATTCGGGAGCGTGAGACGCGGGCGAAAGAGAGTAATGATGGTGGCTTGGGAGGGGAGGGGGCGGTGGACCGAAATGGAAATGGGAACGGCCATGAAGCCGGGGCGTTGGTTTTGCATTTGTCCTGTTTGGAGACCACTCCGGAGGATTTGCTTTCGATTCGAGAGATCATATCTGAGCATCGTGGGAAAACGCGTTTGCACTTGCGGATGCGGACGGAGTCGGGGAGAGAGGTGGAGTTGTTGGCGGGAGAGCGATATCGAGTGCAGAACAGCGAAGAGTTGCAGGAGAAGTTATCGGTCTGGTTGTGATGAGTAGCGAGGAGTGACGTTTGCGATGGGACTCGATCTTTGTTTTGTGAGGGATTAAGTTGCTTCGCCGGGAGGGAGCCACTAGGATGCAACAGGGCTTGTGGGTGACCGTAGGCTCGAAAATATCACCCCTGATTTTCTATGTCTTCTTCTGGTGGAAAGCGTCGTCGTCGTCGCAGCAGCCGCGCGCGTAAGGTGGACAGTGGTGATTTTAGTCGTCCGCGATTCGCAGCACCGGTCGTGCGAGAACCGGCGGGTGCAGGAGGATTGCCGGGAGAGGGGGGGCAGCCTGTGCCGACGTCAGCTGCGCACGAACGAAGCCGGGCCTTAAGGGGGGGAGAGGAGGCCGCTATGGAGGCGCGATTGGCGGCTGAGAAGGTGGCATTTGACCGTTCGAATATGACTGAGCTGCCGAATTTGAAGGAGCGGCCGCCCTCGGAGGAAGCGCGTGAGCGGCATCGGGAGCGGAAGGCGCGGGAGCGGCGGAACAAGACTGTGAAGACGGTGGTCTTGCCATTGACGGGCTTGCTGGCGGTGATCCTGGTCTTGGCGATTTCGTGGCATTCGTATTCGCAGCGTGAGGAAGAGATTGTGGCGTCTGAAGAAGGAAAAAGCGAAGGACGTGGGTATCATTATTCGGAAGTGAGCGCGCAGGACGATGAGGCTTGGCGGGAAAAGCGCGAGCAATTGTTGTTGGAGAGTCGGGGGAGCGAGGAGGATCGGGAGGCGTTGGATCGCGAGGTGGAGCGTCGGAAGCGGGAGTTATTGGGCAAAGAGGAGCCGCTTTCGGATGTGTTACGGAAGGAGAACCAGTATCTCCCCGATCGGGATGATTGACCAGGGGCTCACCTAGATGGTCATGGCGGCGTAGCCGCCGTCGACGATGATTTCGGTGCCGGTGATGAATGAGGAAGCTTTGTTTGAGGCGAGGAGGAGTGTGGCGCCGGCGAGTTCGTGGGCTTCGCCGAAGCGATTGGCGGGGGTGTGACGCATGATATCGGCGACGCGGTCTTCGGTAAGGACCTTGCGATTTTGTTCGGCGGGGAAGAAGCCGGGGACGATGGTATTCACGCGGATGTTGTGGGGGGCCCATTCGCGGGCGAGGTTTTTGGAGAGGTTATGGACGGCGGCCTTGGTCATGGAGTAGGTGAAGACGCGGGAGAGGGGGATGAGGCCGGACATGGATCCGACGTTGATAATGGAGCCGGGGATTTTGTGATCGAGGAAGTATTTTCCGAAGACCTGGCAGGTGAGGAGGACGGCTTTGGTGTTCGTGTCCATGATGGACTGGTATTCTTCTTCGGTGATTTCGAGGAAGGGGGTGGGGGAGTTGGTGCCGGCGCCATTGACGAGGATGTCGATTTGGCTGGACTGACCGAGGGCGCTTTCGAGGAGGGAGTTGAGGCTGTTGCGGTTAGTGACGTCGCAGGGGATGAAGTGACCGGAGCCTCCGTCGTCATTGATTTTTGAGAGGCGTGCTTGCGCTTTGGGTTCCGAGCGTCCGACAAGGATGACTTCGGCGCCTGCGCTGGCGAGGGCCTCGGCCATGGCGCCGCAGAGTTCACCGGTTCCCCCGATGATCAGGGCGGTTTTTTCTTTTAGGGAGAAGATCGATTCGAGGTAGGACATGGGGAGGGGACTGGCTTCGTTGCGTTTTGCGCGTTCGCGGGCGGCGAGGATACGGGAGTTTTAAGGACGGACGGTCGATACTAGGGAGAAGGGTGTTCGCAGCTCATGCGAGACTTGCTTTGAGGAGGAGAGTGCCTTGAAGGACTATGGCAGTCACTTCGAAATTTGGCCCTTTGTCCGTCGCCGGTGGGCGAGGACGCCTCCGGCGCCGAGGGCGAGGAGGGATACCGAGGAAGGTTCGGGGACGACGAAGCCGCCGACGGGTTTGGCGAAGGGGGTGGCATCTGTGGCGGTGTCGTCGTAGGTTAGGCTGATGATGTTGGGTTCGAAACTGCCCGGGGAATCGCCCAGGCCGACGTGGAGCCAAGCCCAGACCGGATTGGTGCCATTGACGCCATTGATGAGGAAGGTGCCGCCGATCCAGTTGTCATTAGAGCTGAGTTCGGCGCCGTTGGCCGCCGTGTTTGCAGAGAAGAATGTCCAGAAAGTGTTTATTGCGGAGCTTGTCGGCGTGAAGGAGCCGGTTGATCTGTAAGCGAAGCCCCCGGGAAGATAGCCTCCACCCGATAAGACGAAGGTTTCTCCGGCGAAGGATGCATAAAAGATCGAACTTCCGGTTAAGAGGCCACCGAAGTCGGTGCCTTGGCCGAGCGAAAGGACCACGGAATCGACGCCACCGACTGGGCCGACGGTGACGAGGGCGGCTTGGGAAGTCTGTGGGATGAGGGTTGCGGCGGCGGCGGTCGCGGCTGACGCGCCGATGGTGGCTGACCGCGTGGCTGGTGACTTTACTGGCATAGGTCGAAGACTACCTAATTTTGCGGCAGAAGTCATGCCTAATTGTCACTGCTGTGGTGGTTGTCGGGCGTGCCGGTTGGGCGGTGTCGTGCGGGCTCGGTGTGGTCTCGGATGAGTCTTTGTCAGGTTTGCTTGCGGCGCTTCCGGTTCGCGAGGACGCCTCCGGCGCCGAGGGCGAGGAGGGATACCGAGGAAGGTTCGGGGATGACGAAGCCGCCGACGGGTTTGGCGAAGGGGGTGGCATCGGTGGCGGCGTCGTCGTATGTGAAAGAGAGGATCGTCGGATCGAGCTGTCCGAAGACTGGGTTCTCGAGTTGGATGTGGAGCCAGCCCCAGACTGGGTTCGTGTCGTTAACCCCGTTGAGCCGGAAGCGGCCGGGCACCCAGTTATCGGCGGAATTGCCCACCGCGCCGTCGTCGAGGGCGGTGAAGGCGTAGATCACCCAGCCTAACGCCGGGGTTCCGCCGCTCGTGGAGATCGAGGAGCGTACGGCGTCGGCGAGGACGAACTGGCTGCCGTTGATTCCGACGAGGTTGAATGAGGTACTTGACTGGTAGCTGAGGAAATCGACGAGGAGTCCGCCGATGTTTGTAACGCTGCCGTCCGAGAAGAGCTGAACGGTGCCCACCGCGCCGTCTCCGCCGACGGTGACGATTGCGGCGTCGCCGTGTTGGGGGATGAGGGTGGCAACAGCGGCGGTGGCGGCGGAGCCAAGGGTGACAGAGGTGGTGGGTAGTCCCTTTGCGGTCATTGGTATTAGCTCAGAGGAGGGTATCTACTTCGAGCGGAAAAGTCACGCCGGTTTTTCTTGGCGGCGGCGCCTCAGGAGCACCCCGGTGGCGCCGAGGGCGAGGAGGGCGGCGGAGGAGGGTTCGGGGACGACGAAGCCGCCGATGGGTTTTTCGAAGGGATCGGCGTTGGTGGCGGCGTCGTCGTAGGTGAAGCTGATGATGGTGGGGTTGAAATCGGGTTTGGTCGGGGAGAGCTCGATGTGGAGCCAGCCCCAGATCAAATTCCCTCCATTAACGCCATTGACCCTGAAGTTTCCCGGGACCCAGTTGTCATCAGAGCCCCAGATGGCCCCTTCAGACGGGGCGAGGGAGACTGAAAAATTCCATGACTCTCCGAAGGGGGAGCCGGAAGTCATGTCGGCGGACCGAACGGCGGGGAAGAGGACCAGTTCGAAGTTGGTTCCCCGGAGAGCGGCCAAGTCAGTTCCGGTGTAGTAGCCTATGTTTGTGAGGAGCAGCCCGTCTAAATCTGTTCTATCGCTGTCGTTGAACAGTGTTGTGGAACCGACACCGCCGTCGCCACCGACGGTGACAATCGCAGCTTGTGACGTTTGTGGGACAAGAGTTGTTACCGCTGCAGTCCCTGCGGCGGACAAGACGACTTTCGTGCAGTGCGTGGCAAGTGGGGCTATCGGCTTTGCAGGCATGGGGAAGAGACTCTGCAATTTTGGAGCAGAAGTCATGCCCAAAACTGTGGCGGCGGAGGCGAGCGTCAGGCTGACTTGTGCTTGCGTCGTCTGCGGCGGTTTGCGAGGACGCCGGTGGCGCCGAGGGCGAGGAGGGCGGCGGAGGAGGGTTCGGGGACGACGAAGCCGCCGATGGGTTTTTCGAAGGGATCGGCGTTGGTGGCGGCGTCGTCGTAGGTGAAGCTGATGATGGTGGGGTTGAAGTTGCCTGCAGTGGAACCGAGGCCGATTTGGAGCCAGCCCCAAATGGGGTTGCCGTTGTTGACGCCGAGGACGGTGAAGGTTCCGGGGACCCAGTTATCGGTGGAACCCAAAAACGCACCATTACTTGCTGTAACATAGAAGAATGTCCAAATTGCCCCTACACTATTTCCTGAGGTTGCCACACTCCCGGATTATACCATGAAGTGCACGTTCTTAAGAATGGGAAAGGTGGCGGAGTTAGCATTGGCTATCAAGATGACAAAACCAAAACAACCAATGCAAGTATACCGCCACCTTTCCGCCGGAGA
>JBCDBW010000057.1:0-26537 GCA_039182965.1 Verrucomicrobiota bacterium
GATGACGGGGTGGTCAAGTATGAGGTAAAGCTTCAGAACAAGGAGAGTGTGTTGGAAGCGGAGGACACTTCTCAGGGGCGGATTATTGACTTGGATATGTGACCTCACGTTTTTCTGTGGCCTGTTCGGCGGCGGCCATCTTTTTATTTCGGCAAAAGTCTTTTAGGATTTTCCGGAGCGCCTTGGGATGTGTAATCCCAGCTTGTTAAGGGTTTTGTGAAGGCGTGTTGGTATCGGTTCGGCCGCGTTCTTTTTTGAAATTGTAATTTCCCTTATTGCGCGGACTGGAAATGGCGGGCAACATGAGGGGCATGCATGGTATGGTTGGCTGAGAGTGCTTCATCAGTTGTTCCGGTGTTTGATCCGGCATCGCCTTTCGCGGAGGCGATTTACTCGCTCTTTTTGAAGGTGCTCGCGATCAGCGCGGTTATTTTTCTGATCGTCGTTGGACTGATCACCGTGGCGGTCTTTCGTTTTCGAGACAAGACGGGCGGCAACGGTGATGTGCCGAGGCAAGACTTTGGGAGTCACAAACAGGAAATCTTTTGGTTGTTGGGACCGGTGATCATTGTAGTGTGGCTGGCAGCGATCAGTGCAAAGTTAGTGTTTACCGTGAACGCGGTGCCGCAGGCGCATCCGGATGCGGGCGAGGAGCCCGATGAAGAAATTGAAGTGCGTGGGCATCAGTGGTTTTGGGAGGTGAAGTATCCGGGGCATGGGATTGTGTCGGCGAACGAAGTGCACTTGCCGGTGGGGAAGAAGATTCGGATCAAGCTAACATCGGAGGATGTGATTCACAGTTTTTGGGTGCCGCAGTTGTCGCGGAAGATGGATGCGATTCCCGGGCGTGATAATTACTTTTGGATTGGGGCGTCGAAGCCGGGGGTTTATCAGGGGAGGTGCACGGAATTTTGTGGGATGGTGCACGCGTGGATGAACTTCAAGGTGTATGCATATGAGGAAGCGGAGTGGGAGGCTTGGGTGGAGGCGCACTCGAAAAAGCCGGAGTTGCCGACGGAAGGGGTGGCGTTGGCGGGGCAGAAGTTTTTTGAGACGGCGACGTGTATTGATTGTCATAAGATTGCCGGGGTGGGGGGGACGACGATGATTGCCCCGGATCTGACGCACTTTGCGAGTCGTGGTGAGATCGGGGGCGGGGTGTTCGTGAACAACCGGGAGAATTTGGAGAAGTGGTTGATTGATCCGCAGAAGTGGAAGCCGGGCTGCAAGATGCCGAACTTCAAGTTTGATCCGGAGGAATTGCAGCAGGTGGTGGCGTTTTTGGAGACATTGAAATAGTGAATTGGTGAACGGCGGAACGACAGAGCGTATTGAAAGTGGCAAAGGCGTCGACGCGCCGAGGGAGGAGGCGGCGGTTCCTCCGACGAGCAAGATTCTGTCATGGGTGACAACTGTGGATCACAAGCGGGTGGGGATCATGTATATCCTTACGGCGGTTTTCTTTTTGGTGGTGGGGGGCTGTGAAGCCTTACTGATCCGGATTCAGTTGGCGGTGCCGGAGAATGATTTTATCTCGCCGGCTTTCTTCAATCAGATGTTCACGATGCACGGGACGACGATGGTTTTTCTCGTGGGGATGCCGGTTTTGATTGGGTTTGCGAATTATTTTGTGCCGTTGCAGATCGGGGCCAAGGACGTGGCGTTTCCGAGGCTGAATGCGATGAGTTTTTGGATGCTGCCGTTTGGTGGTTTTCTTTTGTATTACAGTTTTATGACGAGCACGGCTCCGGACGCGGGCTGGTTCAGTTATGCGCCGTTATCGACGAAGCCGTATTCATCGTTGGGCGGCATTGATTATTGGATTTTGGCGTTGTTGGTCCTGGGGATTGGATCTGTTGCGGGGGCGATCAACATGGCGGTGACGGTTTTGAGCATGCGGGCGCCGGGGATGAGTTTGCAGCGCGTGCCGTTGTTTACGTGGATGGCATTTATCACAGCGTTGCTCACGATTTTGGCCTTGCCGGCTTTGAACTCGGCTTTGGCGATGTTGTTTATTGATCGCTGGTTGGATGCGGCGTTTTTCGAGCCGGCGCGTGGGGGTTCCGCTTTGTTGTGGCAGCACTTCTTTTGGATTTTTGGCCACCCGGAAGTTTACATTTTGGTGTTGCCGGCCTTTGGGATGATTTCCGAGGTGATACCGGTATTTTCGCGGAAACCGATTTATGGGTATTCCTTTGTGGCGGGCTCGACGGTGGTGATTTTTCTGTTGAGTTACGGGGTGTGGGCGCACCACATGTTTGCGGTGGGTTTGGGGATGTTTGCGGACATCTTTTTTGCGATTGGGACTTTGTTGATTGCCTTGCCGACGGGGGTGAAGGTTTTCAACTGGACGGCGACGATGTGGGGGGGGTCGATTCGACTAACGGTATCGATGCTGTTTGCGATCGCATTTTTGGTTGAGTTTGTGTTAGGGGGATTGACGGGGGTGATGTTTGCGGCGGTGCCGATTGATTGGCAGCTGACGGATACGTATTTTGTGGTGGGTCACTTTCACTATGTTTTGATTGGGGGGACCGTGTTTGGGTTGTTTGCGGCGACGTTTTATTGGTTTCCGAAGATGACGGGGCGGATGCTTTCGGAGGGTTTAGGGAAGCTGCAGTTTGTGTTGTGGGTATTGGGCTTCAACCTCACTTTTATGCTTCATCATTTTCTTGGTCTGATGGGGATGCCGCGGCGAGTTTACACTTACAGTGACGAGCCCGGGTGGGCGCTTCTGAATGGACTTTCGTCTTTGGGGGCGGTGTTCATGGCCTTGGGGACGCTGGTATTTGTTTGGAATCTTTGGGTGAGCAAACGGAAAGGCAAGGTGGCGGGGGACAATCCCTGGGGTGGATTCACCCTGGAGTGGGCGACGACCTCGCCGCCTCCGGTGGAGAATTTCACGAGCTTACCTGAGATCAAGAGTCGGCGACCGGTTTGGGACCGGGATCACCCGGACCTGGCGGATTGGAAGTCGGCGAAGACGCCGGAGGATGGGGGGTGGCGACCGTTCAAGGGCAAGGTTGCGATGGGTGCCTTTGTGGCTTCGGAAGCGGTCTTTTTTATTCTGCTACTAGTATCCTTTGTGGTTTTCAACAGCGGGGATCGCGGCGGATTGGACGGTCCGTCTCCATTGGATGTTCCGCGGACGGCTTTGTTTACCGTCATCTTGTTGGGAAGCAGCGTGACGTTCTGGTTTGCCGAGCGGGCGTTGCGGGGAGGGGATCAGAAGGGATTTTTGCGTTGGTTATTGATTACGGTTGTGATGGGGTTGGTGTTTTTGGGCGGGCAAGCGATTGAGTATGCGGGACTGATTCGGAGCGGCGTTACGATCAATTCGAATCTGTTTGCGTCGACGTTTTTCACGGTGACGGGCTTTCATGGGTTTCATGTCTTTGCCGGGATCGTGGCCTTGATGATTTTGTATTTTCTGGGGCGTAAGGGAGAACTGAAGCAGAAGCGGGCCAACATTTTTTCTGCGGCGGGGATTTATTGGCATTTTGTTGATGTCGTTTGGATTTTTGTATTCGCGATCATCTATTTGAGGGTGTTGCAGTGATGGGAGGGGTATGGAATGAGATCGTTGGTCTTTGGTCTTGGGCGTCGCCCATTTGGCTGGTGATTGCTGCTGTGCTGGTGGGATATTGGGCGTTTTTTGGAGGCAGGATGGAGCGGCGGAGTTGGTGGTTGGCGGGTTCGCTTGCGGGGTTGGTGGTGGCTTATGTGTCGCCGGTGGCTGAATTGGCGGACGGGGTGATGTTCACGGCGCACATGATTCAGCACTTGGTATTGCTATTGTTGGTGCCGCTTTGTTTTTTGCTAAGTTTGCCGCGGGAGCGGATGGAGGAGTGGCTGGCGCGACCGCGGGTGGAACCATGGGGGCGTTTGTTGTCTTTTTCGCCGGTGGGCTGGGCTTTGGGTTTGAGTGTGATGTGGGTATGGCACGTGCCGACCTTGTGTAGTGCTTCTTTGCAGAGCAGTTGGTTGGGTGTTTTCCAGGATGTGACCTTTGTTGTGGCGGGATTGTTTTTTTGGTGGCCGGTATTTTCTCCGATGAAGGCGCAACGCTTGGCGCCGGCATCGGCGGCGTTGTATCTGTTCACGGCTTGTGTCGGCTGCACTTTGTTAGGGATTTACCTGACCTTTACGCCGATTTCTGTTTGTCCGGTGTTTGCGCGGCCGGCGGCGGGGACGGGTCTTCTGGAGGCGGTGCGGTTGGGAGGTTTTTCGGCGCGGATGGATCAGCGTTTAGGGGGCTTACTGATGTGGGTGCCACCTTGTGTCTTGTATGCGGGGGCGATTGTGGCGGTTTGCCGGCGTTGGTACGCGGGTGAGGAAGACGAAGTGGTGGAGAGCGAGAACTTTCGAGCGGGAGAGAGCGTAAAGTAATTGGATAGATAATGGAAACGGACGAGGAAGATGAACCGAAAGAAGTTGCTCCGGGGCCGACCTATGCTCCTGCGGCGATGGCGATGGGCATCATGTTTTTCTTTTGGGGATCCTTGACGCTGTGGCCGGCAACGGTGATGGGAGCGGGGCTGATTGCGTATGCATTGGGCAAGTGGGTTGGTGAGATTCGTGGGAATTGGAAAGAGGAGGACGACGACGGCTCATGACGGCGGATGAGGAGCGGCCAGATGGGGAAGAGTGTCCGTGTTCCGTGAGTCCGGAGCGGCGAAAGTTCTTTACGAGGCTCTCGATCACGCTTGGGGCGATCATTGGGGCATTGATTACCTTGCCGGGCGTGGGATTTGTCATGGCGCCGATTTTTCGGCGTCCGCCGCGGTTGTGGCGGGATGTTGTTCAGCTTGATGACATTGCCATTGGTGAGACCAAGCTGGTGACCTTTGAGGATTCGACTCCCCTGCCTTGGTCGGGATTGACGGCGACAACGGCGTCCTGGTTACGGCGGGAAGGAGAGGAAGAATTTGTCGCGTTTTCGATCAACTGTCGGCATCTGGGATGTCCGGTGCGATGGGTGGAGGGGGCGGAGTTGTTCATGTGTCCCTGTCATGGCGGCGTTTATTACAAGGATGGCTCGGTGGCGGCGGGGCCTCCGCCTTTGCCGTTGCATCGTTATCCAGTGCGGGTGAAGGACGGGGCGGTTCAGATTGAGACGAGTCCGGTGCCATTGACGAAATGAAGATCAAAGAAGGAGCAATGGTGGCCTGGGGGTGGGTGGATGAGCGGATCGGGTTTACGGAGACGATGCTGCCGATGTTAACGCACATCGTGCCGCGGGACGCGAAGTGGTGGTATGTCTTCGGAAGCGCGACGTTGTGTGCATTCGCGGTGCAGGTGGTCACGGGCATCTGTCTTGCGATGATGTATGTGCCTTCGGGGAGTGAGGCGTATGAGAGTCTGACATACATTCAGAATGAAGCTCCATTTGGGGCGCTTTTGCGGGGCATGCATTTCTTCGGCTCATCGGTGATGATCATGATGGCGGTGATTCACATGGTGCAGGTGTTTCTGCATGCGGCTTACAAATATCCGCGAGAGATGAACTGGATGAGTGGGATCACGCTTTTGTTTTTTGTTTTGGGGATGGGTTTCACGGGGCAGTTGCTGCGGTGGGACGCCAATGGTGTTTGGTCGGTGATGGTGGGTGCGGAGATGGCGTCACGAGCGCCGGTGGTGGGTCCGTTTATTGCGCGGTTTATCTTGGGGGGAGAGACGATTGGGGGAGCGACTTTGAGTCGATTTTTTGTGATCCATGTTTTTATTTTGCCGGGGATGATTATGGCGGGCATTGCCCTGCACTTGTGGCTGGTATTGCGCAATGGGATCTCGGAGATGCCGAAAGTGGGGCAGCCGGTGGAGCCGAAGACCTATCGGGAGGATTACGAGAAGCGGTTGAAGAAGACGGGTGTGCCATTTTGGCCGGTGGCGGCGTGGCGTGACGCGGTCTTTTCTTTTATCGTGGTCGTAGGGATTTTGATTTGTGCGTGGGTGTTCGGGGCGCCGACTTTGGAGAATGCGCCCAATCCGAGCAGCATCAACGCGAACCCGATGCCGGACTGGTATTTTTGGTGGTATTTCGCGATTCTCTCGATGTTGCCCCGGAACTTTGAGACGTGGGTGATCATTGGCGGTCCGATTTTGGCGGTGGTGGTTTTGTATGGTTTACCGTTGTTGTTTAACAAGGGGGAGCGTGCGCCGTCGAAGCGTCCATGGGCTGTAGGTATCGTTTTGGCGTCAGTCATAGGGATCGCGATCTTGTCGGTGTATGGGTATAAGGAACCGTGGTCACCGGACTTCGGGGTGGAGCCGTTGCCAGCCGATGTGGTGGGGACGAAGGATCCGGATGTGGTAGAAGGCGCGGCGTTGATGCATACGAAGGGGTGTTTGTATTGTCACAACATTGATGGATATGGGGGGCATCGGGGGCCGGAGCTATCGGATATCGGGCAATTGTTGACCCGTGAAGACCTGATTATTCGGATTAACAATGGCGGGCACAACATGCCTGCGTTTGCTCCTGCGTTGACATCGAAGGATTTGGGGAAGATTGTAGATTTCTTGCAAACGCGACGGGATAAACCGGTTGAGCCTTTGGCGGGAGCGGAGGCGACGGCGGAGACGGAACCAGCGAAGCAATGAGATTTCTTGTTTACGGGATGACCGTCGTTGCAGCGGTGATCTTCATTGTTTTGGGTGTGGTGATCAGCCCTTGGTGTTTCTTGGGAGTGGTGGTGTTCGGGCCGCTGGCATTGATGGGGACGTGGGATATTTTACAAACGCGGCACAGCATCACGCGCAATTATCCTATTTTGGCGCACTTGCGATTTTGGCAGGAGGACATTGCGCCGGAGATCCACCAGTATTTTGTCGAGAGCAATACGGACGGACGTCCGTTTAATCGGGATCAGCGATCGATTGTTTATCGGCGGGCGAAGGACATCGAGGGGTTGAAGCCGTTTGGGACGGAGTTGGATGTTTACAGTGAGGAGTATGAGTGGGCGAGTCACTCGATCAGTCCAAAGCCGAAGGCGGAAGAGCATTTTCGGACAAAGGTGGGAGGGCCGGATTGCCAGCAGCCTTACTCGTGTTCGTTGATGAATATTTCATCGATGAGTTTTGGCGCTTTGAGTCCGAATGCGATCATGGCTTTGAATCGCGGGGCGAAGCGGGCGGGCTTTGCGCATTGGACGGGCGAGGGGGGTATCAGTCCGTATCACAAGGAGCCAGGCGGGGATCTCGTGTGGCAGATTGGGACGGGATACTTTGGGTGCCGCAACGACGACGGCACGTTCAACGAGGAGTATTTCCAGGAGGGGGCGACATTGGATCAGGTGAAGATGATTGAGATCAAGATTTCGCAAGGAGCGAAGCCTGGGCATGGGGGGGTATTGCCGGCGGCCAAGATTACCGAGGAGATTGCGCAGACGCGGCGGGTGAAGATGGGTCAGGATTGCATTTCGCCTCCGGGGCACAGCACCTTTTCGACGCCGCGGGAGCTTTGTGAGTGGGTGCAGAGGTTGCGGGAGTTGAGTGGCGGTAAGCCGGTTGGGTTCAAACTGTGTGTGGGACATCGGAATGAGTTTCTGGGCATTTGCAAAGCGATGGTGGAGACGGGAATGTTGCCGGATTTCATCAACGTGGACGGAGGAGAGGGCGGGACGGGAGCGGCGCCACTGGAGTTTTCGAATGGGTTGGGAATGCCGTTGGTGGATGGGTTAGTGTTTGTGCACAACTCTCTGGTCGGATGTGGTTTACGCGAGCACGTGAAGATTGCTTGTGCGGGGAAGGTGGTGACGGCGGCGCACTTGGTTCGGAACTTGGCGATTGGCGCGGATTGGTGCAACGTGGCGCGTGGATTCATGATGGCGGTGGGTTGTATCCAGTCTCAGCGGTGTCATACGAACGAGTGTCCGGTGGGGGTGGCGACGCAGGACCACGTGCGGCAGCGGGCCTTGTATGTTCCGGACAAAGCGGAGCGGGTGTATCATTTTCATCACAACACGATGGAAGCGTTGGTGGAATTGATAGCGGCGATGGGATTGGAGTCACCGCGAGAGCTAGAGCCGTGGCATGTGTATAAGCGGAAGAGTCCGACTGAGATTGCGACCTATGACCGGGCGTTGGATTTTCTTAAAGAGGGTGAACTGTTGGCGGGATGTGATCATCCTCAGTTTAAGCGGCATTGGGAAGTGGCATCAGCGGACACGTTTCATTCCGCGCCGATTCGAGCGTAATGACGAAGAAGCAGGGGGGAGGAAAGAAGAAAGGTGGTTGGCGCTTGATATCGCGTCATCGCGGTGGATGGCCGGTGTTGTTGTTGCGCGTGGTGATTATACTATTGGTGCTGTGGGTCGCGGTCTTGGTGGGCACGCATGCGAAGGAGGACATTCGGGACTTCGAGAAGTTTGTGGATGAGTTGGGGGTATGGGGGCCCGTTTTTTACTTGGTTGCGCTGATTGTTCTGACATCATTTTTCTTTCCGGACTCCGTGTTTGGTCTGGTTGCGGGCGTGATGTATGGGTTGTGGTGGGGAACGGTGTTATTGGTGACAGGAGTAGTGTTGACGGCGATTTTGAACTTTTGGTTGTCACGTCGTGTGATGCGCGAGCCGTTTCGGCGATTCATGAATCGGCACACGAAGTTGCGGGCGGTGGAACAAGCGGCGAACGAAGGGGGGTTGAGGTTGGTTTTGTTGCTTCGGCTTGCGCCGATCAGTCCTGTGACGGTGAGCTACACGCTTGGCGTCAGTCAAATTCGGGTGCGGACGTTTTTGATTGGCTTGGCGGCCTTAGTGCCAGGGCTTTTTGTGGAAGTATATTTTGGTTATGTGAGTGCACATGTTGCGAGTTTGGCCGGCGGTGTTCATCACCATAGTGTGATACAAAGTGTGGTCACGATTGGTGGCTTTGTTGTGTGTGTAGTGGGGATGATTTGGATTGCGCGGATGACGAGGCGGGCGCTTGCGGAGGCGTCGGATGAAATGGGGGAGACGCGGCTTGATTCGCCCGCCGGCGAACTGCAGAATCGGCAACGATAAGACGACGGGCAGTGGTAGAAGAGCGAGAAGGGATGGCGGATGAACCGCCGGCGTTGAGCCTCTGGGTAATGGGGGTGTTAGGGGTCTTGGTAGGAATCATTGGCGGATTTGGCGCAGTTGTATTCCGAATGATGATTGGTTTTTTTCACAACCTTTTGTTTCTTGGAAACTTTTCATTGTATTATGATGCGAGCGTTCATACGCCACCTGGGCCGTGGGGACCCGGAGTGATTCTGGTGCCGGTTCTGGGATCGATTGGGGTGGTATTCCTTGTGAAGACTTTTGCGCCTGAGGCGAAAGGGCACGGGGTGCCGGAGGTAATGGATGCGATTTACTACAATGATGGGCGGATTCGTCCAATGGTGGCGGTGGTGAAGTCATTGGCGTCGGCCCTGTCAATTGGGAGCGGAGGTTCGGTGGGTCGGGAGGGGCCGATTATTCAGATCGGGGCGGCCTTTGGATCGACCTTGGGGCAATGGGTTCGGATGCCGGCATGTCAGCGTGTGAACTTAATCGCGGCGGGCGCGGGTGCGGGTATTGCGGCGACTTTCAACACGCCTTTGGGAGGGGTTGTATTTGCGATGGAACTCATGATGACGTCGATTCGCGCGCGGACGATTTTACCAGTGTTCATCGCGACGGCGACGGCGACTTATATCGGGCGGGTTTTTTTGGGAATGGATCCGGCGTTTGATATTCCGGCGCTGACGGAGGCGCCGGTGCAGCCCATTAATTTTTATGTATTACCGATACTCCTGGGTTTTGGTTTGGTCCTAGGATTTGTCGCGGCTTTGTTTGTGAAGTCGATTTACTGGACGGAAGATCTCTTTGACCGGATGCCGGGCAATCAATATACGCGGCATATGTTTGGGATGTTGATCGTGGGAGTAATGATTTACCTGCTGATGGAGAAGGCGGGGCACTATTATGTGCAGGGGGTGGGATACGCCACGATTGGTGATATTCTGTCGGGCATTCTGAGTTCGCCCTGGTTTTTAATATTGTTAGTCGCTCTAAAGTTATTGGCGACAGCCTTGACTCTGGGATCGGGAGCGTCGGGGGGTGTGTTTTCGCCGGGATTGTTTATTGGTGCGGGATTGGGGGGCTGTTTGGGTGCCATGATGCAATCGATTGATTCGAATTTTCCGATTGAGCCATCGTTGTTTGCGGTGGCGGGCATGGCAGCGATGATTGGGGGAACGACAGGGGCGGTGGCGACGGGTTCGGTGATGATCTTTGAGATGACGCGTGATTTGCACGCGGTGTTGCCAGTGCTGATTACGGTGGCAGTTTGCACGGCGGTGCGTAAGCGTCTTTGCCCGGCGAGTATTTACACGATGAAGTTATTACGGCGCGGTAAAGCGGTGCCGGAGGGAATGGCTTCGGCGATGCCGCGGGCGGAAACGGCGGAGATATTGATGGAGAGGGAGTTCAAATCGGTGGGGCCGCACGAGGAGGCATCGGGGCAGTTGGAGGTGGTGCTGGAGGGGGACCGGATATCGGGTGTACGAGGCGAGATATTGGGCACTCGAGAGGGGGAGTTGGAGCGGCGATTTGTCTGTTTACCGAAGACGGCGACTGTCGTGGATGTAATGGCGTCCTTGCATCGGGCGGATGCGAGAGTGGTGATGGTGATGCGAGAGGGAACAGACGGTTTGGCGGTGAATTTGGTGGGGGTATTGACGCTCGAACGGGTGATGGCGAGCATGGGAGGAATCGCGCATTTGTATCAGTAGGATTGACTCGGGTGGTTGCTCTTCCAGTGCGTCGATGCGCAGATAGGCGAAGCGGGTCGCGGAAGGGGGTTTGGATTGTTGAACTTGATGGTCAGGGCAAGATTGGTGCGAGAGGGGTTGCAAGGGGGGTGACGGTTGGGTATTTTTGAAAGAGATTTCTCGGCTCCTTTTGAGAGTGGATCCGGGTGGTGGAGAGGGATCTGATTTGAAGAATGAGTGTGGGGACGAATGACGGGCATAGCGCAGAGGAGCCCCTTGAGGTATCGGTGACGCGGCAGCGTTTGTTGGAGACTTCGCTGTGGAACAAAGGGACGGCTTTCAGTGATGTGGAGCGCCGGGAGCTTGGGTTATTGGGATTACTACCGCCGCATGTGGAATCGATTGATGTGCAGGCGGCGCGGTGTTACGAGGCTTATTTGGAGCAGGCGACGGATCTGGGCAAGCATGTGTATCTGCGGAATCTCCAGGACGAAAACGAGACCCTTTTTTACCGGGTGATTCTGGATCACATCACGGAGATGATGCCGATCATTTACACGCCGGTGGTGGGGGAGGCGTGTCAACAGTTCAGTCATATATACCGTCGGCCGCGTGGGTTGTTTATATCGTATCCGAACCGTGACCGGATATGTGAGATCCTGAGGAACTGTGCGTGTGAGGAGACGGAGGTGATTGTGGTGACGGATGGAGAGCGAATATTGGGATTGGGCGACCAGGGGGCAGGCGGGATGGGGATACCGATTGGCAAGTTGTCGTTATATACGGCGATTGGGGGGATTGATCCGGGGACGACTTTACCGATTTTGCTGGATGCGGGGACGAATAATGAGGAGCGATTGAATGATCCGGAGTATATTGGTTGGCGTCATGAGCGGATACGAGGTGAGGAGTATGACGCCTTTGTCGACCAGTTTGTGGCAGCGGTAAAGGAGACGTTTCCGAATGTCTTGTTGCAGTGGGAGGATTTTGCAGGTCGTGATGCGGGACGGTTGCTTGAGCGATATCGTGATGACTTGTGCACCTTCAACGATGATATTCAAGGCACAGCTGCGGTGACGACGGGTGCCTTGTTATCGGCGGTGGCGGTGACCGGAGAGCCTCTGACTGGGCAGCGGGTTTGTGTATTAGGAGCGGGGTCTGCGGGGTGTGGCGTGAGTGAGCAACTGGTGCGTGCAATGGTGGAGGAAGGTTTGGGAGACGAGGAAGCGCGGGCACGGATCTTTCTCGTGGATATCAATGGTTTGATGCATGATGGCCTCACCGATGTCCTTCCTTTTCAGAGAGACTTGTTGCAGAGTCGTGCGAATTTGGAAGGCTGGAAATCGAGCGGTGGCAACGGCGAGTTTAGTTTTGCCGATGTGGTGGCGAATGTGAAGCCGACGATACTGATTGGATTAACCGGGCACGCTGATAGTTTTCCGGAAGCGATCATCCGTGAGATGGCGATGCATGTGGAGCGTCCGATTATATTTCCATTGTCGAATCCGACTTCTCGCATTGAAGCGACGCCGCAGCAATTGCTGGAATGGACTGGGGGTAATGCATTGATTGCGACGGGGAGTCCGTTTGAGCCGATTTTTTTTGAGGGACGGGAGATTCCAATTGCACAGTGCAACAACAGCTACATTTTTCCGGCGATGGGATTGGGCATACTAGCGACTGGGGCCAACCGGGTAACGGAGGAAATGTTTATGGCAGCGGCGTGTGCTTTGCGCGATGCGTCACCGGCGTTGCGCGATGCAGGGGCGTCCTTGTTACCATCATTGGATGATGTGCGGACGGTGAGTCGGAGCATCGCGATTGCGGTGGGGGAAGAAGCCCAGAAGGAGGGCATGGCGAAGGGAGGCGATGTCGCGGCGCTGGTGGATGAGAAGACTTGGGAGCCGAGCTATCGGCCTTATCGATTAAGAGAGTAAGACAATGAGTGTTGATGTGCTGAATTACGAACCGGTGGGAGACAAGAAGAACTCGGATGAATTTAACGAGTATCGTCTCAAGATTTACGAACGGCGCGAGTCGAGTGGGCTCAACGATTTGCTAGGGAACATGGCGGCGGTGGTGATCTCTGTGGATGCCGACGATGCCATTGCCTACCTGAGTGAAGTTTACTTGATGACGCCATATCGTCTGCAGGCTTCCTACACCACCGACACGCACACTATTTATATTTTGAAATGCCCATTGGAGGTGGCATCCAAGCAGCCTCTTTTGTTTGTGTTGGAACCGCACGATCTGGCGTATGAGGATGAGTTAACACGGATGAACAAGCAGTATCCGAATGCCCGCGCGAAGGCAAACGGGCGATATGTGGGAGAGATTTATCAGTGCAAGGATTTGCGAGAAACGGGGAAGATATTGACGTCGCATGAGATTCGGTTCACGAGCGGTGAAGATGTACGCAACGATTTTTTCACCAATGGTCATTTTGCTTTTACGTTTATGTCGGACTTCACGGGGAACAAGGTCGGCTATTCGGCGACGGACCTGCATGATTTTGACGCCTTGAAGTTGGGTCGAAGATTGGAGTTGAACTCGGAGGAGAAGGGGGAGTTGGCGAAGATGGATGAGAAATTTCATCATCTCGGATTTGCGGACAAAATTTTGGGATTGGATCACTTGGCGACGCGCATACTGGCCGGGGAGCGGGAGGATGCGATTCTTGAGTTTCTGACGATGTCTCCTTACTACTTCTGGGGGGCATACAACATTTCGGAAATGAACTCGTCGACGAATGTCACTCGTCACCCGACAGTGGAGGATGACAAGCATTCGCCGGCGAAGGTATTTACGGCGAACAACACACCGTCATTCGTCAATTCCTTCGAAGGTTTGCCGATGCCGACGGAGAATTTTGTTCGGAATTTCGGTCGTCGGTTGCACCATTGGGCATATGAGGTGCGTGATGGAGATTATGAGCCGAAGCGAGAAAAGAACGTTGATTATGTGGTCGAGTCTTTGGCGGAAGAGGGCATTCCATTTCTGAACAAAGTTGTCGGTGAGTGCAAAGACTCGCCGAATTTGAAGCAGATTTTTTCAAAGCATTCTCCCTACAGCATCATTATTACGGAATATGTTGAGCGGTGTTTCAATTTTCAGGGGTTTTTCACGAAGGACAACGTGGCGGAATTGACGGCTGCGGCGGGGAACGATGAGCGGTACGCGCATGGCAATGTTTTTGATTGAGTTTGGGGGAGACGGTTTTTGTGGGTGGTGCTGAATAATTGATTTGGGAGAATGCGATGGCTGAGAGTGCGGTATCGACGATAGGATCCTATCTTGCGACGCGGCTACAGGAGATTGGGTTGAAGCATTACTTTACGGTGCCGGGGGATTACAACCTCGTGTTGCTGGATGAGATGTTGAAGAACGCGGAGATGGAGATGGTGGGTTGCTGCAACGAATTAAATGCCGGGTATGCGGCGGACGGGTATGCGCGGGCGACTGGGGGAGCTGCGGCGGTGGTGGTGACCTATAGTGTGGGCGGATTGAGTTTGTTAAATGCGGTGGCGGGAGCCTATGCTGAGGATTTGCCGGTGATTGTGATCTCGGGTGGGCCGAACACCAATTCGGAGGCGGAGTATGAGTTGCTGCATCACACCATCGGGAAGGTGGATTACGGTTACCAGCGTGAGATTTTTTCTCATGTGACGGCCGACGCGGTGATGATTCGACATTCGCACGAGGCGCCGCGGCAGATCGATCGGGCGATTGAGACGGCGTTGCGAGAGCGCAAGCCGGTGTATTTGGAAGTGGCGTGCAACATTGCCTCGGCGCCCACCTCGATGCCGAGGCCCCGTCGATTTGAGGGGCCGCCGACGAGTGATCCGTTGTCATTGGAAGCAGCGGTCGCGCATGCGACGGAATTATTGAACGGAGCGGTCAAGCCGGTGTTGTTAGCGGGCGTGAAGATGCGTTCTTGGGGGGCGGTGGACGCGTTTCGAAAGCTTGCGGATGTTTCGGGCTATGCGGTAGGAGTGATGCCGAATGCAAAGGGGCTGTTTAGTGAGGCGCATGATTCCTACATGGGGACTTACTGGGGCCCGGTGAGTGACGAGGGGTGTGGCGAGACCGTGGAGTCATCGGACTTGTGTTTGGTGGCTGGGGGAACGTTTACTGATTACACGACCTGTGGGCATGCGGCGTTATTGACGCCTGCCAAGATGATTGATGTGACTCCGGAAAGCGTGCGGATGCCGGGTGCGACTTACAATCGGGTGGCTTTACCGGAATTTTTGGAGGCCTTGGCGGGCAAAGTGAGGGCTAACGGGGCATCTTTGGAGGGATATAATCGGATTCGGCCTGAGAAAAAGCAGTTAAAGGCTGTCACCGGGGCGGGGGCGTTGACGACCCGACAATTATTTTCGTGCGTGCAAGGGATGTTGGAAAAGGATTCTGCGGTAGTTGCCGAGACAGGGGACTCTTGGTTCAATGGGATCAATTTGGATTTGCCGGATGGGGCGGCCTTTGAGATTCAGATGCAATACGGGTCGATTGGTTGGTCGGTGGGAGCGACGGCCGGGTATGCCTTGGGAGCGGGGAAGGAACGGCGAGTAATCGCGTTGATCGGGGATGGTTCTTTTCAACTGACGGCACAGGAAGTGTCGACGATGATTCGGCAGGAATTGCGTCCGATCATCTTCGTGATCAACAACGGGGGGTATACCATTGAAGTTGAGATTCATGACGGGCCATACAACAAGATCAAGAACTGGGATTATGCGGGACTGATGGAAGTGTTCAGTGCCGGAGACGGGAATGGGCTGGGTTTGCAAGCGGCGACAGGGGATGAGTTGGCTACGGCGGTGGATCAGGCGTTAGGGCATGAGGGCCCGGTGTTGATTGAAGTGATGATTGACCGGGATGACTGCAGCAAGAGCTTGCTGGAGTGGGGTGCGCGGGTGGCACGAAACAATGGGCGTGCGCCGCGGGTTTGATTTTTCTGGAAGGAAAGGAAGGCCACTCAGGATTTGGTCGAGGAGCTTTGATCGAGCGGGCTGCTCGCTGCTACCGGAAGGGCCTTAGGCGGGGGGATCGGCTAGGGTGAAGAGGGATGGGTTGCTCTTTTGCTGAAGAAGGTAGTGATGAGAGATGTCATGGCGATGGACCCGGCGACGAGGAAGATAAGCGGGAAGTTCTGGGTCATGGCGAGGAGGGCGCTGCCAATGGTGATGCCCACCGTGGAGCCGAGGAATTGGGCCGTGAGATTGATGCCGCCGGCCTGACCGCTTTTGTGATGGGGAATGGCGCTCATGAGGGCATGGCGAGCGGGGACGAAGACGAAGGGCAACGAGCAACCCCACATGAGAAGGGCGGGAAGGATGGCGTAATAGGAGTCGAAGGTAGCGCCGATGCCGAAGGCGATGATGGCTGCGGCATTCATGCCGGCACCGTAGAGTGCGGGGCCACGGTTGCCGAACCGATCGCAAAATTTTCCGGCGATGATGGCAACAAAGGTGAGTGGGATCACTGCGGGGGTGAGGGCGAGACCGGCTTGGAGGGCGGTCATATCGAGGTGGCGTTGGATGTAGAGGGCACCGAAGACCACAAGCGTGGCTTTGTCGATTTGCGCCACGAAGATCATGTAGTTGCCATTGAAGAAGGGATGCACTTTCAGGAGGTCAAGTTCGATGAGAGGGCTGGGTTTGCGCAACTCGGTGATTACGAAGAGCGTGGTAACGACTGCGCCGCCGGCGAGGAGTGAGAGAGTGACCGTCGATGTCCACCCCCAATCGGGTGCCTGCATGAATCCGAGGACAAGGGCGGTGAGGCCGGGGATGAGAAGAGACAGTCCGAGGAAGTCGAAGGGCTTGCGGCTACCGGACTGTGCTTCGTCTTTCGTTTTCGCAAGGATGAGGATGAGGGTAATGATGATGATGGCGGGTATATTGATCCAAAAGATCCATCGCCATGATAGCGTCTCGGTGAAGAAGCCTCCGACGAGGGGGCCGAGGGCCATGAAGGTGCCGCCGCAGGCAGTTTGGATGCCGAACGCGAGGCCGCGCTGTTCGGGTGGGAAGACTTGGTTGATGAGAGCGATACCATTTGGGAAGATGATAGCGGCGCCGAGGCCTTGGACGGCGCGGGCGGTAATGAGGGTGGCGGGTGAGCTCGCGAGGCCGCAGGCGAGGGAGGCGACTCCGAAAATGGCGACGCCAATGCAGATCAAGCGGCGGATGTTAAAAATGTCGCCCAGTTTACCGCCCACCGCGGAGAGGCAGGTGAAGACGAGGAGGTAGGCGTTCACGACCCAGTGGGAGGTGATTTCAGACATTGAGAGATCGCGTCGCATCGTGGGAAGGGCGACGCCGACCACCATTTCGTCGAGGACAACGAGGCCGAGCACTCCGCCCATGGCGGCGAGGATCCACCATTTTCGATTTTGCTCGGTTAAGAGGGGCACGAGGGAGTTAACCACGAATAGGCGTGAATGGACACGAATGTTTATTCGGGTTTGAATGACAGGGCCGACTTCGTGTTGGCGTTTCAGGGAGGATGAGAAGCAGGCGAGCGTTATTGTCGATTTTGTTGGTGTTTTTTTCGGCTATTGATCTGGGAAGGGGGAATGAGGGGCCGCCGAATTTTGTGTTTTTCATAACGGATGATATTTCTCCGGAGGATTTGGGTTGTTATGGGAGTGAAGTGGTGGAGACGCCTAACTTGGACGCGATTTCGGAAAGGGCCCTGGTTTTTGAGCGTGCTTATCTGACGATCAGTTCCTGTTCTCCGAGCCGGTGTTCGATCATCACCGGCCGCTATCCGCACAACACGGGGGCGCCGGAACTGCATAGCCGATTACCGGCGGATCAGTATACATTCGTGCAAGGGTTACGGGATGCGGGGTATCACACGTTTTTGTCAGGGAAGAATCACATGGGGGAGGCGGAGGACTTGGGATTTGCTGGCAGTTCGGACAGCAAGCCGGCGGGGAGTGAAAAGTGGGTGAAGCATTTGAGAGAGCGGCCCAAGGATCGGCCATTCTTTTTTTGGTTTGGCTCGCATGACGCCCATGCCGCGTTCACGATCGATGACAAGGCTCCGGTATATGACCCGGTGACGGTGCCGGTGCCTCCGATGTTGTATGACGGGCCGCTGACGCGTGAGGAATTGGCGGGGTATTATCACGAGGTGAGTCGGACGGATTACTATGCGGGAGAGGTCATGAGGGAACTGGAGGCGCAAGGAATTGCGGACAATACGTATTTCATTTACTGCGCGGATAACGGACGGCCCTTTCCGCGGTGCAAGACGTATCTGTATGATAGTGGGATTCGGACGCCATTGATTGTAGCGGGGCCCGGCCTGGAAGCGGGAAGGACTGATTCGATGGTTTCGTCGGTAGATTTTGCCGCGACGATCTTGGATTTGGCGGAGGTGGAAATACCGGAGACGATACAGGGTGTGAGTTTTGCTGCGGTATTGAGTGATCCGACGGCAGAGGTTCGAGATGTGGCTTTTTCGGAGCGCAACTGGCATGTCTACCGGACGCACGAGCGAGCCGTGCGGATGGGGGATTGGTTGTATATATGGAATGCGTGGCCGGAGTTGCACAACACGTCGGGAGAATCGTCATGGACGAACAAGTTTGGGGCGGCAAAGGAATTGTGGGATGCCGCGGCGGCGGGTGATTTGAGCGAGGCGCAGGCGTTGTTGACGCAGGCTCCGCAGCCGGACGAGATGTTATTCAACGTGAAGGAAGATCCGCATCAGTTTGTGAATTTGGCGAGCGATGAACGGCATCGGGAAACCTTGGAGCGGATGCGGGGGTTACTGGCGCTTTGGCAGGAAGAGACCAGAGACAGTGTGCCATCAGATCCGACGCCGGATCGAGAGGGTTTGCATGGGGATGAGAGGGGTAAAGGCTCGAGGAAAGAGTGGAAGCATCGTGAGTTTGCGGGGGCAGAGCGGGGCGCGACAAAGGTAAATGCACCGGGGCCAGTGTTGGTGGGTGAGAGCAACTAGCCACCCTCAAGTATTCTCCGGGTACTTCTTTGGAACTATGTCCAAGTTAGGCTCGACGAGGTAGGGATAGTTGATTTAACTGGATTAGATGGAGGAAAGTCCTTACCGCCCGCCGACGTCTCAGGAAGTAAGTGCCGTAGCGGATTCGGCTCCAGAGGCCGATCAGATTAGGCAAGAGCACATCAAGCATGAGGCTTCTGTGCGGTCGATTGGCTTGCTGTATTGGCTTGGCGGAGCGATTGTGGTGGTGGCGGGGCTGGTTGGCCTTTTTGATAGTGAAGACGAACCGGTGCTCGGAATGGGCATCGCTTTGGTGCTTCTACTCTTAGGTGGGCTCCAGCTTTGGACGGGCACTGCCCTTCGGAAGCTGAGGAAGTGGGCGAAGATTCCTGTCGGTATCATATCCGGCATCGGTTTGATCGGCTTTCCCTTGGGGACCATCATCAATGCTTACATTCTCTATCTCGTTTTTTGCAAGAAGGGCGGGATGGTATTGTCCGATGGATACAAAGACGTGATCGCCGAGACTCCGCACATCAAATACAAGACCTCCGTGATCATGTGGATATTGCTGGGGATTCTTATTTTGCTTTTCGTATTTGCCCTTATCGGCGCTTTCTTTACCGGGACTTCTGCCGAGTGAGTTGGAGAAAGATCAGGTTTTCCATCCGGCTTCAATATCCTCCAGGGTGCGTCCCTTGGTCTCGGGGATGAGGAAGAAGACAAAGAGCCAGGCGATGGTTCCGATGGCAGCGTAAGTGAGGAATGCACCGGAGTCTCCGGCGGCGTTGAGGAGCATGGGAAACGTCATCGTCGAGAGGAGGTAGGTTCCCCAGAGGGCGACATTGGCGATGCCCATGCCGAGGCCACGGATTTGGAGGGGAAGGATTTCTGAAACGAGCAGGAAGACGACGACACCGGGGCCTGCCGTGAAGGCGGCCACAAAGATCATGAAGGCGACGACGGCAAACTTTCCGGTGACGCCGGACATATCCGTTGATTGGAAAAGCAGGGCGAGAGCTATGAGGGCGAAGACCATACCGACGAGTCCTCCGAGCATGAGAGGCCGGCGGCCGAGCCGGTCAACGAGCCAGAGTCCGATGAGGCCGAATATGAAGAAGGCGACACCGACGCCGACGGTGCCGAGGAGGTCGACGGAGCGATTTTTGAAGCCGGCGATCTTGAATATCTGGGGTGCCCAAAAAGTAGCGATCGCGACACCCGTAGCGTGACGGCTAACGGCGACGCCTACGCCAGCGAGAAGTGCTTTTCGATAGAAAGGGCTGATAAGATCGGACCATCGACTCTTTTGGTTGGTGAGGGCGCTTTGGATTTGAGCGAGGTCACTTTCAATATCTGATTTTCCTGTGATACGCCGGAGGACGGTTCGGGCTTGATCGAGCATTTCGTGTGCGACGAGCCAGCGAGGGCTTTCGGGCAAGGTGCTGAGAAAGGCGATGAGGAGAGAAGCGGGAAGGATGCCGAGGGCGAACATCCATCGCCAATCGTGATTGACGCCGCGCAGTGAGAAGTCGGAGAGGTATGCGGACAAGAGTCCGACGGTGAGGGCGACGGAGAAGAGGGAGCCTAGTCTGCCACGGAGTTGGCTGGGTGAAATCTCGGCGATGAAGAGGGGGGTGACGCAAGTGAGCGTGCCGATAGAGGTGCCGACGATGATGCGGCTTAAAAAGAGCATGAAGGGATTCGGAGAGCACGCTGCGGAAGCGGCGCCGAGTGCCCCTATGAGGGCGCCTAGCATCACGATGCGACGCCGGCCGAAGCGATCGGTGAGCTTGCCTCCCATGATGGCTCCGAACATTGCGCCGAGCAAGGAGGCGCTTACGATGGTGTCTTTGAAGAATCCTGACAATCGAAACTCATCATCGACGAAGAGGATGGCACCGGCGATGACGCCGAGATTGTAACCATATAGAAGCCCGCTTGTGACGCACATCGCGACGATGAGAAGGATGATAGGACGGGGCTTTTGCATGTGCTACTGGCAGCGGGTGAGGAGAGAGGGGGAAGTGATAATCCTGAGCGGGATTCTACGGAAAGGGAAGTGTAGATCGGCAGTGGACCGGTGACATCGCGTGAGAAAGGATATTCGTTAGCTCTGGGATTGGTTCTTGAAGGTATTATTGTTCGGCTCGGCCGGGTGTACGGTGTGGGGAGAATGCGCAAGCGCCTCTAGCATCGGTGTAGTTTTTGGGTTTACGGGTGACAAGGAAGGGTCGAGACTCTTCTTTGAACGAACGAATTTAGTGCCGTTATGCCGAAGATTATTGCTGTTGGGGAAGCTGAAGATGTGAAGAAATGGGAAGAGGATTTTGCGGGTCATATCTCTTTGTTCAAAAGTCAGACGATCAGGAGTCCGATTCGATATGGAACGCATGAGGAGGGAAACGAGGTGGCGATCTTATTTGATGTTGAAAGTGTAGAAGCTTACTTGACCGGGTTTGAATCGGACGAGACGGCGGATGCAATGAAGCATGACGGGATCAAGAAAGACACCGTGAAGCTTTTTATCCTTGATGGTGAGTTAGAGTTTTGAGACTCGACGCGACATTCATTGGAGGAGCTACCGGGAGTGGAATGCAGTTGAGGAGACTACTCGGTCCGTCAGATCTCTAGGCGATCGAAGGTTGGAAGGGGAGCGGTGAGAGTTGTGAACGGGTTTAAAGAAGGAGCCCAGATGTTCATTCATCGGTGGCTTTTTTTGACGCGAGGGGAAGCTTGAAGGCGGCTGCCTCTTGGGCATTGCGCAGGTAGAGACGGTCTCCAGCGATGGCTGGGTGATTCCATGTCTTGCCTTCAAGTGCTTTGAATCGACCGAGTTCCGTGTGGTCATCAGGAGATGCCTTGAGGAGGACGACCTCTCCCTGTTCAGTGGTGATGAGGAGTAGACCGGGATTTTCCAAGAGAACGACTTGGCCTTTGCCATAGCGACCGGCTTTCCATTTTCGTTCTCCAGTGGCCAGGTCTATGCAAGTGAAAACGGAAGCGTCGAAGCCATAAGCGTGGTCTTGGTAGACGACGAAGTCGTTGAAGTCGGGCTTTAGGCGAAGAGACGTCCATTGTTCCTCGCCGACCAATTGGTTTTCATTCTTTGAGAACCGGACTCGCTGGGTGCCGAGATTGTCTGAGGAAGCTAGGATGATGGAATCCTGAGAGACGGGATGCGGCTGGAGGACGCGATAGCTGCGTGCGGGCCATTTGTAAGCGGCAGCGACATCGCCGGTATCTGGGTGGATGAGTTCAACGCCGTGATTGGATGACATCAGAACATATTCGTTATTCAGGAGGGTTGCGAGTTGAGGGGAGGAGTAGGAGTGATCGCCGGAAGGAGCCGACCAGAGGAGATCGCCAGATGCGCTGTTGAAGGCGAGTGTGCCCTTGTCATTTTCGCCGCCGGCATGAACAATGACGGAGGAATCCGTGATGAGTGGGGAGGAAGAGAAGCCCCACATCGGTGGTTCGCGATCGGCGATTTCGCGCAGGTCTTTTTTCCAGGTGATTTCTCCAGAGGCGGGATCAAGCCGCATGAGCCAGCCTTTGGCGCTAAGGGCGAAGACAGCGTTGGGGGTAAGGGTAGGGGTAGCGCGTGGACCGGGACCGCTGAGAGGTTCTTCGAAACGAGATTCGATTTCCTGGGTCCAGACTTCGTCTCCAGAATTCGCGTCGTAGCAGACGACCGCTTCATTGGAGCCGCGTTGTTCCTGGGTAAAGAGGTAGTTACCGGCGATAGTGAAGGAGGACCAGGCAGGGCCGACGGGAATTTTCCAAAGTTGTTCCGGCGGAGTGTTTTCCCAGTCGGTTGAGAGAATTGGACCTTTCGAGATGCCGAGTCGGCTTGGCCCTCGAAACTCGGGCCATTCGGGATTGGCGAGGGCTTGGATGATGGCGCCTGAGCGGACTGGTGATTCGGCCGGCTCTGGTGAGGGGGCTGCTATATCTGCGAGTAGCTTTTCTTCAGAGGAGGCTTTCCAGCGCCAGTTGAAGTCGAAGGCGTAGTCGCCGGTCATTCCGTTATTGCGAAGGAGCATGGAGAAGCTGAAGCCGATGATGGCGAGGAGGATCGGGATGCCTGTGCGACGAGACGTTTGGGATCGACGAATCAAGATGGCGCCGACCGCAAACGCGCCGACGCCCATAGGGATGGTAAGGAATATAACGGCAGGGCCTTTCATTGAGGGGTGGCTGAGGCCGGCGACAACAAAGAACGCGAGGGGGACGCCGAGGAATCCAACAAGGCGCTCGATCCAGGTGGCTCGGCTGGCGAAGAGCCACCAGATGAGAATGAGGCCGGCGACGACGAGGGGGCCCATCATCGCGGCCATGAGCAAGAGGATGGGCGGGTCCTGGACGAAGGATTGGAGGCTCCTTAGGATGACCATCAGGAGAACGAGGACGGCGGCGGGCCATGTGCGAAGGGGGCGAAATGTTTGGGATATAGCTACGGCCTGAGCTCGGTCGTTCATTGCGGATAAGGTCGTATAGAAGTGCATGAAAGGAACCCCAGACTGCCGAGACTGGTGCAATGGCAGAACTCAGTCGGGGTCGATGATCAGTCTAGTCCAGTTCGCGGATCTTGAGGTTGCGGAACCAGCAGGGGTCTTTGTGATCAGTAAGGAGGATGTGACCTTCGACTTTTTTTCCGAACCCGGGATACTTGTTGAATTTGGTTTCCGGCATGCGATTCATGATCTCGGGACTTCCGCACTCGTATTCCAGCACTTTGACGCCGTTGAGCCAGTGTTCGACGTGTTTGTCTTTGACGACGATGCGGGAGTTGTTCCATTCGCCCAAGGGTTTATTTGGTTTGTCTTCGGACGGCTTGACGACAAGGTAGAAGGCAGCGTTCGAGGTGTATGCGTCTTGAACCGTGTCACTAGAGTCGTCGATCATTTGGTATTCGTGTCCGACGGTTGCCTTACGCTCGGGGATGATGAAGTACTTTACTCCATTGTTTCCTCCGGGGCTCAGTTTCCAGTCCCACGCGAACTCGAAGTTCTTGTATTTATCAGTCGTCATGATATCGCCGGGGCGGAAGTCTGCTTGTTTATGAAGGGTGCCATTCTCGACGATCCAGCCCTGCTTGGGGAATGAATCTTGTTTGTAGGAGCGCCATCCCTCGATTTTCTCTCCGTCGAAAAGGAGCTTCCAGCCGGCTTCCTCTTCCTGCGTGGTGAGCGTGTTATGATTGTCCGCTGCGACGAGCGGGGATGTCGGCAGGAGCACGAGGGTGAGGAGAGTGATCTGGAAAAAAGCGGGTTTTGTAAGAGAATGGTTCATAGGCGATTAGCGTTTGAGCTTTAAGGAATCAGGACCAGTGGAGTGGGTTCGTCAAGCGTGCTCCTGTAGAGGGAAGTCTGCAAATGATCCCCGGTTTGAGTCTTGGCGGGTGGATTTGGATTTTGCAGGGTAGGGACAGCTATGAGTTCTCTGGAACCCAGTGAAGTCGATATTGAGGCGGTGCGTCGGGTGTTGCATCGGGTTGTGCCGGTGACACCGGTTGACATCCTATCGGATACCTTGTCGGACGGTCTTTCGATGGCGATGATTCCGTTGCGAGTGGATTGGCCGGAGGAGGATGGGGATGATCCGGTGGTTCATCGGGTGAATGTGAGCAGCAATCCGGTGACGGGGCGACTGAATTTGGGCAGTTTTTGCGTACCGTTCGGCGGTGTGAGCGGTGCGGAGTTGGTCACGGTGAATGTGAAGGCGTTGGGTTTGGATACGCCGGCGGCTCATTGTCAGCTTCGGTTCCTGTTTGAGGAGGGGAACGGGCCAATGGCGGTTGATATGGAAGGTCGGTTGTTGGAGCCTGAGATACGGATTCCGGATTTAGTAATTAGTTGGGAGGCGTGGCGACCTCCGGGAGAGGGCTTTCACTTTAGGCAAGGGTTGGATGAGACGATGTATTCGCTCACACCGCGGGCGTACGAGGGAGCGCAGCGCTTTTTAGAAGATGGGTTGAAGGATATGTCTTGGAATTGTCGGCCGCTGGATTTGCCTGGTGGGAAGGAAAGCTATCGGGAATTGCTGTTGACGGCGCTGCAGGCGGCGGATGGGATGACCCGGAGTCAGGTGGGGATGCGGTTAGAATGGGATGCGGCGGAGGATTTGGATGATGATACGCGGCAGAGTCTTGAGGAGTGGGCGCGCGCGGCGCCGGGGTCGAACGAGGCGATTGAGGAGATCTTGGGCGGGGACTTGAGTTACCAGCTTTTGAAACGGTCGTGTATTACGATGGCATTTTTCACGGTCGATCTTTGTTTGAAGCGTTTGCACTTGTTAGGGAGGATCAACGAGCGTCCGGTGATCAAAGTGCTTCCGGATACTCTCCCGGGATGGTTGGATGACTTGGCCCATGCCAAGGGCCGCTCGCTGGGACGGAGTTTGGGTAGGATTATTCGTTTCGTGCATCAGAATAGCACCATTGTTCCGGGCTCATCCTATCGGATTTTGGAGGATGCCGGACTCTTGAGGCAGGATGGTGGAAAGACAGTGGTGCATCACTACTTCATTCGGAGTGGGAAGAGTCCTTATGGACCGTTGAAGGACCGACTGATTGAGTAGTTGATTAAGCGGCTGGGCGGTTCGTTGGGGGGGATTGGTGAATTTGAGGGGGCGGGGTGCGGAGGGGTTTCGGGCGCATTTTCTGTCTGAGTGTATGTGGGGGAGAGAGACCATTTTTTAGGGAGTTAAGAGCTGGTTATGAATGGAGGAATGGGGGTCCAAGAGATATTGCTCTATTTCGCAGAGTTAACTGTTGACTAGCCTGATTATGCAGATTACTCTGCTTTATAGAGTAATGAAGGAATTATTTTCACCATCGTTGGACGAGGCTCGTCAGGGTCTTGAGATCATTGAGAAGAGTCGACACGAGACGTTACGTGCGACGCATCGTGAGGCGGGGAGCTATTTTCTGATATGGGGTTTGGTATATGTGTTGGTGCCGCTTGTCGTGTTGTATTTTCATTCGCAAGCGGGTTGGTTGGCGAACGGCTTGGTGGCGGTTGGGGTTGTGGCAACTTTGGTGGTCGGTTTTCGGTCGCCGGTGAGGAGTCGTTTGGGGTTTCGGCTTGGGATCTTCTGGTGGGTGGCGTTTTCGTTCGCGGTGGTCTGGGTTATCATTCTTGGCGGTGAAGACTTTCCGAGGTTAAGCGTTCAAGTTGAGGGCCGTCAAACCTGGGGCTTTGGAGTCACGGTGGCGATGATGGTTTTTGTTTTGATGGGATTGGTATCGCGGTATCCGATGCTGGTGGTTTTGGGGTTAGGGATCACGGTCTTGGTGGTGACGGGATACTTTGTCGCGTGGGATTGGTGGTCGTTCTGGCCGTGGATGGCGGCATGCTCGGGCGGGCCGCTGTTGGCGGCTGGAGTGTGGTGCAAACTATGGAACCGGGGGAGCACCGGGGAGGGCCGATCATCATGATCGAAGGATTCGATACCTTAATTCATCAACCGGCTCGATTGCGCATCATGACTACCCTGTGTGTCCTTGAAAGTGATGAGTCGGTTGATTTTAGCTATCTCAAGAAATGGCTGAGGCTGACGGACGGGAATTTGGGAGCGCATCTTGAGAAGTTGGACCATGCGGGGTATCTGAAAGTGAAGAAGACCTTTGTGGGGCGCCGACCGAAGACATTTGTTCAAGCGACCCATGCGGGGCGGGCGGCGTATGAGGGGCATCGAGAAGCTTTGGAGCGATTGCTGCGGGCCCCGGGAGGCGAGGGAACGGGTGAGGGGGATACTTGAGTTGTGATCCAATGCTCGAATCGTAATCTTGGCAGGCCTTATCGAGAGGATTAGAGATCACTTGATGAGCGAAGGAC
>JBCDBW010000058.1:0-26355 GCA_039182965.1 Verrucomicrobiota bacterium
AAGGCGGCATCGGGGTTGTTGCAGGAGGCGTCGCCCCAGCCGAAGTCGTCGGCGAGGATCAGAAGGATGTTAGGCAAAGGTGATCCTTCGGTAGGCTCAGCGTTTTGCGCTTCCTGTTGGGCGTTCGCGGCGAATGCCGAGAGGGTGATTGACAGGAAGAAGGGGTGTAGCGGGAGGCGCATGGGGGCTATTGATTGAGGGTTTTCGTCAGCTGCTTTGTGAGTTTTTGGACGAGCTCGGGCTTGGCTGCGGCGATGTTGGTGGTTTCGGTGGGGTCGGATTTGTGGTCGTAGAGTTCGACGTAGACGGGTTCGGCACCGGGGTCGCGGTAGTCGCGCCAGATGACGAGGCGGTAGCGGTTGTTGCGGAGGGTGTATCCCATGAGGTGGTTTTCGAAGAGGTCACGGTCCCATGTATCGCCTTGTTGGGTGATGATTTTTTCTTCGACCTCATTGATGAGAGGGCCGAAGAAGGTTTGGCGCATGCCGTCGGAGAGGGGGTTAGCGGCCCACTCGCGGAGGGCGGGGTTCGGGAACTGACTGATGGCGACGGGTTTCCATTTCTGGGCGGGGTCGTCGAGGAGGGGGACGAAGCTTTTGCCTTCGAGGTGATCGGACAGGGGGACGCCGGCGAGTTCGCAGAGCGTGGGATACATGTCGACGAGTTCGACGAGGGCGTCGGTGCCTTGGCCGCGCGTTTTCATATCGGGCGTCCAAATGATGAGGGGGACGCGGGTGGCGATCTCGTAGTTGGTGGCTTTGCCCCAGACGCCCATTTCGCCGAGGTGCCATCCGTGGTCGCCCCAGACGATGATGATTGTATTGTCGCGAACCCCGGCTTCTTCGAGGGCGTCGATCATGAGTCCGATCTGGGCGTCGACGTAGGAAACGCAGGCGTAGTAGGCGTGGAGGAGGGTGCGGGCGAGGTCGTCGGGGATGGGGCCTTCCTTGGGGATGCCGTGGCGGGTGCGAAGTTCAAAGGAGGCGTGGATGCCGGTGGCGGCGCCGTCTTTGGGCGCGTCGGTTTGGGTGGCGAGCTTGATGTCGGCGGGGTCGTATAGGTCCCAGTATTTTTTTGGGGCGATCCAATTGAGGTGTGGTTTGGAGAAGCCGAGTCCGAGGAAAAGGGGTTGGTCGGGTTTCTTTTTGAGATGATCTTTGAGCGTGGTGATCGCGAGTTGGGTGTTGTATCCGTCGGCGTATGCGTGGTCGGGGACATCTGCGTTTTCGTAGGCGGGGCCGTGGATGAGTCCGCCGGAACCTTCGGGGCCGTATTTGGCGAGCATCTTTTCCTGGTTTTCCAGCCTGATCTTTTGGTTCTCGGGTTTTTGGTATCCGCCCGGTGTGTTTGGGCGAGGGACGCCGACGGTTTTCCGCGCGGGCTCGCGTGACCATGAGTGCTCGTTGTCGGTCATTTTGCCGTGGTAGATTTTGCCGCAGTAGACGGTTTCGTAGCCATTGGCGATGAGGTGTTGGGGGAGCGTGACGATGTCGGGGTTGAGATCGCGGAAGTAGGCGAAGTTTTCAATGACGCCGATGGAGTCGGGGCGGGCGCCGGTCATGAGAGAGGCGCGGGAGGGGGAGCAGATGGCTTGCTGGCAGTAGGCGCGGTTGAATTGGAGGCCGTCGGCGGCGAGTTGGTCGAGGACGGGGGACTTGGCGATGGGGGAGCCGTAGCAGCCGAGTTCGGGTCGGAGGTCATCGATGGCGATGAAGAGGATGTTGGGTTTCTCGGCGGCGGTAGTCTCACGCGGAGACGCGGAGACGCTGAGGATCGCGAGCGAGAGACAGCAAAGCAGCGATTTGATCATGGTTAAGATAGCATTTATTTGAAGGGTTATTGTCTGTGCCAAATGGGGCGTGACAGGTGGTGAAGCGTTGGCCACCCCATGATGGGGTTGTGGATATTGGCCCTGCTTTGGAGAGGGATCAAGACATGCCGGGGAAAGAATGGGGAGGTGATATTGGCATTTGTTGGATTGGCGGCATTTTGATGTAATAGGGGCCTGAGCTTGGCGTTGTATGGTATGCGCTTTAGCGGGCAAACCAGGGTATCTCGCATGATTGTTAAGATTTCCTTTCGATTCTCATTGGCGTTTTTCTTCTTTGTTGGTGCAGCGATTTGTTCGCATGCGACGAACATTCGGCTCGACGAGATTGACGGGCGGACGTGGTTGATTGATTCGACGGGGCAGCCGTTTTTTGCGCATGGCATCACGCATGTGGGAACGGTGGAACTTGGGGCGCCCTACGAGAAGATTTCCGAAGCTTGCAAGGAGGTCGGTTTTAATGCGTATGGCTATGGTTGTCCGGACGCGCTCAAGGATGACATGCCGTACTTTGCCGGCGTGAACCACATTGTTCCCATGTCGATGTATCGGGGCGACGGGAGCTTTCGCTACGTCGACATTTTTGATCCACAGGTGCAGCAAAAGCTCGACGAGCAGATCAAGTATCTGTGTTTGCAGAATCGCGATAATCCGAATCTGATTGGGTATTTCTGGACCGATCTTGCCGTTTGGCGTCTTGAGAACAATATGGGCACGAATTGGGTTGAGTTCATTCGTGAGCTTCCGGAGGACAGTCCCGGGCAGAAAGCCTACCAGGCGTTTTTGGAGGGGTGGGAGGGGGACGACCCCAAGGTTCGGGACCAGGCGTTTCTTCGCCGGATCGCCGCCGAGTATTTTCGGGTATTGGGAGAGGCGAACCGGAAGTATGATCCCGACCATTTGATTTTCGGCGATCGGTTTGCTCCCTTCACCATCGATTTTGAGGTGCTTGAAGAGATGTTGCCATACGTCGACGCCATTGGAATTCAGCCTCATTTCAATCCGGGTTTTCCGAAGGCGGAGTTTGATCGCGTGCATGAAGTGTCGGGCAAGCCGATCTTGATTTGTGACTTTGCGATTCGATTTGAGGACGATGACAAAGAGATTCGGGGATACAAGCCGTTGGGAAATCCGGCTGCGGCCGGGGAGGCTTACGTCGCTTATCTTCGCGAGGCGATGGCGACGCCTTATATTATCGGCGCCTTTTGGTGTAACCCGGTCGACTCGACGCCCGGGTTTCAAAAAGCCGGCGTGAAGCAGGGATTCTTTGATGAGGGGGTGGTGCCTCGACCCGGGCTTAGCGAGGCGATTCGTGAGTTCAATACGTATCGGGATTCGATTACGCCGGAGGGGTAAACTGTTTTTTGGATCAATAGGAATAGGAGCGAGTTTATGAATATGAATCGACGTCAATTTCTCAAGCGGGCGGGGGTAATGGCACCTGCGGTGGGAAGCTTACCGCTTACGTTTGCGCTGAGTGCGGGTGCTTCTTCGGGGCTTGATCAATATGGTGGCTGGACGGGGAAGCAGTTTGAGGCGACGGGATTTTTTCGGGTGGAGAAGGATGATCGGTGGTGGCTGGTGACGCCGGAGGGGAATGCGTTTTTGAGTTTTGGGATCAATCATCTGACGCCGGATGTTTTTCGGCAGAAATTCAATCGCGAGGCCTGGCAGGAGAGGCTGGGAGTCGATGATTTGCAGGATTGGGCTCAATTTGCACCGGCGTTACGGCGGTGGTTTCTCCAGACCTGTGAGGATTACGGGTTCAACACGGCGGGCGTGCACAATTCGTTGCCGATCATCAATCAGCCGAAGCCGGCGATTGCGTATATGCAGCCGATTCGTTTTGTGAACATACCGCACTGGCAGAATGACATTCCCGACGAGAACTTTGTGGATGTCTTTTCCGAGGCGTTTGCCGAGAACTGTGATCGTCTTGCCAAGGAGGCGGCGGCGCCGTTGAAGGATGATCCTTATCTTCTCGGGTATTCGATGACGGACTGTCCTTTGTTCACGGAGGAGGATTGTCGGGAGCGGCCGGATGTGATCGGCGGGGCGCGGCGTGAATCGCGGATTGGCTGGCCGCGGCGTTTGCGGAACTTTGGGGCGGACGCACCGGGCAAGCGGGCATACGTGGAGACGATGCGTGGGATTTATCGTGATCGGATTGAGGATTTTAATGCGACGTATGGGACGGAATTTGCGTCATTTGATGCGCTTGCGAGTGCGGAGAATTGGCGTCCGGGGACCGACCTTTCGAACGGGAATGAGACGCGGGACAACGTTGAATTTCTCAAGGCGGTCGTGGCCAGGTATTATGAGACGGCGCGAGATGCGATTCGGCGTTATGATCCGAATCATTTGTTCGTGGGGGACAAATTGAATGCGAACACAGATTCGTTGGATACCGTGCTGCCGGTTACGGCGCAGTATACCGATATTCTTTTGTATCAGATGTATGCGCGGTATGAGGTGCAGGAGCCGGGGCTGGATCGTTGGGCGGCGATCGTGGACATGCCGGTGATCAATGGGGATTCGGCATACACCATGATCACGGACACCATGCCGCGCCCTTACGGACCGGTTGCGGACTCGCTGGAGGAGCGGGCGCAGTGGACGGATGAATTTTTCCGGGCGGCGTTTGCGCGACCGGAGTTCGTGGGGTGGCATTATTGCGGGTTAGTGAATGCGACCAATTTGATTGCGCGCAAGCAGGCGCGACAGCATTCGGGGTTGGTCGATAGCTACGGGGAGCCGTATCTGAAGTTGCAGGAGACGATCAAGACGGCGGCGAACGAGCTTTACGAAATTGGCACAGCGAACGCGTGATGAAGTTGGGAATGAGGTGGATTGTCGGTGCGTTGGCGTTGATCGTTTTTGGTTGGCCGGGGCCATCGAGTGCGGATCAAACGCATGATCGGGGGCCGAAGAATTTGGGATCGGTCTTGGTATTCTCGGGGACGGGATGGTATCGGCATCCCGAGACGGCGGCGATCAACGGTTGGCTGGCGCGTTTGAGTGATGACTTGGGAATGCAGGTGGATGTGACGGAATCGGGGAAAGACTTGCTGCAGATACTGGATCATTACGATGTGCTCGTGTTGAACAACAGCAATTCGCTGGCCTCGATTTTGGATGAGAAGCAGCGGAACCAGGTGGAGGAATGGTATGCCGCGGGGGGCGGGATTGTTGCGTTGCATGCCGCGTTGGTGCGTCAGGAAGAGTGGCCGTGGTTGAGTGAGTTGGGCGGCTGTGATTTCGACAGTGACTCGGAGTATTTGGAGGCGCGGGTGGTCGTTGATCCCGCGGGTAAGGATCATCCGGCGGTGCGGGATTTCGGTGAGGAAGTGATGTATACGGCGGACTGGACGAATCACACGCGAGCGGTGACGGGGCTGGAGGGGTTTCAGGTGTTATTGCGGGTCGATGAATCGACCTTTGAGCCGGTGCGCGAATTTTTTATTGAGCGTGGCGGGAAGCCGATGGGGGAGGATCATCCGGTGGCGTGGACGAATACCCTGGATGACGGGCGGTTTTTCTACACCGATTTGGGGCATGATGTACGGTCTTTGGACACGCCGTTGGGGCGGAGTCACATTCTGGGGGCGATTCGGTGGGCGGCGCGGATGGATGGGGATGCGGGTGAGGGTGAGGTAACGGGAGAATAAGCATTCGCTTTTTTTACGAGTTTCCGGTTAGTTTGTTCACCCCGAATTATGAAGACCTCTCTTTTTTTTCTGTTGTGTGTTGGTGTGTTTGTCTCGAGCTCGATCGCGGCTTCGCAGTTGAAGAGTCCGGTTGTGGAGTCGGACCTTGTCTTTGAGGAAGTGGACGGGTATGTGGCGGTGGAGGCGGAGCATTTTTTTGAGCAGAAGAAGGATGATGTGCGGGCGTGGTATTTGACCACGGAGGACGCTGAGGCGGGATTGGAGCCGGATGCGGACCCGAATCATGTCGCGGGTGCCGGGGGCGGGGCGTATTTGGAGGCGCTTCCGGACACGCGGAAGAATCATGGGGAGAAATTGATCGTGGGTGAGAACTTCATGAATGATCCGGGAAAGATGGCGGTGTTGCGATACAAGGTGTATTTCAACACGCCGGGGAAGTATTACGTCTGGGCGCGGACGCATTCGACGGGGACGGAGGATAATGGGATTCACGTGGGGATTGACGGGGATTGGCCGGAGTCGGGTCAGCGGATGCAGTGGACGGCGAAGCGTCATTGGGTGTGGGGGAGCAAGCAGCGGACCGCGGAGCAGCATGGCGGGGTGCCGGGGATTTTGTATTTGGAAGTGGAGGAGCCGGGCGAGCATGTCATTGAGTTTTCGATGCGGGAGGACGGGTTTGAGTTTGATCAGTGGTTGATGACCATGGATGCGGATTTTGAAGCGCCCGACGGAGCGGTCGAGACGGGGCAAGCGTTGAAGGCGGGGGTGATGCCGGTGGCCTTTCCGCTGGTTGCGGCAGTGGCTGCATCGACGGAATCCGGAGGCGAGAAGGCGGGACCGAAACTGCATGGCGATCGGGGCGCGGACGGAAACGGGGACGTGGACGTAAGCGGGGAATTGAAGGAGTGGCACAAGGTGACGTTGACCTTGGAGGGGCCGTTTGCGCATGAGCGGGACAATGAGCCGAATCCGTTTTTGGATTATCGTTTTGATGTGACGTTTACGCCGGAGAAAGGGAAGGCCTATACGGTCCCGGGGTATTTTGCGGCGGACGGGGATGCGGGTGAGAGTTCGGCGGAGGCGGGGAATCGTTGGCGGGCGCACTTTGCGCCGGATCAGACGGGCGAGTGGCGATACCGGGTGAGTTTTCGGAAGGGAACGGATGCGGCGATTGACGTCGATGCGAAGTCTGAGGCGTTGGCGCCGTTTGACGGAGTGGAGGGTTCGTTTGTGGTGGAAGCGACGGACAAGGATGGGCGGGATTTACGCGCGAAAGGGCGATTGGATTACGTGGACAAGCATTACCTTCGGTTCGCGGGATCGGGGGAGTATTTTTTGAAGGCGGGGGCGGATGCGCCGGAGACCTTTTTAGGGTATGCGGATTTTGACGGGACGCGGGCGAACAATCCGAAGAAACTGGGGTTGAAGACCTGGGGACCGCATGTGAGTGATTGGGTGGAGGGCGATCCGACCTGGAAAGGCGGGAAGGGGAAGGGGATGATCGGGGCGATCAATTATTTGTCGGGGAAGGGCTGCAACGTGTTTTCATTTTTGCCGTATAATGCGGGTGGGGACGGGGACAACGTGTGGCCGTTTGTGGAGCGCGACGAGAAGTTTCATTACGATTGTTCGAAGCTGGATCAGTGGGGGATTGTTTTTGATCACGGAACGGCGAAGGGGATGTATTTGCATTTCAAGATGCAAGAGACGGAGAACGATGATAATCGGCGGGGCAAGGGCAAGGGTGATGGGGGTGTGCCGGCGGCGTTGGACGGGGGAGATTTGGGGCCGGAGCGGAAGTTGTATTGCCGGGAGCTGATTGCGCGGTATGCGCACAACCTGGCCTTGAATTGGAATCTGGGAGAGGAGAACACGCAATCGACGCAGCAGCAGAAGGATATGGCGGCTTACGTTGCGGAGCTTGATCCGTATGATCATTTGATTGTCATCCACACTTTTCCGGATCAGCAGGATAAGATATACCGGCCGTTACTGGGGGGAGCTTCGGTGTTACGCGGTGCTTCTTTGCAGAACAGCAACGTCAAGGATTGTCATAAGCAGATTGTGAAGTGGACGCGTGAGTCCGCGGAGTCGGGTGTGCCATGGGTGGTGGCGTTTGATGAGCCGGGGTCGGCGAGCGAGGGGATGCCGGCGGATCCGGGGTATCCGGGGATGCCAGACGGGTTTGATAATCCGAGTATTGATGACGTGCGGAAGTATGTGTTGTGGGGAACGTTGTTAGGTGGTGGTGCGGGGGTGGAGTATTATTTTGGGTATAAGTTGCCGCAGAACGACCTGAATTGTGAGGATTGGCGGTCGCGGGATCAGAGTTGGGATTATTGCCGGATCGCGTTGGAGTTTTTCGCGAAGGAAGAGATTCCATTTCATGAGATGACGAACGCCGATGGCTTGATCGGCAACGAGGAGCATGACAACTCGGGGTATTGTTTTGCGAAGGAGGGGGAGATTTACCTCGTTTATTTGCCCGAGGGCGGGAAGCGGGAGCTGGATTTGAGTGGGGTGAAGGGGAAATACGGGATGGGATGGTTTAATCCGCGCGTGGGTGGGGCGATCTTCGATGGGGGTGAGGCGGAAGGGGGTGAGAGCGTCTTTTTGGAGGCGCCGGGGAAGGATGATGGCGACTGGCTGGTGGTGGTGCGGCGGCGATGAAGTCTCACGTGGAGGCGCCGGGGCGCAGAGACTAAGCAGAAGATCACCAGAGGAGTTTCGGTAAAATAATAGGAATTATGCGATGACGTCGCGGACGACGTGTCCGTGGACGTTTGTGAGGCGTCGTTCAATGCCGTTGTGGTAGTAGGTGAGGCGCTCGTGGTCGAGGCCCATGAGGTGGAGGATGGTGGCATTGAAGTCGTAGACGCTGGTGGGATTTTCGGCGGCTTTGAATCCGAACTCGTCGCTGGAGCCGTAGCTGAATCCTTTTTTGACACCGGCGCCGGTGAGGAAGCAGGTAAAGGCGTCGGGGTTGTGGTCGCGGCCGGTGCCATTTGCTTGGAGGAATGGCATGCGGCCGAACTCGGTGGCCCAGACGACAAGGGTTCTTTCGAGAAGGCCACGACGTTTGAGATCGCTGAGGAGTGCTGCGGTGGGTTGATCCATGATTTCCGCCTGCATGGCGTGTGTTTTGAGGATATCGGAATGGGAATCCCAGTTGGTGATGCCGTTGCCGCCGGAGGGGTCGGAGCCGTTGAAGAGTTGGACGACGCGAACTCCTTTTTCGACGAGGCGACGGGCGAGGATACAGTTTTTGGCGTATTCGCGTTTGAGTTCCGTGCCGGTATCGGTGCCGTATTCCTTGTGGATGGACTCCGGTTCGCCTGCGAGGTTCATGATGTCGGGGACTGAGGTTTGCATTTTGCCGGCGAGTTCGTAGCTGGCGATGCGGGCGGCGAGATCGGCATCGCCGGGATATCGTTCGAGGTGTTTGCCGTTGAGGCGATGGAGAAGGTCGACGGCGGCGCGATCGTCTTTCGCGGTATAGGATTGAGGGCGATTAAGATTGGCGGGAGGGTTTTTGGCGTTGAAATCAGTGCCTTGGAATGAAGCGGGGAGGAACCCGCTGCCAAAATTGTTTTTACCGGAGCGAGCGAGACCGCGAGGGTCGTTGATCGCGACGAAGGCCGGGAGATCGGAATTTTCCGTACCCAGGGCGTAAGTCACCCATGCACCGAAGGAAGGGAATCCTTCCATGGTGAAGCCGGTGTTGAGGAAGTTTTCCCCTTGGGGATGGGCGCTCGTTTGGGTGGTGAGTGAATGGAAGAAGCAGAAGTCGTCGACTTGTTCGGCGAGGTTGGGGAGGAGGTCCGACACCATCTTGCCGGTTTCGCCGCGAGGTTTGAAGTCCCAGAAGGGTTTGGCAATGTTTCCGGTGGGGCCTTCAAAAGTGACCTCGGGAAGTCCGGGCGGCTTTTGGCCGTGGAACTTCGCGAGATCGGGTTTGTAGTCGAAGGTATCGACGTGGGACACCGCTCCAGGGCAGTAGATGACGAGGACCTGTTCGGCGGGGGTCAGGAAGTGTGGTTGGCGCGGGGCGTAGGGATCGTCGGCGTTGATCTCGGGGCGGATGGGTGTTTTTCCGCTGAAAGCGGTGGGATCTTCGGAGGAGGCGAGGAGGCCGTCTTCGGCGAGCAGTTTTGCGAGGCCGATTCCTCCGAGGGTCATACCGGTTTGATGAAGGAAACCGCGTCGGTTGAGGAGGGCGCGGCCTTGGGGTGATAGTTTTTCGGGATGATTCATTTTTTTAAAGCGATTAGCTGTCAGCGGTTAGCGATTAGCTCTTTTATGGGAGGAAAGCGAATTCGTTGGAGTTGATGAGGGTTCGGCAGACGGTGGGGAGCCCGGATTCTTTGGCCACTGAGATGCAGGCGGCGAGTTCGTTGGGATCTGGCTCGCGACCGAGAAGGAGTTGGAAAGCGCGGGTTATTTTGGCCTTCGGTGACTGGTTATCTGCCTCCTCGGAGGCGCGTTGAGCGATGAAGGCTGCTTGTTCCACGACGAAATCGCTATTCATGAGGTTGAGGGCCTGGAGTGGTGTGGTGGACACGGGTCTTTTCGCGCGGACCTGGCCGCAATCGGGAAAGTCGAAGGCGGTGAAGATGCGATCGTCGACGCGGCGCATGCGTTCCTGATAGATCATGCGCCGCCATGTTTCGTCGCCATGGTTATCGACGACCTGCCATTGAGCGTATGTCTTCTTGGTGTTGTGGATGCGATAGCTTCGGCCGCCGAGGGCAGGGTTGAGTTTGTCGGACGCTTGGAGGATGCCATCCCGGATGACCTCGGCTTCGACGCGGCGCGGCGGGAAGCGCCAGAGCAGAATGGCGCTGGCGTCGGCTTCGAGGCCCTGTTCGTTTGGTGTGCTGGATTGTTTGAACGCGTCGGTGAGGACGAGTGACCGGATGAAGTCTTTCATGCCCCATGGTTTCGCCTCGCTATTTTCGGGATGGGTGAACTCCGCGGCCAGGTAGTCGAGCAGTTCCGGGTGGCTGGGCGGAGCGCCGGCAACGCCGAAGTCGGACGTGGTGGGAACGATGCCATGGCCGAAGAGATGGTGCCATACGCGATTGACCATTACCCGGGCGGTAAGGGGATGTTCTTCGCGCGTTACCCAATCGGCAAAGGCGAGGCGTCGTTTGGGATCGGGAGTGGAGGAATCGAGACCGAGGTCCCCATTGATGATCGCGAAGCCGGCGGGCGCGACCTCGTCGCGTGGGTTTTCCGGGCTCCCGCGATGGAGGACGTGGGTTTTGACGGGTTCAACGAATTGTCCGACGAAGCTGTGGCGGGGGCCCTCTTCGGCGAGGGCACCGATGAGCTGGTGGAGTTCCGCTGAGGCGCTTTTGAGCTTTGGGTTTTTGTTGAGGAGTTGCCCGGCCTGCACGGTATCGCCGAGTTCTTTCCAAGTGCCATTGGGTTGGAGGGCGGAGACTTTGAAGCCCGGGAGGCGAGGCGAGTTCATGAGCAGATAATCGGTTTCGAAGTAATACTCGCGGTTGGCGGAAAAGCGGAAGCGATTGACCTCTTCGGCTTTTGGAAAGTGGATTTCGACCCATGCCTTTTGGTTTGATCCTTTTGGCGGTTGAGTGCGCCAAGCCATCGTGCCGTATTTGCCGTCGTTGGCTTTCCATAGGTCGTTGCCTTTTTTGGTAAGCGTATCGTCGGTTTTCAACTTGGTGCCGTGGGAGGCGCGCGCGAGATTCTTCTTGTAATCATTGGGGCCATAGACATCGAGTTCATCGATACCCACGTTCGGTTTGGAGAAGTCGATACGGAGGGCCTTCGTTTTCGTCGCGGGGAAGGTGAAGTCGTGGAAGCCGCCCCAATCCTCGAGCCACTGGCCCGCGCCGTCGCGAAGGACGCGGCGTTCTTTGAACATGGCAGGGTAGAGTTCTTCCGCGCGCTTTTGGCGGGGGTGATCGGAGGCGAGTTCGGGGCGTCTTCCGCCGAACTCGACGCCTTGGAAGACGGCGGTCAGGGCGTAATAGTCCTGAATTGTAATGGGGTCGAATTTATGGTTGTGGCAGCGGGCGCATGAAACCGTCATGCCGAGGAGGGAAGCGCCGACGGTTTGCATGATTTCGTCCATGCGATCGGCGCGGGCCTGGCGGATGGCGGCGGGTTCGCGTCCGACGGTTGCGGCGGGCACGTGTGGCCCGGCAACGAGATAGCCGGTGGCTTCGCCGGCGCCGAGTTGGTCACCGGCCAGTTGTTCACGAATGAATTCGTTGTATGGGATGTCTTCATTGAATGCCCGGATGAGGTAGTCGCGGTAGATCCATGCGTTCTTGCGGTAGAGGTTGGCTTCGGAACCGTTCGTTTCGGCCCAGCGGATGACATCGAGCCAGTGTTGGGCCCATCGTTCGCCGAAGTGGGGGGAGGCGAGGAGTTCGTCGACGAGCTCATCGTAGGCGGTCTCGGGATTTTTTTGGTAGTGGGCAAGAAATGTTTTGATGCGTTCGGCAGTGGGGGGTAGACCGGTGAGAAGGATGGACGCCCGGCGGATGAGTTCGCGAGGTTCCGCGGTGTCGCTGTAGCTTAGATTCTCGGCTTGCAGCTTTTCGAGGAGGAAGGCATCGATTGGTGTTGAGGCATCCGGGAGATCGGGGATATCCGGGCGTTCGACGGCCTTCAGGGACCAGAGGTCGGATGTGATTTCAATGGTGGCGTCCATTTGGCCGGGCCATTCCGCGCCTTGGGTGATCCACGATTCGATGGCGGCGATTTCTTCTTCGAGCAGCGGGTCGCCCTTGGGGGGCATTTCCATTCCGGACTCGAGGTGGCGAATGAGTTCGAGGAGATAGGATTTGTCCGGGTCTCCGGGAACGATGGTGGCAAGGCCGCTATCCCCTCCGCGGAGCATGATGGCGCGTTGATCGAGGCGGAGCTCACCTTTTTGTCGATCGGGTCCATGGCAATCGAGGCAATTTTCCTCGAAGATGGGCATGATATCGCGTTCGAAGTCGATCTCGGTTCGGGCTGAGAGCGGGAGTGACGCGACAAGGCTCGCGATGAACGTTGCCAGGGGGAAAAGGGTTTTGTGGTGTTTCATTGTTAGATGACTTCCTGGGGAAAAGAAATTTAACAAAAATACTTTAGTTAGTTGATATGATCAGCGTCTGTCTGCGCGGCTTCTTTGGTAGAACTCCGCGATGTCGTTTTCATTCAGGGCCGCGTTAAAGATGGCCATTTCGTCCATGCGACCGTTGAGATTGCGGATGGCGAAGGTGGGTTCCTCGCGGAAAGGGAGGCCCCAGTTTCCGATCTCCGCATTTCCGATGCGGAGCTTATCGATGAAGTAATCGTCTTCGATTTCCTGGCGATCGATGCGTTCGCCGTTTACATAGTGAGAGACGGTGCGACTGGCGGGGTCAAACACGGAGGCGAGATGTATCCATTGGCCGGACATGGAAATGTCCCACATGGGCGCTGAGAAATAGACCCGGTGAAAGCCGGCATCCTTCGGGCTTCGGGGGTTGGGACGTGAGTCATCGACCATGACGGAGAGCATCAATCTTCCGTCGTCCCGGATTTGCCAATGTGGCTCACCGGTTTCGTATCCATCGCCCATGAAGAGCGCGTTATACCAGCGATCGAGGCTATCGATGCGGACCCAGCACATAAAGGTGAAGGCTGGATATTCGCCAGGGATATTGACGCGCACGCGGGAACCGGGGCGGCGGAATTCGAGGGCGGACTGGACTCCGGGCCAGCGGCCGTCGACGGGTTCGGCCAGGACGACGGCGCCGTCCAAGTCCGAGTTGCGCGGAAGGCTTTGATCGGGGACGAGTCCATCCGTTTGTTTGTGATCGGAATCGAAGGTGTAATAGGCAATCAGTCGTTCGTCGCGAGCGAGGGCATCACGGTGTGCTTGCCAGCGTTCCCAGCTCAGTTGGCGTTGGCTATCGGCTTGTGATCCGAGTTGGTTCGTATCGGGGAATGAGATGGTGCCGAATTCGGCGGGAGCGGCGATCCCTTCGGCGGGGAGTTTCCAAGCTCCTCCTTTTTTCACGAGTCGTTCATCTTCTTCCTGATGGCGGAAAGCGATTTCGCCATCGAAGACCTCGACGTGGGCGCCGCCGTTTTTTACTTCCAATCCGAACTCGGTACCGAGGTCGATGATTTCGGTAGCGGGGGCGTTGAGTCTGAAGCCGCGGGCGGCGGGTGGGACCTGCATGCGGACGGAGCCTTCGACGCACTCGGCTTCCCACGCGGATTTCAGGTTGATTTCGGCGGGGCCTTGGACGGTCATCGTGGCGCCTGAGAAGAACTGAATCTCAGCGGTGCCGGATGTGAGGTGAAAGGATTCTGCGCCGAGCGTATCGCCTTCTCTTCGCGGGGTGGAGGACTGTGGCCAGGCGGCGTCATAAAGCTGTCCGATAACGGCGAAGCCATGGGCACACGGTTCGTCGGCCTCTGAGCGCGTGATGAGGTTTCCTTCGTTTGAGGAGCCGGAGCTTTGCCAATACATCGCCCCCAAGCCGAGAAGGAACGCGACGGCAGCGGCGGCGGCGATGGGGATGAAGAGGCCGACCCGTGGTTTCCGGGCAAGCGGGACGACATTTGCCGGTGGATCCTCGGCGTCCAGCCAGGGGCTAGCGACGGGTTCGTTGTTTAATTGATCGACTCGCAGTGCGTCATCGATGGCGAGGTAGCGACGCATGACGGCTCGGAGCTCGGCGCTTTCTCGCATCCTCTCTTGGAGGTGGTCAAAGTCTTCCGGAGCGATTGTTCCATCCACGTAGGCGTCGATCCATGTTTGTTCTTCTTCAGGAAGATGGTCGAAGCAGGCGTCTTTCATGAGGCACCTCCGGTCTGAATCGTTTTGGACTCGATGCATTTGGCGAGGCCACGGCGAAGGCGGCTGAGTCGCATGTAGAACGATGCGGCAGAAGCGCCGGCTTCTTTCGCGAGTTCGTTTATTTTTACTCCTGGGGTGTAGGCAAGCGTGAGGAGTCGTCTTTGTTTCTCGGGCATTTCGTTCAGGCAGGACTCGAGGGCATCGTGCTCTGCCTGGCGAGCGGGGAGTTCTTCGGCGCCTTCATCGGCCATCAGGTTGAGAATGTCTTCGTTAAAGACGAGGCGATCGCGGGCCATTTTGCGGCGGTAAGCGAGTGCTTCGAAGCGGGCGATGACGCAGGCCCATTTGATAAAGTTGGTATCGGGATCGTATTGGTCGAATTTCCGCCAGCTGACGATAGCGGTTTGTTGGAGCACTTCATCGGCATCGGTAGCGGTGGGGAGGAGAGAGCGGATGAAGCGGCGGAGGTCGGGTTCATGGTGGGCGAAGCGCTGGACGAAAAGTTCGTAGCGATCGTCTTCGGAGATGGCTTGTGGAGATGTTTCGGACATAGCCTTCTACAAGGATACTTCCGCTGGGTGGGAAACCTAACGGGGAGAATTCACGAAACGGGCATTTTTCGCTGATAAAGGCTAAAAAGATGGCGTCAAGCGCGGCGGTTTTGTGTAATTTCGAGGCATGGATAGTGCACAGATTCAGCGAGATTTTTTTCAGCGACTGGCTCCGACTGATCAAATTGTGCGGTTATTTGATTTGCTGCCAGAGGTTTCGTTTTTCATTAAGGATTACGAGGGGCGGTTCATGGCGTTGAGTTTGAATAAATTTGAGCATTGTGGGGTGTTGCAGGAGCAGGACGCGGTGGGGAAGACGGATCATGATTTTTTTTCCGCGCAGCGGGCGGATGCGTATCGGGCGGACGATTTGGAAGTGATGGAGACGGGGAAGCCGATTATCAACCGGATGGAAGCGGCGCCTGAGACCTTGGGATCGCCGCGGTTGGTGGTGACGAGCAAGGTGCCGTTGCGGGATGCAGGTGGAGAAGTGATTGGGATTGCGGGATTTTCGAGACCGATCAGTCGTCTTGGAGGGGATGTCGAGCTGAGCGATGGGATGGCGCGGGTCATTGAGCATATCCATCGTGGATATGGAGATGCGATCACGTCGGCACAGATGGCGAAGATGGCTGCGTTGTCGGTGAGTCAATTTGAGCGCCGGTTTCGTCAGGCGTTTGGGACGTCACCTCGGCAGTATCTTCTGCGAATTCGAGTGGAGGCGGCGGCGCGGAAGTTAGCGGAGACGGAGCAGACGGTGTCGGAGATTGCGTTGGATTGCGGTTTTGCGGACCACGCGCATTTTAGTCGTAGTTTTCGCAAGATCATGCAGGTGACGCCGACGGCGTATCGGGCGACGCATCGCAAGGGGATGTAAACGGATCAGGCGAGGAGTTCGGGGATGACTTGACCGCCGAACTGGGAGAGTTGTTTGAAGCGGCCGGCGTGGTAGAAGGTGAGGCGGTTGTCGTCGAGTCCGAGGAGGTGGAGGAGGGTGACGTGGACGTCGCGGATGTGGTGGACGCATTCGACGGCTTCGGCGCCGATGTCGTCGGTGGCGCCGACGGTGTGGCCGGCCTTGGTGCCTCCGCCGGCGAACCACATCGTCATGGCTTTGGCGTTGTGATCGCGGCCGTAGGACTGGCCGCCGCCGCGGAGGCCGTTATCGGGTGTGCGACCGAATTCACCGCACCAAACGACGAGGGTGTCTTCGAGGAGTCCGCGTCGTTTGAGGTCCTTGAGCAGGGCGGCGATGGGTTTGTCTACGGACCGGATGAGCGAGCCGTGAGCCTTGGCGATGTAATCGTGGCTATCCCAATTCCCGGCGTATGCCTGAACAAAGCGGACGCCGCTTTCGACGAGGCGTCGCGCGAGGAGGCATTTCCGCCCGAAGGCGTCCGTTTTGGAATCGCCGATGCCGTATTCTTCGAGTGTGGTGGGATTCTCGCCTTCGAGATCGAGAATGCCGGGGACCTCGGACTGCATTCGGAAGGCGAGTTCGTATGAATTCATACGGGCGGCGAGATCGGAGCGCCCGGGTCTTTCGTCGAGGTGGTGTTGGTTGAGTTGGGAGAGGAGGTCGAGATTTTTGCGTTGGCGGTCGGGGGTGACTCCTTCGGGCGGATTGAGATCGAGGATGGGACTGCCTTGCGGGCGGAGGGGTGTGCCTTGGAAATCGGCGGGGAGGTATCCATTGGACCAGTTGCCGGCGCCGCCTTGGGGGTAGCTGGTGCGTGGGAGGACGACGAAGCCGGGGAGATTTTCATTTGGGGAACCGAGGCCGTAGTTGACCCATGCGCCGACGGCGGGGTCGCCGCCGAATCGGTTGCCGGTGTTGACGTGATAGCAGGCGGTGGGGTGGTTTACGGATTCGACCTGGCAACCGCGGTAGAAGCACATGTCATCGACCATTTCCTTGAGGTGGACCCATTCGGTGGAGATATCGGCACCGCTTTGACCCGCCTTGGTGAATTCGAAGGGTGTTTTGACGAAGTAGCGTTCACCGGAAGACATGGCGCTTTCCATTTCTCCGGAGCGGGTGAATTTCTGGAGGTGATGTTTTTCGAGTTTGGGTTTGGGATCGAAGGTATCGATGTGGGAGGGGCCACCTTCCATCATGAGGAAGATGCATCGTTTGGCGCGGGCGGGGTGATGGGTGCCGGCGGGCTGGTGACCTTTTTCTTCTTCGGCGCGAAGCAGCGAGGTGAAGGCGACGGAGCCGAGGCTGGCGCCCAATCCGTAAAGGAAGTTTCTTCGATCGGGCCTGGAGATGGATGGGTGTGGCGAGTTCATGGTTAGTCGAGGTAGGCGAATTCGTTCAGGTTGAATATTACGACGCAGACGTGGGCCAGGCCGCGGGTGCGCGCGTCGACGTCGGAGCGCTGCAGATCGGGAACGTAGGTGTTGTAGGCGGGCATGTATTCGTAGAAGGTGTAGGGCTCGCCGGTTTTTTCGGCCATGACCGTGCGATTGATGCCTTTGGGAAACTCTTTGGGTTCGTGTTGGATTTTGGATTCATCGTCGATAGCGTTGTTCCATTTGGTGAGGCATGCGTCGACCTCGGCAGGTGTGGCGGATCGTCCGAGGGCGAGTTGAAAGGCGCGATTAATCACTGCCTCATCATTACGATTGTCATCCTCAGTGAGGAGGCGGTTTGCAAAAGCGACGGCGCGGTCGAGAACTTCCTCGGCGTTGAAGAGCGTGAGGGCCTGTGGGGCAACCGTAGAGGTGTCGCGGAGTTCGCAGGATTTATCGGGTCCGGGTTGATTGAAACTTTCGAGGAAGGGGTCGCGGAGGCCGCGATTTTTCTCGGCGTAGAGGCTACGGCGATTTCGTTGTTCGGGATCGGGGTCGGGTTCGTAGACGGAAGCGGCGCCGCCCATGAGTTGGCGTGGTTGGAGAGCGACCTCGATATTGATATCGGGTCGGGAGGGGAGACCGCCGACCTGGCGATTGAGTTCACCGGAAGCGGTGAGCATGGCATCGCGCAGTTCCTCGGCGGTGAGGCGCCGTGGGCGGAAGCTGGCGTAGTAGTCGTTTTTCGGGTCTTTTGCGGCGAGGGACTTGGGATCTGGATGGCGCGAACTGCGGCGGTAAGTTTCCGAAGAGGTGATGAGTTCGTTGAGTTTTTTGACGGACCAGTTGTTATCGATGAACCATTGCGCGAGGTAGTCGAGCAGTTCGGGGTGGGTAGGGAGGGCGCCGGTGGCGCCGAAATTGTTGGGGTTTCCGGCGAGTCCTTTCCCGAAGTGCCAGGTCCAGACGCGATTAACTATGACGCGGGCGGTGAGGGGATTGGAGGGATCGACGATCCAGTCGGCGAGAGCGAGTCGCCGGGCGCCTCTTCCGGCGGGGAAGTCCACACCGGCCATGTTGCCGAGGCTCTGAGCGGCACTGAGAGCACCGGGCGTTACCGCGTCTCCGCGGGAGTAGACGTCCCCGCCATCGAGGATGTGATCTTTTTCCATGGTGCCTTGCTGCCATGGATTTTTTGGAAGTGGCACTGCTTTGGTGATGCTTGTCCGTTCGATAGTTTTGCCGCTGTAGACGCCGAAGGCGATGGGTTTGATTTTATCGAGCTCCCATGAGTGTCGTTGGACGTTTTTGCCCATTCTGGCCAGTGAGGCTTCGTCACCAGGGTCGAGTCCATTGTCGCCGGTTCGGGCTTCTCCGGTTTCTTTTTTTCGAGCGGCGGCGACGCGTTTGTTGAGAGACTCTTTTTGCCGATCGTAGTAGGCGATCTTCGCTTTGACCCACTTCTGGGCTTCGGGGAATCCGGTTTTGTTTTCTTCGGGAAGGAATGGGGCGGGGCGTTCGGTGAACTGGGTCGTGGAAAACGCGGCCATGACCTTGTAGTAATCGCGCGTGGGAACGGGATCGAACTTGTGGTCGTGACATTTGGCGCATTGGAGGGCGTGGGCGAGGAAGGTTTGGCCCACGGAATCGGTGATGTCGTCGAGCCATTGGACGCGGGTGACTCGGGGAACGCTCATGCCGGTTTGTTCCCAGGGTCCCATGCGGAGGAAGCCTGTGGCGATCAGGTTTGTTGGGTCGGTGGGATCAATTTCGTCACCGGCGAGTTGTTCGCGTGTGAAGTCGTTAAAGGGCTTGTCGTCGTTGAAAGCGCGAACGACGTAGTCGCGGTAGCGCCAGGCGTTGGGGCGGGGGTAATCGTTGGCGAATCCGCCGGTATCGGCGTATCGGACGACGTCGAGCCAATGGCGGCCGAAGTGTTCGCCGTAGTGTGGAGAGTCCATGAGCTTTTGGGCGAACTTGGAGACAGCTTCTGCTGGATTGGTTTCGAACTGGGTTTCGAATTCATGGACGGCTTTGGGGTACGGCGGGAGGCCGGTGAGGCCGAAGCTGATGCGGCGCGTGAGTTCGCGGGGATTTGCTTCCGGCGCGGGATCGAGGCCGAGTTCTTTGAGCTTGCGGTCGATAAAGAAGTCGACGGGGTGTTGGTTCTTGGGAACGTTGGCAGACTTGATGGGCTGGTATGCCCAGAGGTGGGCGGGGTCGTAGCGGCGATTTTGCCAATCGTCGGAGAGGGCTTTGGACGTAGCGACCTGGACGCCTTCGGCGTATTTGTCTTGGATAGCCGCGACTCGTTCGTCGTCGGGCCAAGGGGCGCCTTCGTTGATCCAATCGCGGATGGCCCATTGTTGTTCTTCGGTCAGCTGATCCGCTTCTTTGGGCGGCATTTCGAAGTCTTCTTCGGAGCGTGTGGTGACGACATAGAGGAAGCTTTCTTCACCTTTCTCGGGAATGAGGACTTCTTCTGCGAAATAGTCTCCGCCTTCGAGGGTGGAGGCACGGGTGCGCATATCGAAGTCGCCCTTGATTTTTTCGGGGTCATCGCCGTGGCAGGCCATGCATTTTTCTGCGAAGAGCGGTTTCACTTTGAGCGCGAAGAGTTTTTCGCCTTCGCTGGGCTCGTCTGCGAACGCGGCGAAGGGGAAAACTAACAAGGCAACAACAAGGGGGGATTTCATGGTCGTCCTTCTTCGTAAATCATCTTAATCTCGTCAGCGGGAAGGGCCACCGAATAGATGGCGAATTCATCGATGCGGCCGTTCAGGGTCCGGATGGCGCGTTCCCAGATGGGTTCACTCCAGTTGCCGAGATCGACTTCTCCGAAGCGCATGGCTGGGAGGGGCTTGTGCATTTGCGTGCCATCGCTGATCTCAATGGGTTCCCCGTTGACGTAGAATTTGACGGTGCCGACCCCTTTTTCGGCGGTAACGGCTAGGAGAAGCCATTGGCCGCTTTGCGAGGGGTCCCAGAATTTCTTTGAGAAGAAGCGGCGGTTGTGTTCCGGGATGTCCACGGCTCCCATGGGGCTGACGGCGAAGTGCATATGTCCTTCGTTGGAGAGCTGCCAATGGATTTCGTTCTCATCGAAGAAGTCGGTCAAGAAGAGTGAATTGAGATGTCGGTCGAGAGCGTCGATACGAACCCATGCGTAGAGGGTAATGGCGTCATAGTCGCCGGGAATATCGAAGCGGACGCGATCGCCTTCGGAGCGAAAATCGAGAGCGGTTTTTTGGCCCCAACGGCCTTCGGCAACGCGGGCTCCGACGATACCGCCGTCGAGTTCTGATCCCATTCCGTGCAGGGCTTGATTGCGGAGTCTCCGAGTTGCCGCGGTCAATCCCTCAAAGTCGAAGTAGGCGATGAGTCTATCGTCGCGTCGTCGATCGAGGCTTGCTTCGCGCCATGCGGCATAACGGACTTCGTCGTGGGTTCCGGAGCCTGCAATGACATCGGTGATATCGGGGAACTCTCCGAGGTGATCCGAGCGGTCGCGGATGATGGCGCCCTCTTCGAGCCGGGCGGCCTCGCCTCCATTGAAGAGGATAGGACTTCCATCTCTTCCGGTTGCTCGAACTTCGCCGTCGAAAACGATGAGCCCTGCTTTGGAGTCGTCGGTCCCAGCTGACAAGCCGAAGCTGGTGCCCAAGTCTTCGAGGAGGACATCGTTGGTACGAATTTCAAAGCCTCGCGCGGCGGGCGGCACATCGGCGCGGATTTTGCCTTGGTGAAGGATCGCGGCGTCGCGACTGACCAATTCGATTTGAGCGGGTCCAAGGAGGCTGATGGAGGCGCCGCCGAAGAAATCGATTTGGGCCAGGCCTTTGCTCAGGGTGAGCATGCCGGGTTCGAGAGCGACCCCTTCACTGATGCTGTTGGCGTTTTCCCCGGACCAAACCGCTTCCGCTTCTGCTGTGATAACGGCGACACCTTTTGTTGCAGCCATCGTATTTTGGCTCTCGGTCGAGCTGTTTTCTTCTTTGAGCAAGAAAATGGATGGGATTGCCAGCACTGCGAGCAGGGCCGCCAATGCCAACCACTTTTGAGGGGGAAACTGGTTTTGTGGCGAATTCCCAAACGTTACGAGATTGGCCGGTTCCGGGCCTTCGCCGACGTCGCGCAGTGCGGCGTCGAGTCTTGCCATTTCGGCATACTGGAGGCGAGCTTTCGGGTCGGATGCGAGATGGTTTTCGAGGGAAGAAAACTCCTCATCCGAGAGATGTTGATCCAGGTGGGCTTCGATCAGGCGTTGGACATCTTTGTCGGGCATCACTACAAGACTCCCGGCCGGTGCCGGATTGCCCAAAAAAAGTGAAAAAAAGCGCTATCCTTCGGCTGAGCGGGTTTCCATGCAGGCCCGCAACTGCTCGCGAATGCGATTCAGGGCTTTATACAGCGCGGTCGCGGAGGTGCCGAGTTCGGCGGCGACTTCCTTGATCGTCTGGTCGCCACCGTAGACTGAATTGATCAGGGTACGTGATTTATCGGGCAGGCGCTCGAGGCATCGTTCCAGCCGCTGACGGTATTGCTCGTGTGGGACGTGATCTTCGAGCTCGATGGACGCATCTGCGAGAAGCTCCATCAGGTCTTCTTGGAACACGTGGCGATCTCTGGCCATTTTCCGGCGGAATTTCAGGACCTCGAAGCGTGCGATGACGCGAGCCCAGCGCATGAAATCGGTATCGGGATCGAACTGGTCCCATTTGCGCCACATGACCAAGCTTACGGTTTGGGTGACGTCGTCGACTTCGGTCCAGCCGAGTCCCATGGAGCGGATGAAAGCGCGGAGGTGTCGTTCGTATTTGGCGAACAACTGCACAAACAGCTCTTCGGAGCCTGCTTCGTCGCTGTTGGCTTTATTCGTCATGCTTGAAAGAACGATTGCGTTACAGGGAAACACTTAGCCCTTCTTTTTGGGCGGACTGATAGACGGCTTCGGAGATGCGGACATCACGCAGTCCCATTTCTCCGGAGGCTTTGAAAGTGCTTTCGCCGGCTTTAATAGCGGTGGCGAAGGCATCGAGGAGCTCGGCTTGCTGGAGTGTTTGGGGGCATTTGATTTCCTTTACGTTGAGGAAGAGTGTTTTTGGATTGGGAGCGCCAGCGCCGGACTGGCCGAAGATGCTGCCGGGGCGACCGTTTTCCCGAATCCCGGGACGCACCTCGACGGCGCCTTTGGTTCCCAAGGTAGTGCACTGGTGGTAGTTCTGGCTATAGCTGGCGCGGCAGAGGGCTTGGAAGCCGTCGTCGAAGAGCAGTTCGAAGCTCATCGTTTCCTCGACGCCATCTTTGAAGAGCTCGGGATGGCGTGTGGACGGGAGGCCACGGACCGAGACGGGTTCTTTGCCGGTGAGATAGCAGGCGGCCTGGATGGGGTAGACTCCCGTGTCGAAGAGGGCGCCACCGCCGGCCATTTTGGGGTCGAGGAGCCACTTCTTGATCTTGTCTTTATTCGGTCCCAGAAGGGCGTTGGCGTATCCCCAGGAGAATTCATAAGAGCCATTGGAGGCGTCGCCAATGGAGCCATTGGAGACCAGCTCGATGGCCTTGAGGTGATGGGGTTCCCAGTGGAGCCGGTAATTGACGCCGAGAAGGACGCCGGTCTCTTTGGCGGCGGCGATCATGGCTTCGCATTCCTCCGAGGAGATGGCCATGGGTTTTTCGCACATGACGTGTTTTCCGGCTTTGGCGGCGCGAATGGAAAACTCGGCATGCATGGAATTGGGAAGGACGATGTGGACGAGATCGATGCGGTCGTCGGAAGCGATGTCGTCGTAGTTGTCGTAGGTGTAGATACAGTCTTCTTCGAAGCCGTATTGTTTGGCCCATTCCTTGCCCTTGCCTTCAGGATCACCAGTGACAACACCGGCCAGTTGAACGTGTTCACAGGAGGCGACTTCGGGCGCGATATTGTTTGTGGCGTAGCCCCCGAGGCCGACGACGGCAAGGCCCAACTTTCTTCCATCGGGTCTTTGAGCGAGGAGGTTGGTGAACGCGGGGGCGACACCGGCGCTGAGGATCGTCGCGAGGCCCCCATGATTGAATCGGCGGCGGGTGAGCGTTGACGACGGGCTGTTGGGTTCCTTCATAAATCGGTCTGGTTGTGTGGGCTTTGGGAGAGAGCCCCGGGGTTTTGGGAGTGGTCAGGGTTGGGTCTTGTCGGCTTCGCGGCTCATTTCTTCCTGAAACATCACGGCCATGCCGCGTAGTTTTCGAGTGATTTCGCCGTTGCGTGCGGGGGTGGACTCGGAGGGGTCGGTATCGAGATTGTAGAGGGTGAGGTTGGGGTTGAGGAAGAGCTTCCATGGTCCGGAGCGCACGGCGGAGAGGGGGCCTTCCGCGCCGTGGTAGAAGAAAGCGTCGCGATATTCTTCGGGGGTGAAGAGGGGGGCCCATTCCCCCGGGGGGGAGAAATTGCGACGGGCGAAAAGATTTGCGTTGAGGGTTTTTTTCTTTTTGCCGCGAAGGGTGTTGGACAAGTCTCTTCCGTCGAGGATTTGGTCGTTTGGTATTTTGATTCCGGCGAAGGAGGCGAGGGTGGGATACCAGTCGAGGGCGCTGACGACTTTTGATGATTCTTCGCCTTGGAGGATATCTGGTCCGGAGATGATACCGGGGACGCGGATGCCGGCTTCCCATGTTTGGAGTTTTCTTCCGCGGAGGGGTTGTTGTGGGTTCCGTCCGGGGCCGCGGCCGTTATCGGAGGCGTAGATCACGATGGTATTGTCGGCGATTCCGTATTCCTCGAGGGCGTCGAGGATGCGGCCGACGTTGAAATCCAGTTCCTGGATGGCATCGCCGTATTCGTCCCATTGAGAGCTACCCTGGAACTTTGGGCTTACTCCGAGCGGGTTGTGGAGCATTGTGTGAGCTAGGTAGATGAAGAAGGATTCGTCTTTGTGTTCGGCAATGAAGTCGATGGTTTCGTCGGTGTAGATTTCGGTGAGTTCGGCGGGGTCTGCGTTTGGTTTGACGATTTCCTTGTTGCGCCAGATGCCGGGTCCGTCTTTGCCTTCGAAGTAGATGATCTCGACGGGGTCGAGATTGTGGAGCAGGCCGTAGTAGTGGTCGAAGCCCTGATTATCGGGCAAGAATTCTTCTTCGTGTCCGAGGTGCCATTTGCCGATGGCGGCGGTGGCGTATCCGTTATGTTTGAGGAGTTCGGGGAGCGTGAGGGTTTCGTTAGGAATTCCGCGTATTGAGTCGGCGCGTTGCACCCAGGTTTCGAGTCCGAGGCGGCGGGGGTAGACGCCGGTGAGGATGCCGACGCGTGACGGGCTGCAGATGGGGGCGGCGGCGTAGTAGTCGGTGAAGCGAACGCCGTTTTCGGCCAGGGAATCTATGCGCGGGGTTTCCACTTCGGTGGCGCCGTAGCAACCGAGGTCGTAGTAGCCCTGGTCATCGATGAGGATAAAGATGATGTTTGGTTGATCTCCCTTGGCGGTGATGCATGCGAGGCTGAGAAGGAGGAGAGGGAGGATGAGGAGTTTGGTCATTGGGGGAGTGGAGAAATGCCAGCTAGCTTGGAGCTTCCCGATTGTCAATATGCCATCCTGGCGGCGGGTTCTCTTGCAGGAGTCAGTCATTTTTGTGTTTTTTTGCCGCGGCGGGATGTTCGGAGAGTCGGTCTCACCGGGTCCGACCGGTATCGATCAAGCTTTGGATCAGGTCCTTCATTTTCGAGGCTACTTCCGGGTTCTCTTCCAGCAGGTTGGTCGTTTCTGCGACATCGTCGTCGAGATTATAGAGTTCGGCCGGATCGGCGTTCTTTTTCTTGCGGCCGGACTTTGCGAGTTTCGGGGATTCGTCGTGGATGTATTTCCAAGGGCCTTCGCGGAGGGCGATTTTTCCGCGCGCTTCTTCGATCATGAAAGGGAGTCCTGTTTTATCTTCCCCAAGAAGGGCGGGGAGGATGTTGCGGCTGTCGGGTGCTTCGTCTTCTGCGAGTTCGACTTCGAGGAGGGCGGCGAACGAGGCGAGGAGATCGGTTTGGCTCACCAAGGCGTCCGATGTTCCCGGTTTGATGCGGGCCGGCCAGCGGACGATGAAGGGGACGCGGGTTCCTCCCTCGTAAATACTGCTTTTGCCGCCGCGATAGGGGCCCGCGCCGAAGTGTCCCCGGTCGTCGGCATCGCCGGGCAATCCCGCTTTCTTCGGTTCCGAGCCGTCGAGGTATCCATTGTCGTAGGTGGGACCGTTATCGCTGGAAAAGATGACGATGGTGTTCTCTGTGAGGCCGTGCTCTTCGAGGGTTTTCATGATTTCACCGGTGCTCCAATCGAACTGGACCATGGCATCGCCGCGGTAACCCAGGCCAGTGGTGCCGTGGAATCGTGGATGCGGAGTGCGAGGGACGTGAATGTCCTGGGAAGAGAAGAAGAGGAAGAAGGGTTCGTCCTTTTTCTCGGCGATGTATTCGCGCATGCGCACGACAAATTCATCGGCCATTTCTTCGTCGTTCCAGAGGGCCGTTTTTCCTCCGAACATGTAACCGATGCGTCCGATGCCGTTGATGATCGAGTTATCGTGGCCCTTACTACTTTCGTAGTAGGTCATTGCGTTCCGATTTATCTTTCCGTCGGGATAGGTCGAACCATTGAAATTTTCGGGTGGGGTTCCGATGTAGAGTGGGTCGCTTGGATCGAGATTGACGACCGTGTGGTTGTCGAGATAGACGCAGGGGACGCGATCGTTGGTGGAGGGGAGGAGGAAACATTTGTCGAAGCCTACTTCGAGAGGACCTGGTTTGACTTCGGCGTTCCAATCTGCGGGTGACTGTTCCGTGCCCAGGCCGAGGTGCCATTTGCCGACGATGGCGGTGGTGTATCCCGCTTTTTGGAACACCTTTGGGAGGGTGAGGATATCGGTGGGAACGGTTAAGGGGGCACCGGGTGGCAAAATACCGATTCCGTGTCGAAAGGCGTAGATTCCCGTGAGGAGCGAGAAGCGTGAGGGGGTGCAGGTTGAGGCCTGGCAATGGCCGTCGGTAAACACGAGTCCTTCTGCGGCCAATCGATCGATGTTTGGAGTGGGGATCATTTTTGATCCGTAGGCGCCGACGTCGCCGTATCCGACATCATCTCCGTAGATGAGCACGACATTGGGTTGTTCTGCTGCGAGCTCCAGTGTTGCGGTCGTGATGAGGATGAGGAGTGTGATGGGGTGCTTCTTCATGGGTGGGGG
>JBCDBW010000059.1:0-26314 GCA_039182965.1 Verrucomicrobiota bacterium
CCCCCCCGGTCCCTCGTGTCGAAAATCCGCCCCCACCACCAACCCGCCGAATCCAGCTCCATCCCGCAACCCTCTCCTACCCTCAAGACACCATCACCTGCCGTCAAATAACGCCACCAAATCCGCCGGTTCATCCAAAATGACATCCGGACCCACCGCTTCCAACGCTCCGCGAGTGTTCAAACCCCAACTCACCGCCACACTCCGCATCCCCGCCCGCTGCGCCGCATGAATGTCACGAGTCTCATCCCCCACATATAAAACGTCTCCCAGCTCTAAACCCACCGCTTCCGCCTCATGCGCCCGACGCAATAGCCGAACCTTGCCAAACAACGTTGATCCTGCCGTCACAAAATCAAACATCCCTCCCATCCCCCAGTGATCCAAAAATATCCGCACGTTCTCCTTCGAGTTCGAAGTCAATATCCCCAAACGAACCCCGCGCCCTCGTAATGCAGTCAATGCCTCCACAATACCTTCAACCGGCCTGATCTCATCCATCCGGTTCCGTAACGCCGCCCGCACTTCCTTCAACAACTTGGGGATACTTCGCGCCGGTATCCCCAAAGACATAATCGCCTCCCGCGTTCGCATCGCACGCAATTCAAGCGCCCGCTCCTGTGATATGGGCTCGAAGCCATACTCCGGCGCCAATTCATTCACCAGAGAAAATCCCGCCTCCAACGTCGCCGCCAAGGTCCCGTCAAAATCAAAAATAATAAGGCGCCTCGCCTTTACTTCCATCTCGTCGTCATCAGACACGATGCAGACATGCAGAAGGATCTCCTATTTTGCAAGCTTTGACCAAGAAAACGTGGCCACGGCCAAACCAACCCAAAATCCATCTCACGCAGCAACCCTGATGTAAAGAGTCCCGCCCTCCCACTCCCGGTCCTAGGGATTGATCTGGAAACCACTCGGTGCCGAAGGCTCTGCGGGGGGAACACCAAATCCCGCCCCTGGCACCTGCAATTCCGTCGGAGGAGGCGGCGGTAAGGTGTCAGACGGCAAACTCGGCACACTAGGCGTCGTCGAAGGCATGTTTGCTTCCCGCAAGGAAGGAGGCTCGGGGGGCAATGTCGTCGGCACTGATGGTGCCAACGGCGGCGTCGGGGCAGGGGTTGGAGCAGTCGCCGTACTAGGCGCAGGCGCAGGCGCCGTCGAAGAAGAAGGGACCGTCTGCACCGCCGATGGCATCGGCGCACTTTCGGTTGTCACCGGATTGGTCGCCGAAGGCATCGCGGCACCAACCGACCCCGGAATAATCAGCGTCTGACCAATAATGATCTTGTCACTCGTCAATCCGTTCGCTTCTTGGATGCTCTTAACACTCGTATTGTATTTCGTAGCCAAATCCCACAAGTAATCCCCTTCTTGGACCACATGCGTCGTCCCTCCAGCAGGCGCTGGAGTGATCGTCCCCGGCGTCACCGCTTGCAGTGCCGCAGGCGTCGAATCTGAAGAAGTCCCTACAGTCGACGCCCCCGAAGATCCCGAGCCTGAGGCACTGTTGTCATTAGATTTACATCCCGCCAGAAAAAGCGCCCCGCAAATAAAGCCAGAAAAAACGGCCAAGCCGGCCGAGTGTCCAAGAAGTTTCATAGTGTCGAAGAGTTGGGTGGTAGAGGGTATCCTAGCAGAATTTCACGATCATGCGAATATTAATTTTCAAAAAGCCCTGACGTTCAACAAAACAGAGCCTTGCTCCAAAGATCCCCCAAGAACCCCTCCACACTCTAAAACACAGGCCCTCCAGCACATTCCAGAGATTGACGCGTCTCCCTCAGGACACTATAATATCAAGATTCCTAAAACCTCCCTCGGCACAACACTCCATCCTATTCCCTATCGCTGTTGATGCCCGACGCCGCAACTCTCACCGCCACTTCCCCATTCCAGCAAACGTGGAGCCTCGACCTCCTCCAACAACTCGACTGGAAACGCTTCGAAGAACTCACCCGCATGGTCATCACCAAAGGCGGGTATCGCACCGAAGTCGCAGTAGTGTCCCCAAACGGCGCCGTCTCCCTCCTCGTCTTTAAAGACCCGCAAACGCGTAAACCCGATGCGATGATCCAATGTCCCGCTTGGCAAGAAATCCGGGTCCATGAAGAGCCCCTTCGCCATTTCTCAGAAACGCTGCAATCCAAGGGCTTGTCCCAGGGCACCTTCATCACGCCGGGTAGCTTTGCACCCGACGCCACCCTCTTTGCCCATCACCACAATATCGAACTGATTGATGGTCTCGCCTACCTGGAGATGCTCTATCAATTAGAGCCGGATGAGACCGCCTACTTCCTCCAGCTTGCCACCGCCGGCGAATTCGCCGTACCCACCTGCCCCACATGCGGCGCAAAAATGGAGCAACGACAAACAGGAGCCCCACGCCGAGGCAGCGCCAAAAAAAATCTAAACTTCCGAAAATCCGAAACTGTGGACGTTAAGGTCCAGTGCAATAAACTCACAATTGGGAAAAAAGCGGACGTGCAGTTCATGAAGGAAGTGCACGCCATGAAAATAACCATCCGCGGCCGCGCCGTCGGAAACTTCACCTGCAATGGCACCGTCACCATCGAACCCACCGGAACAGTCGTCGGCATGGTCGCCGCCCGAGCGATCCAACTCATTCCCGATGGCATTCTAGATGGCGAGATGAAAATCCTCAACGCCGCAGAAATCGTTCCCGTCGCCGAAGACCCGGTCGAAACATTCTGGGGGTGCCGCAGTCATCCCCGATGCCCCTCAGTCCTCAATCTCCGAGAATCCGATGCCCCGCCCCCACCCCGCGCACCCGACGCAAACGCACCTTTTACCAGTATCCCCCCATCCCCGAGTTCCAACGCCGCAGAAACGGCTGGTGAAACGCCAGCAACTGCTCCCGAATCGTCATCCCACCCCAGAACGGATTACTCCCATAGTAGCCCCCAATATAACCCGCTTGAACCAAACCGGGATACCCACATCCCCCAAACGCATATCTCGGACGAAACCATCCCTGCCGATAGAGATACGAATAGCTATTATATGGATAGTAGGGCCGATACACCAATGGACGATAATCGTTCGACCATAACCCCCGAGACCGCGGATACCGGTAATATGGATAGGGTATCCGCCACACCAATCCCTGCGGTGCCACAGCAGCAGACGCAACACTGATCCGCAAATTCACGTTTACGTCCCTCGCCAATTCACTTTCACCCGTGGTCACCCCCGATGGCACGACAAAGGCTCCCCGCTTCGCATTCACAAAGTCTCGTGCCTTCTCTTCATCGTATCGAAACTTTTGCCGATCCGACTTGGACAAATCATCAAACAAGACCTTCGCCAGCCCGTTTTTGTGCCGAATCGTAACCCCGTTTGGATCCACTTGGAGAACACGGACATCAGAAAAACTTCGACCCGTTGTCGTTTTCAAAGACTGAGCGGCTTGGCCGACGGATAATGCCGCCACGAAAACGACAAATGAATACACGCGTACGCGTGTCCTGCGCGGTGTTGAGGGAGTCCATCGCATGACTCCTCACGCAAGCAAAGGGTTTCATCCGTGACAAGAAAAATCCTAACAAAATACTTAGAACTGCCGGATTGTGGTATTCAAAATAAGTTCAACAATCGTTAAGCTTAACGACCATCGAAGATCGGATCCACCTCTAGAAGAGATACCCTCATCCCTGCCCAACAAACCAAATCTTCGGAAACTCGCCCCCTGATGATAGTCATGCTACCATAACCTTTCTGCCTTCCGAAAAACCTGATCCCATGCCCGACCCCGTGCGTATCGATAAATGGCTTTGGGCAACGCGCGTCTACAAAACGCGAAGCCAAGCCACCACCGCTTGCCGCTTGAATCAAGTTCTCATCAATCACCAGCCTGCCAAGCCATCCCGGCTTGTTTCCCCAGGAGACATCATCCTCGTCGAAAAAGACTTAATGACCCGCACTCTCAAAGTAGTCGATACATTGGAGAAACGCATCGCTGCCAAACTCGTCGCCCAATACCTCGAAGACCTCACTCCCCAGGAAGAGAGAGATCGCTCACTCAAGCGGAGGGAACAGCATCGCGTGAACAAGGTATTCCGATGGCCTGGCCTCGGTCGCCCGACCAAAAAAGACCGCCGTGACATTCAAAAGTATCTCGATCGGGAACCGTGATGATGGCATCCGAACCAACAAAGAGAGATCTCCGCTTCATCGGCTCCTCGCTGCCTTACCCAATTGAAGACAGACCAAGATGCCCGTCGATGCGCTGTTCCCAAAACAATCCACGCTTGCCTCGACGCCCTTTCCCCGTATAAGTAGGCAAAAGACTATGAATCAGTTCCTCTACGCTACCGCATTCATCGGAGGCCTCGCTTGGTTCGGCGGAGAATGCATGATCCTATCAGCTCAAGGCTCCCCTTGGTGGTTCATTATTTTCTTTTTAGCCTTCACCGTCGTTTTTGCCGTCCTTGGTTGCGTCAATATTAGCGATGCCGCGATCAATAAGTTCGGTGCCCTCGTAAGCGTGATCCTTGCTATCGGCCTGATCTTTTTCGCAGTCCGCACGACCGTGCAACTCGCCCGACTCGACTACAATGGAAACGCTCTCGGGCATTGGTGGCCGGCACTCCTGAAAATCTTCGGCGCCTTCGTCATCACCTTCCTTACCCGTGAGTCCTTTCGCATGCTCGCGAAATCCGGGCCTCACGACGATGCGCACGCTCATTAGGACTCCGTCCCACCCGAATTGACTATCGCCACAGGCTCTGGGAAACGGCCGCTTCCCTCGCCACGACGGTTATATGAAATTCTCAATCCGTTCCGGCACGGCCGCATCGCGCGTCACACAGATTAACTTCTTTTTGGTCTCATGCCTTCGCTGGATCTGCCTCATCCTCTGAAAAGCTGCTGATCGCGGCCCGCCACTTCCCATACACTTTCCACCAGGGCACCCCGCACCACTCCCAATTTCTCATACAACGCCACGGTTGGACAAATGTGCCACGGCACACCCAGCAAAGCCGTCCCCACTTCCAAACCGACTACCCCCTTCCCTTCCAATACCAAATGCTCTTCACTCTGCGAAATCACATCGACCTCACCCAATTCGGGGAACAATACCCGCTGCTCCAAGCCCCGCTCCGCTGCCACCGCCTTGTGCCCCAAATCCAGACACGCTCGCCGGGCTCCCGGCCGGCTTACCACCCGCGTCAATAGCCACGCCGCCGGCACAAACGGTAGCTCGGGGTATCCCTTCCCATATCCCGCATCCCAAAATACAAACGTCCCCGGACTACACTCCACACCCGCCTCGCCCGCATGCATCGCAAAAGTGGGTGACCCCCCACCCACCATCCGCCCAAGTGGATCTCCCAACGCCTTGATCGCCTCTCTGAACAGCGCCACTCTCTCCATCGCTTTCCCGTATTCCGACTCCCGCACACAAACATCCTCGTCGACCACATGCCCATCGTAAAAGTGAAGTCCTCCTGGCCGGATTCCCGCCACGTCCCGCAACAAACGATATACCGCCAACCCTCCTTCCAACGTCCTCACGCCTGTCCGCCCCATCCCACAATCAATGTCCAATAAAACATCTATCTCTTCGCCTTCACTCGCGAAAACATCGCCCAACACTCTCACGGCCCCCCCATCATCTCCAATTGTCCGAAACTTCGTTCCTCGATACTCTTTCACGAGTCGCAATAGTCTCCCCACCGCCGGCCCCACCGGTTGCAACGCTACCAACAAGTCTTCCGCACCGGCCCGCGCCGCCATTTCCGCCTCACTCAGGGTTGCGCACTTGAATTTCCGAATCCCCGCCTCTCGCTGCAGCCCCAATACCGCCGGACTCTTGTGCGTCTTGATGTGAGGCCGCAACCACTCCGCACTCCTTGCCGCGTCCACTGCCCTCCGAATGTTCGTCCGCACACGCTCTTCCGATACGAGCAACGCCGGCGACGCAAGCTCTTCCAAATTCTCTATCTCTGGCGCCTTCATGATACGCCAAATCCTACCAACACTACCCACACCTAGACAACCTCCCCCCGGTCGGTCTCCATCTTTATTCCTTTCCCAACCATTCCCAACTCCTATGCTGATCCCAACTTGCCCTTCATCGACGACATTTCCCCAGCCCAATACGCTCTCGCCCTATTCGGCGCTTTCTGCCTCGGCTTCTCTAAAGCTGGATTCCCCGGCCTCGCCCTCGTAAATGTCCTTCTCATGGCCGAACTATTCGACGCAAAGGCTTCCATCGGCCTCATTCTCCCCCTGCTCATTATCTGCGACCTCACCGTCTATCCCCTCTTCCGAAAATACGCCTCTTGGCGCGAGGTCCTGCCCCTGATCCTTCCTTCGACCGCCGGCGTCTTTATAGGATACTTCCTCCTCAAAGAGATTTCCGATCTCACCGCCCGCCGCACTATCGGAGGAATCATCCTCCTCATGCTCGCCCTCCAAGCGCTGCGCACCTACTCCAAGAATTTTCTCCAAAACCTACCCGATTCTAAATCCTTCCACCACAGCTCAGGCCTCACGATTGGTATCGCCACCATGATGGCGAATGCCGCCGGACCGGTCTACTCCATCTACGCCCTCGTCCATCGCCTCGAAAAAACCGACTTCCTCGGCATCGGCGCACGCTTCTTTCTTTTCCTCAATGTCTTCAAAATCCCCTTCATGACCGACCTCCAAATCATCAATCCCTGGTCCCTCAAAATGGGCCTTGCCCTCCTCCCTGGCATCTTCCTGGGCATCTTCCTCGGACGCCGCCTCATCGCCAAAATCCCCCAAAAACTCTTCGAACAACTCCTCTACTTCTTCTCCCTGGTTGCCGGCCTGCGCCTCCTCTTGTTTTAACAATTACCCACAGCCCCCACGTACGTCATCCACAGCAGGCTAGCGAGATAATCACACCGCTACAGCGCCTCAGCATCAAACGACCCGAGCACCGGGATCCGATAACAAACCGCCTCCTGATCGTTCCGAACCAGCAGGTAACTCCCCGCCAAAGCCGGGTAATTCCACGTCTTTCCATCCATCGCGTCCAACCGCGCCAATTCCTCATACCCTTCAGGCGACGCCGAAACCAAAGACACAAACCCGCGCTCCCCCTGTATCAATAAAATGTCACCCACCAATATATTTTGACCAAACCCATACTTGCCTCCACGCCATAATTGCTCGCCCGTCTCCAAGTCCACGCACGCCAACCGGCCCTCATTCAATCCATAGCCATAGCCATCCTTCAAACTCACATTGCTGAACTTAGTCCGGATCGGCCGGCCCTCCCACAACATCTCCACCTCCCCCTCAGGCATTTCCGTCTCAATGACATAGTTGTCGTAATTGTAGCTCGCCGTGAGCAGAAACTTATCCTCATCAAAAAATGCCGCCTGCGAAGATCGCGGCATCCCCTGCACCGATGGCCAATCATACCGCCAAATCTCTTCACCCGACTCCACCTTGTGCCCCGTCACACTGTTCGCACTCACAATCACGACTTGCTCTTCCCCCTCTATCGTCACCAGCTGCGGCGATGCATAGCTCGCTTCTTCACTCCCCACCTTCCACGCCGACTCCCCCGTCGCCTTCTCATAGGCAAGCAAAGTCGGCCCACGATCCCCCCCGGTTACGACGACCAAGTCCCCCACCACCAATGGCGAATTGGTCTTCCCGTAATACAAGTTCCCTACCCCGGACTCGCCAAGAACGTCTCGCGACCACACCAATTCCCCCGTCTTCAGATTCAAACAATTCAGTATTCCCGTCGCTCCCTGTGCATACACCCGGTCCCCCTCAATCGCCGGCGTGGCCCGCGGCCCGTCCCCTCCCATCGTCTCCACAAAACGCCCCCCGTCCCGGTGAGCCCAGATCAAATCCCCCGTCAACAAATCATAGCACGTCACCAGTTCGTCCTCGCCACGCTGCTCCTGCGTAACCGCATATCGCCCCGAAACAACAAATCCCGACCACCCCACCCCCATCGGTATCCGCCACAATTCCTCCGGCGGTTCCGCCTCCCAATCCGTCTCCAGTTCAATGCCTGCCAGCACACCCGTCCCGTCCGGTCCCATATACCGTGGATAGTCCATGAACAATCCCTCGATCTCACCCGCATCCAATCCATCCCCCTCTGCCGTCGCCGCTTCAATCGCCTCCACCCGCTCATCCGCCCGCGGCGTCCACTTCCACACCAGCCGAGGACGAGCGTCGCCCCCGGTCGAACCTTCCCAACGCGTCTGCGACAAAGCACCCACCCCAAGCAACACCACAACCACCATCATCAGAAACCGCTTCCCACGCTGCCGCCATGATGCCCCAGTCAGAAATACATACCACAACCCTACCAGAAAAAGTCCTAACACTGGCAGCAATACCCCCACAACCCCACGCATAAAATGATCGGTCGCTTCCATCCACGACAAAATCACCACGACCACCGCCACAATCATCAGCGGCACCCACCAACGCATATTTTTTTTCACCTCAGTCTTCATTTCCCTCTAATTGGTTGCGATCCAAGACACTATCCACCCTACGGGAATATCACGCCCATCCTCGCCATTTGTAAACCAACATCCCAACCCATTCCTTCAATAAGCGATTCCACTCGGCCATCACGCCCGCGCTCGGCAGCAACCACTCCCCAGGCATCCAAGTCCGCTGCGGATACCCGCGGTGATCCGTCGCAAACGGCGTCACCACTAACCCCACCTCCTCAAAACAACCCAAGGCCCGCCTCATGTGAAACCCCGATGTCACCAGCAATACCCGCCGTTCCCCGCCCTCAAAGCCAGCCAACAACGCAGCCGCCGCCACCGCGTTCTCCCGCGTGTTCCGCGAACTATTGTCTATCAGGATATCATCATCCGGTATACCCATCCGTCGCAAAAATCGCCCCGCCGGTTCCGCTTCCCCCACTGTCTCCCCAACCACCGCCGCACTCCCCCCGCTGATCACCAGCTTTCTAACTTTCCCTCCCTTATACAACTCCACCGCATTTAATAATCGCCCCCCATCCCGTCCCAAATGCAACCGGTCCCTCGGCTCCTTCAAAGGATCCGAAAATCCACCCAGCACAATTGCCATATCGAACGGCTCGCCGATCGCCGCCATTTCTGTCGCCGGGCGCTCCCACCAAAGATTGGCACGCCGCAGCAGCAACGGATTCGAAAAGAGGAGTAGAATCGTCAAACCCGCCACAAAGAAACCCCTTCGCCACTTTCCCCGGCGCACCAACGCCCCGCCGAGAAAGCAAAACACCATCCACAGAAACGGCTGTAAAACAAAGACGAGAAGCTTCGCAACCACAAAAAACACGATCTTAAACCCTTTCCGTTTTTAGGCTTGGCAACCTATGCCAAAATGCCAAACACCGCCCCGGATATCCCCGGTCATCCGCCCTCCCGCCGAATAATCTGTCCCATCCAGTCTCCTCTCGCGCATGCCCTACTTGCCTCGCTCTTTGCCCGTCTTCCCTTCCGAAAGAAAAGCCTCTAGGCCCGCCCGCTTCACGTCAAACGAAGCCCTGCAACGCGGACAGGTCACCGGCACACTCGCCTCTCCCGCAAACAAATCGTCCAACGCCACATCGTCCAAGGGCGCTAGCGCCGGATAGATCCGCTCCACCGTACACCCACAATCAAATCGGAAATATCGGGTTTCCAACAAACTCAGATCTTCCCGCTCATCCAAATTCCAAATCGCCACTTCATCCAGCGCCTCCAACCACGCTTCATCACACTGCGGCTGCGCGCTCACAAAAACGATATCCTCCTCCCCATAGCGAAAAAATCGCGCCGGCCGCTGCTCACTCTGACGCCAAAACAACTCAACCGCCCCGAAGACATCATCACCAGAAAGATTAACAATGCTTTGGCGCGTCTCCTCTTGCCGGGTCCTTACTTGCGAGACAAACATTCCCGCCTCCGATTCCTTAACATCTTCCGTGAAGACCCGCCCCGTTATGTTCTCGCGAACACTATCACCCGTCACAAATAAATTTAAAAGTGGTTCCTGAAAGTTCATTGTCCACGCCGTAATCTCATGCCACGGCTTCGTCGTTAAATGCAAGGTGATCGCCGCCAACGCATCCTTCAACATCTGATCATGGGCGGGCTCCATTTGAATCGAATGCTGCATCAAATGCAGGTAATGATCCATATACACCGGTCCAAAATCCGCCCGCACAGCCAAGGCATTCCGCTCACGCACAAAATAACTGCACACAGCAATGCGGCCCTCAAACGCCGCTTCCGGCTCCGCCTCGTCACGCAAACTCACTCCTTCACCCTACTCACCATCACTCCCCCTGGCCAGCCCAATCCCGTGCCACGGGCATCCTGCCCGTGAATGAGCACCTTGCGTCCATCCACCCAAAAGCTCCCCGAAGTCCCCATGCCCAACTCCAACACACTTCCCAACGCAAAAGCTTCCCTACCAAGAAAGTCCTACGATCCCTGACCCTTCGTCTGTTTTTGCGGCTCTCCCCCGCCCGCCGCTGACTGATCATAATTCATCTGCCCCGGTGCCACCGCACCACCCGACACAACAAATGCCATCGCCTCATCAAAACTCCAATTCGTCGAAGTGATCCGTTCAACCGGCACAATCTCCAGATACCCCGACGTCGGATTCGGTGTCGTCGGAACATAAACCGCCGCTAACCTGCGGCCTGTAACGTGATCCTGAAAAGTTCGCGTCACCAGTCCCACCGTCTTCATTTCAGGAGACGGAAAGTCAATCAATACCACACGCTGTACCTCACCCGTCGCGTCATCCCGTCGCAACAAATCCACCAGTTTCTTCACCGCACCATAAACAGTCTTTACCAGCGGAATTCGCTGCATCACCCACTCAAATAAGGCCAATATCTGACGCCCGAGAAAATTCGTCGTCATCATCCCGATGAAATAAACCAACAAGACCACCATCAATACCGCCACCGAGTTGATGAACCAACCCGACTCCAAAACACTCGCCGCATCCGGAAACAATCCCTTCAGTGAAGAGGCCAGAAAATGCGCTGGATACTTTCCAATCAGCGCCAGCAACTTCACCAAATAAATCAGGACAAACAGTGTCACCCCCAAGGGAATCACTGTCACCAAACCGGCCAAAAAATAACGCCGCCGCGACCGCCGCTCCGGCCGATCCTCGCTGATTCCTGGCCCTCCTGGTTCACTCCCTTCCATCAACCGAATTCATCCCCCAAACCCCGCCCAACTCAATGATAAAATCCCCGGACTTTTCCACCCCGGTTCTCCTGCCAAGCAAAAACCTCCCTCCCCTCTGACCAGTTCTCGCCCTTTCCCCATACAGCCAACAGCACCCCAACTCCTGCCCCCAAGGAACTTACATCAACTGCGCCCCCGCCTCCGCCAAATCACTCCGCTCCCCCTTGCACAAACTCACGTGCGCCGCGAACGGTTGCCCCTTCATTCGCGTCCGCGTATACACCAGGCCGTTGCTCCGCCGGTCCACATACGGATTGTCGATCTGCGCTGGATCCCCAATCATCACCAACTTTGATCCCCGTGACATCCGCGTCACCACCGTCTTCGCCTCTAAAGGCGTCAGCTGCTGCGCCTCGTCCAAAACAAAAAACCGGTTCGGAATCGACCGTCCTCTAATGTAACAAAGCGCCTCAATCTCCACCGCGCCGTCTTGAATCAATTCCTCGTAAGGCTTCAACGCCGGCAATTCACTCACCGCCTCACCCTTCGCCGCCTTCCGCCTCGCACCCCCTCCCTTTCGCGGCGGACGCATCAACAAGTCCAACGCATCGTAAATTGGCTGCAACCACGGCCGCATCTTCTCGTCCAGAGACCCAGGCAAATAACCCATTGTGTCCCCCATCGCTACCACGGGACGACTCACCGTCAATCCGTTGTATCCCCGAGACAAAACCTGCGACAAACCCGCCGCCACCCCTAACAGTGTTTTTCCCGTCCCCGCCTGCCCAAAACAGGTCACCAACGAAATATCAGGATTAAACAACGCATCAAAGAAACACTGTTGCCCCAAATTAATCGGCTTCAAACTCATCCCCTGCTGAATCCGAATCGCCTCCGGAATTCGCAACCGAACAAAAACTCCGTTCGCCGCCAATCGCGCCGGCATGGTCTCCTTCGCCCCCGCCGCCAGTAACACATACTGATTGACCGATAATCCCTCGATCCGGTCCTTGTCCAGTTCCAACAACTTCGAACTCGCAAAACGCTGCATCTCCTTCGAATCCACTTCAATCCGAGTCAACTCATACCCCACATCCGATTGCGCCACTTTGTCCGTCAGGTAGTCCTCGCAGGTAATCCCCACCGCCCGCGCCTTGAGCTGCATGTTCAAATCCTTGGTCACCAATACCACCGGACCCCCATTGCTCGACATCACCATCAAAGCACACGCCAATATCCGATTGTCCACCCGCTCCAATCCCGGAAATACTCGGTAAAACCGATCCAATACCGACAACCCACTTGCCTCCCTCGGATCAAACGTAACCAATCGTAAGGTCCCGCCACCCGGTGTCGCCGCCCCACGCGTCACCGCTTCCTCGTCCACCGTAAACAACTCCGTCAGAGATCGATGCACCGCCCGCGCATTCGCCCCTCGCTCTGATTGCTCGTTCTTGAAGCGGTCCAATTCCGATAAGACGTCCACCGGAATACAAACATGGTTGTCCGCAAACCGATGCAGACACCCCGGGTCATGTAACAAAACATTCGTGTCCAATACGAAATTTTTGCCACCCTCCAACGGCGCACGTAAACCCGAATACTCAGGCTCCGTGCCTCGTATCAATCCGCCGCGCCCGCCGGACGCGTTCCCCGTTCCCGTTCCATTTTCCAGCGAAGGTGATGAAACCTCAACCAGCCTCGTCTGCGCGGAGTCTTCCGGTGCAATCATAGATGAGCGTGCTTTCTAACGATCTGTTGGGTCCCCCTCCAGTTCGGGCGAACGGCCCGTTTGTTAGCTCTTCCCACCTTTCAACGGCAGGACACGGAGTGGACGGCAGATCAAACAACACTTGGTATTCAAAGAATATCAGAAACTCCTAATTGAATCAATGAAAACTATTGCTCTCCATTACAACTCAAGCCCACCCCTCCATGCCTAGCCCGGCTCTATGACAATTAATTCACATAGTTTAATTTCCTGGTATTCACTCCCAAAGAACACGATTTCATGCCCGACGAATCTCGCGCCCTTCCCAACCGCACACGCAGCCACTTCACCAAAAGCGCTCTTCGACGTCCACGCCCGCGCTCTCCGCTTAAATGAATCCGCTTTCTCCCAAAGGCTCCGTTCCAATCCCAATAAACCCTCACATCGCAAAACACACTAGAGCCCATCCCATAAATCATGGATGGCTCCGCGATAAAGGGTTTTGGCGTCAGGCAAGGCGCGACAAGGGAGCGGGTCGAGACCCGTGACCGAGGCGCAACGCCGCCTGAGACCAAAAGACTGATCGCCCGAAGGGCCACCTCTACTACACACGACGAAGTCGCAAACTCAAACCTTTCTCTTTCCTCCGGCGGGGCCGTGCAGGATTTAGGAGATGGGTTCTAACGAAAGCCTCCTCATTCGAAACACGTCTCTCCTCCGCATCGCAAACGAATCGATCTCACGAACCAATAACAATCTTGAAAACGCAAGTCTCACCATCGCCCTCAAGGAGACAAAATGCCTACCACACTTGCTAAGCCAGTTTCCCCGATGAGCCGGGCCGATTCGATGCGGGAAAGTCACGATGCCAAAGACGAACCAGCCACCACTATCCTGCCAATGATCGAAACGAATGCTTTTGAAATCTGCTTGATGTTCTCACAGAAAAAACGCTCTCCCGCCGCACCCCTCCCTTTCCCAAAGTTCTCCTGCACCCCTCTACCAGAAACACCCTTCGCCACCTCGTCGCGCCCTCTCACCACGACTCCCCCACTCTCCCGTGCCACGGGCATCCTGCCCGTGAATGAGCACCCTCCGCCCATTCGCCCAAAAACTCCTCGAAGTCCCAAAACCCGCCAAAACAAAGCCACACGACGCAACAGCTCTCCCCGTACCACAGCCGCGGGAAATCCTCTCCAGCTTGAGCCCAGTCTCCCCCACAATCACCGCTCGCCATCACATCTCCACACTCAGCCTTCCAGCCCTCGGTAGTCCGTCATTAGTCATTCCCACGCCCCCTCTCTCCCTGCTACTCTCCCCCGCGAATGCCCACTAAGTCGCCATCTCCCCACCCTTCCCCATCGCACCGCACCCTTACCTTCCTCAAAAACACCTATCAATCCTTCTCCCGCACCAGCGGCTCACTACACGCCGCCGCCTTCACCTACTACGCCTTTTTCAGCCTCTTTGCTCTCGTCGCCCTCTCCGTCAGTATCGCGTCCCTCTGGATCAGCGAACAGGAAGCCGCCGAATGGATCATCCGCGCCATCAAACCCGTCCTCCCGCTCGACCAACACGATACCGAAAACCTCGTCCAAGTCCTCGATTCGTTCTTTAAAGGCCGCGGACCCGCAAGCTTCATCGCCGTTCTCATCCTCATCTGGAGCTCCGCGCGCATTTTCAAAGCCCTCATCCACTCTCTCAACCTCGCCTGGGGCTGCCGCACGCGAAGGTGGTGGATCGTCCCCCTCCAATACGCCGCCCTCCTCATCATCCTCGCCAGCGGACTCTTCCTCGGCATCGCCGTCCCTCTCCTCCTCCGCACGCTCACCAAATACATCGCCCCTTCCCTCGCCATCGATCCCTCCACCTACACGTGGATCGTCTTCGCCATTTCCACCCTCGTGCTCTTCTACTGCCTGCTCATGTTCTACAAATTGGCCCCCCGCCTGAAAGTCCGATGGAAAACAATCCTCATCCCCAGCCTCGCCACCGCCATCTCGCTCGCCCTCTTCCAGAAAATCTTCATCTGGATCACCCAAACCATCATCGCTCCCTTCAACCCACTTTACGGCGCCATCGGCTTCTTCATGGCCCTCCTCTACGGCACCTACATCGCCGGTGTCATCATCATCCTCGGAGGCTGTGCCTGTGCCGTCAACGGAGGCGTCACCTTAACCCCACGATCCGATCCCCATCCCAATCCCTGACCTCTGATCCTAAAAAAGTTTCACCCTCTTCTAGCGGTGTCCCATTTTAACAGTCTTCCTCTCCGCTGGGGAAGAGGATTGACGTGAGGTGGCCCTCCCACAAGTTTCCATCCCTGCCAAAAAATATCCTTCCTTGCCGCTTTTTCCTTCCGTTTCCTTCCGTTCAAAAAATCAGAACCCATACGCCCCGCGCAACTGATCCTCCGTCGGCATCCCCGAATAAATCTCCCCGCGCGGCCCTTGCCACCCGTTCGCCACCCGGTTCAAAGTCACCGGAGTCACACTCCCGTTCCGGTTCCGCACATTCACGACGTATGTGTTCGCCGCCGCCGATTCCGCCCGCGCCTGGTTGATCTGCCGTTGCTGATTCCCCGCAACACCTCCCGTGATCCCTCCCACCGCCGCACCAATCGCCGCCCCTTCTCCGCGCGACAAGCCATCGACGTTGTTCCCCAAAATCATGCCCGCCCCGGCCCCTAATCCCGCGCCTACCAAGGCCCCCGATCCCGTATCCTGGCACCCCACCGTTGCCACCGCCACTGCCATTCCTGTTGTCAAAATTGCGATCGATTTTATCTTCATAGCTAGCTTTTAAAGTTGGTTTGCATCCCTGGGACGAACAACACCCGCCTCGTATTCAATCTCAACGAATCTCTCCCCCTTATCCCACCAGGTCAAGGCCTCTTCTCTACCGCCCCATACCACCCTTTTCACCTTGATACCCACCCCGCAACTGACACTCTCGTTGGCGTGCCCGCCGACGTTTTTGCCAACACCCCAAGCGCTTCCCAATACGACGCCATCATCATCGGCTCCGGCCCCAACGGCTTCGCCGCCGCCATAACTCTCGCCCAAAACAAGTGTTCCACCCTCCTCATCGAAGCCCGCGACACGCCCGGTGGCGGCATGCGCAGCCGTGACGATCTTACCCTGCCCGGCTTTACCCATGACGTCTGTTCCGCCGTCCATCCCCTCGCCGCCGCCTCCCCCTTCTTCCGTTCTCTCCCTCTCGAATCCCTCGGGCTAAAATGGATCCACCCCGATCTCCCCCTCGCCCACCCGCTCGATCACGGGCGCGCCGCGGTCATGGCTCGATCTATTCCCGATACCGTTGCTGCCTTTCCATCACACGACGCGGATCAATACCACTCGATATTCGCCCCTCTCGCTCGAAACGCCCCGGCTCTCCTCGATGAGCTACTGGGCCCATTGCCCCTTCCGCCCAAACACCCCTTCCTCCTCGCCCGCTTCGGACGCCACGCAATCCGCTCCGGCGTCGGCTTCGCAACCCACAATTTCCAATCCGACGAAGCCCGCGCCCTCTTTGCAGGAAACGCCGCCCACTCGGTCCTCCCCCTCAAAAACCCACTCACCGCCGCCGTCGGCATGATGCTGGCCGTCACCGGTCACCACGTCGGTTGGCCCATCGCCGAAGGCGGTTCCAACCAAATCGCAAATGCCCTCACCAGTCACTACCTGTCCCTCGGAGGCGAAATCGTCTGCAATCACGAAGTGAAAAGTCTCGCCGCGTTGCCAGACGCAAAAGCCATCCTCTTCAATACCTCCCCAAAAGCACTCGCCAAAATCGCCTCGGATCAACTTCCCTCGTCCTACCGCCAAAAACTGACCCGCTATCGATACGGTCCCGGCGTCTTCAAACTCGACCTCGCCCTCTCGCATCCCATCCCCTGGACCGCCAAAGCCTGCAGACGTGCCGGCACCGTCCACGTCGGCGGCACCCTCGAGGAAATCGCCGCATCCGAGCAGGACGCCTGGAACAATCGCATCTCCAATAAACCCTTCGTCCTCGTCGCCCAACAAAGTGTCTTTGACCCCACGCGCGCCCCTGCCTCCCAACACACCGGCTGGGCCTATTGCCATGTCCCTAACGGCGCCGATGCCGATATGACCGAACCCATCCTCAACCAAATCGAACGCTTCGCTCCCGGCTTTCGCGACACCATCCTCGCCTCCCATCCCACTTCCCCTGCCGGATACGAATCCTACAACCCCAATTTCATCGGCGGAGACATCATCGGTGGAGCCCAAGACCTCCCCCAACTCTTCACCCGCCCCGTCGCTCGCCTCAACCCCTACACCACACCCAACCCTAAACTCTACCTGTGCTCCGCCGCCACCCCTCCCGGCGCCGGCGTTCACGGCATGGCAGGTTACCACGCCGCCCGCACCGCCCTTGCTAAACACCTCACCTAGAGGCGCTTACCGGCGCCAAGCTCCTCACCTTCTCAATCAGCAAAAACCTTGTCAAAAAATGCCTTCATCTCCGCCCAAGACGCATCGTCCGCTCCTTGGTCATAGCCCAGCGGAATCCCAAACTCCGCCGCCTTGCCGTCCGCCGCCGGGTTCGTAAATCCATGCTTCGCCCCCGGATACTCCACAAACTTCATATCCGCCCCAGCCGACTCCATTTCTTCCTTGAATCCCGCAATCTGCTCGTCACTGATGAATTCGTCCGCCGCACCATGACAAACCAATATCGCCGCTTTTACTCCGCCCGCCTCGGCCGGTCGCGGTGTCCCCAGACTCCCATGAAAACTCGCCACCCCCTTTAAGTCCACCCCCTGGCGCGCCATCTGCAATACCACCGCACCCCCAAAACAATAACCGATCGCCCCAATCTTGTCTGGATCCGTCTGCGGTTGCTCTTCTAACAGCTTCATCGCAGCTTGAAAACGCGCCTCCGCCCCGTCCATGTTCGCCATCACTTCCCCGGAAAACTTGCCCGCGTCCTGCGGATGTTCCGCCGTCTTTCCATCACCATACATATCCACCGCCAAGGCGATATAACCCATTTCTGCCAACATGTCCGCGCGCTTTCGGGCATAGTCGTTGTGCCCCCACCACTCATGCACCACCAGTATCCCCGGCCGCTTGCCTTCCACGGTGTCATCATAGGCCAAATACCCCTCCATCTTGATGCCATCGCCCTCATAACTCACGTCCTTGCCAACTATTTCGCTGTGTCCCATAGCCCCCGATATAAACAACACGGCCACTCCAATTAAAATCTTCTTCTTCATGTTTTTGTTTGTCTCCTTCTATACTCTCATTGCCGCAGATTCTCCCCGTGCTGTCCATCCCATTCCCATGAAGAAAACCCCCACCACCGTTTTCACAATGGTCTCCCTCTTGCTCACGCTCTCCCTCCCCGCCCAAAACTCGAGCCCTCCCTCCTCCCCGCCCGTCACCCAACTCTCCGAACACAAATTCCAAATCGGAGAAATCACTTTCAACAAACAAACCCGACGCATCGAATTCCCCGCTCACGTCAATACCCGCGAAGACCTCCTCGAATATATTCTCGTGCACAAAAACGGCAAAACACACGAAAGCCTCTTCGCGACCGACATCAGCCCCGTTCACCTCAACATCGTCATGCTCCTCGCCGGATACAAACCGGATCCCGGTAAGCTCTTCGACAACGCCCCGCCACCCGATCCCCTCCAGGAAAAATCTCTTCCGCATGACCCGCTCGCCCACGTCCAGTTCTCCGTCTCATGGTCTCTCAAAGATGAACCACCCGTCACCACCACTCCCGAAAATCTCATCCTCAACCGCTTCACCGGCATCCCCATGAAACGCAGCCCATGGCAATTCAACGGCTCCGCCATCGAAAGCGGCCGCTTTCAAGCCGAACTTGAAGGCTCCATCGCCGCCGTCTATCTTGACCGATGGGCCATGTTCAATTCCACCCGCCCCGGCAACACCGACGATCTGCGATGGAAACCCATCACCGAAAAACTTCCTCCGAAGAACACGCCCGTAACCCTTGTCATCGAACCCTATTCAAAAGAATGATTACCCGTCCACTCATCCTCGCCGCTTGCCTCACCCTCGCTACCCCCTTTTCCGCTTCCGCCGAAAAAGCCGGCCTCTCCCTCAAACTCGAAGTCGAACACGCTATCAAAAAAGGCCTCGATTGGCTGCGCTCCCAGCAAGACCCGGAAACCGGCGCTTTCGGCGATCCCGAATTCCCCGCCCTCACCGCCCTGCCCGTATGCGCATTCCTCAGCCAACCAAATTCCGAATCCGACTCCAAGGTCATCGAAAAAGCCTTCGCCTTCATCCTCGCCAATCAACGCCCCGATGGCGGGATCTACGCCGAGGGACTCGCCACTTACAACACGTCCCTCTCCCTCCTTGCCTTGTCCCTCGCCCAGAACCCCGACTTCAATATAGCCATTCGCAACGCCCGCCGATTCCTCATTGGCCAACAATCAGACTACGATGCCGAACACGAATCCGACAACGCCTTCGATGGGGGAATCGGATACGGTGGCACCTACACCCACTCGGACCTCTCCAATACCCACTTCGCAATCGAAGCCCTCTACTACTCCCGCCAAGCGCTCGCCGACTCTCCGGAAGGAGGCGCCGCCGCGAAACTTAACTGGGAGGCTGCCATCAAATTCGTCGAACGTTGCCAAAATCTTACCCCCTCAAACGATCAGCCCTGGGCCACCGACGACCCCGAACAACGCGGCGGCTTTATCTATTTTCCCGGCGACTCCAAAGCCGGCACCACCGTAACCGCCGACGGCATTACCGTCTTCCGCTCATACGGTAGCATGACCTATGCCGGACTCCTCTCCTTCATCTATGCAGAAATGAATCCCGACGATCCCCGCGTCACCGCCGCCCTCGACTGGCTCAAAACACACTTTACCGTCGAGGAAAATCCCGGGATGGAACACCAGGGACTCTACTACTACTACCACACCATGGCCAAAGCCCTCGCCATCTCCAATATTCAAGACCTCACCCTCGACGATGGTTCCTCCGTCGATTGGCGCAGCCAACTCGCAAAAAAGCTCTTCGACCTCCAAAAACCCGATGGCTCATGGCTAAACGACACCGGACGTTGGTGGGAAAGAGATCCCGTCCTCGTCACCGCCTACGCCGTTCTCACACTCGAACACATTCACCACTCCATCCCCGATACCCTCTGACCCACTGTTTTACCTTTCCCATCCGCAGAATTTCCGCGATCATTCCTCTCAGAAAGCGCCCGGTATGACCCGATGAACCCGGATGATCAAAACCCCTCCGATTCCGCCAACACGGAAATCCCAAAGTCTTCCACCCGAGAACCCAAAGATCACCGCACCGACGAGGCTCCTGCCCCGGGTCTTCAGAAGCCTCCCAACCATCCGAACATGGATCCTGAGATCGAGGCCAGTCCCGCACCCGATCCGCCTTCGCATAATCCGATCAAGACCGCCGTGGAGGCCCCCGCTTTCACCCCGCCACATGAACTCGACCCCTCCCACCAGGAAGTGGAGACCATTTTCGATCCCGACGATCCCCTCAACGATATCGAGGAAAAGGTCGCCGAAGAAGAAGCCACTTTTCGCAAGCTTCGCAATCGCGATCGCCTGTCCGCCGTTGCAATCGCCGCTTTCGCCCACCTCCTCATCTTCTTCTTCCTCACCCTCTTTATAATCTACGGCCCCGTTCAGCCGCCACCCGAAATCATCGCCATCGCCGTCCCCGAAGGCGAGGCTGTCGAAGCCCCCAAAGAACGTGTCCAACGACAGCTGACAAAACAATCAAAACCCTCCGCCCAGATGACCAAGGTCGTCTCCGCAGTCGATTTCTCCGCCGTCACCGTACCCTACGTCGATACCCTCAATCCCGAAGACCTCGCCGTCGGTCTCGCCACCGATGACTACGGGATGGGCTTTGTTGGCCTAAGCAACGATGGCGGCTTCGTCGCTAGTCTCCCCCCCGCCATGCAGGGCCGCTGCACCCTCGTCGATCGCATGGCTCGCCTCAACGAATCGGGAGGCGATCGCAGATGCGAAGAAGCCGTCCATAAGGCACTCGTCTGGATCAGCGAACAACAAAACGACGACGGCTCCTTCGGTCAGGGCGAATACCCCGTCGCAATGACGGGCCTCGCCCTCCTCGCATACCTCGGCCATTGTGAAACCCCCGATTCACCCGAGTTCGCCGATACCGTTGTCAATGCCGCCACCTTCCTCATGAATATGGGAATCGAAGGAGACGGCCACATGGTCTCGCCCCGCGGTAAAGGCGCTTACGAACACGCCATCGCCACCTACGCCCTCGCCGAACTCTTTACCATGACCCGCAAAGGGAAAACCAAGATCCCCGGCCTGGCCGATCTCTTGAAGGACGCCGTCGAAATCATCATCAAAGGACAAAACTCCTCCGGCGGCTGGGACTACAACTACCGCAGCGGTTCACGCGATGACACTTCAGTGGGCGGCTGGCAAATCCAAGCCTTGCGTGCCGGAAAGAACACGGAACTCGACTTTAATGGCTACGAAACCTCCTGGGATCGCGCTATCAGGCAAATCAAACGCGTGCAGGGCCGCGAAGGCGGCTTCGGATACATCGAAGCGGAAGACAAAATATCCCTCACCGGCGTCGGCGTCCTGTCTCTTCAGTTCGCAGACCAAGGAAGCAGCAAAGAAGCACAACGAGGACTCAAGTTTATCATGGATACCCGCAAGTCCCTCTCATACGCCAGTGCCAATTTCTACGAATGGTATTACTCCACCCAAGCCTGCTTCCTCGAAGGCGGTCGCATCTGGCGCGATTGGAACGATATGTTCCTCGACGAACTGCTCGACGCCCAGGACAGTAATGGCCGCTTCCCCCCCAACCGAAGCGGCGATCGCGATGACGAACGCACAAAAGGAGACGGCGACCTCTACCGAACCTGCCTCTGCACCCTCATGCTGGAAGTCTACTACCGCTATCTCCCCACCACCGCAAAGTAAACCCCTCAGCCTTCCCAGAACCCGGTAGGGACGACTGGCCCAAGTCGCCCGCTCCCTTTCCCTCCGATACCACCGCAATGAAACTAGCCACCCTGACCCTCGCTCTCCTTGTTTCCCTCCTCCTCTCACCGCTCTCCCACGCCAACCAATCCCCCAAAAATCTCAAAACCACCCAAAAAAAATCCATCGATATCGACTACCTCCTCTACCTCCCCGACGACTACAAACACAACTCCCACAAAAAATACCCGCTCCTCCTCTTCCTCCACGGCGCCGGGGAACGCGGTGCTGACGTTGATAAAGTCCGCGCCCACGGCCCGCCCAAACTCATCGATCAAGGAAAATCCTTCCCCTTCATTGTCGCCTCCCCCCAATGCCCTGCCGACTCTTGGTGGGATTCCGAAGAACTCATGCTCCTCATCGAGTCCCTCGAAAAAATACACCCCATCGATCCCGCTCGCATCTATCTCACCGGCCTCAGCATGGGCGGATACGGCACCTGGGAACTCGCCACCAAATACCCGGAAAAATTCGCTGCCATCGCCCCCATCTGCGGCGGCGGAAAAGCGTGGCTCGCCGCCCGCCGCCTTCAAGATATCCCCATCTGGGTCTTCCATGGCGCCAAAGACCCCGTCGTCCCCCTCTCCGAATCCCAGGAAATGGTCGACGCCCTCAAAAAGAAGGGCCACCAGAACATCAAATTCACCGTCTACCCCGATTCCACCCACGACTCGTGGACAGAGACCTACAACAATCCCGACCTCTACTCTTGGCTCCTCTCTTATCAAAAAAACTAACCTCACCCTCGACGCCCCCTCAGGAAGCTTTTCCAAAATCGCCCGCTTTGCCCCCACACATTCCCCGGATCCAGCAGAGGAGACACATCGCTGGTTTGCACCCCTGTTGATCTTCGTGACCTTATTCCCAAGCGTCGATGATTTGCCTGTTCAGGGATGCCCATGCAAACCATGATGCAGGAAACAAAGACTTCATGAGCGAACAGGACAAACCAGCTCCGCCAGATGAAAATCCAGCGTCGAAGGTCAGTAGGGTCCTTCCGAATTCCCCGCGGAAATGGGTCATCGCCATCGTCTGCATCCTCGTCGTTGTAGTCGTCTACGTCGCCCTCCTCGACCGCTTCACACCCATGACCACCGAGAGTTACGTGCAGGCCTTCGTCACACAAGTGGCCCCACAAGTGTCCGGAAACGTCACCGCCGTCCACGTGCACGAAAACCAATTGGTCCAAAAAGGCGATCTCCTCTTCGAACTGGATGCTCGACCCTACCAGTACGCCGTCGACCTTCTAAAAGCCGAGCTGATTCTTGCCAGAAAAGACGTGCGACTGCTCGAGAAAGACTTGGAAGATGCTACTCAATTACTCGCCTCCGCCCAGGCAAGCCTCGATCTTCGACAAAAGGAATTCGAGGAGTTCTCCCAAGCCGCCGCTACCCAAGCAATCGCTCAGAGAGACTTCTTCGAAGCAGAAGCCCGACTGCGTGAAAACGAAGCCAGCACACGAAAGGCCGAAGTAGACCAGGCCAAGGCAGTGGAAAATCTAAACGCCCTTGTCGGCGATGAAAATGCCCTCATCGCTCGCGCCGCGGCATCCCTGCGCCAAGCCGAATACAATCTGTCCCAAACAAAAATATTTGCTTCCGCAGATGGATTCGTCAGCAATGTCCAACTCACCAAAGGCACATACGTCGACTCAGGAACACCCGTAATGACGGTGATCGACGCCGACAACTGGTGGATCGTCGCCACCTTTCCCGAAAATAGCCTCCCGCGCCTGAAACCACAGATGCCTACTCAAGTGGCTTTCGGCATGCTCCCCGGCAAACTATTTCCCGCATCCGTGGAAAGCATCGGATGGGGAGTGGCCCAAGGCCAGGGAGTTCCCTCAGGCATGCTCCTCGACGTTGAAGAACCCACAGATTGGATGAAAAATACCCAGCGCTTCCCCGTCCGCATCCGACTGGAAAATCCAGACGCCCTGGAAAACCTTCGCGTCGGAGCCACCGCCACCGTGTTGGTATATTCTTCCGAAAACCCGTTTCTCAATGCACTGGGCTGGTTCTGGCTCCGGATCGCCAGCCTACTGAATTTCCTCTCCTAGCAGGACGCCCCACCCGCTCCAATGAAATGGCCGATTCAAGAGCAGCCCCCAGCGCCGCCACCATGTCATCCGCCAGGCTGAACGCCACATACCGCAGCCGAATGTCTTCCATGGATACTCCTCCTTCGATCTCAGTTTCCTCCCCTAGGGCGGACTGCAACAAATCGGAAAGCCTCGCAAGAGACCCCTCCTGATCCCGCAAAAGAGCCGCTCGACGCTCGCCTGTCAAAAACGACTCAAGAAGCGACAGGATCTCATCCATTTCATTGAAGATGGGCTCTAACTTCCCGAGAAACTCCGCACGCAATGGATTGTCTGACGAATTCGCGAGCGTGATCGCGAGGTTTTGACTGCATGAAATCATTTCACCAAGTGCACGAAGCAGATCGAGGTATGCGCAGGCCACCGGATGCTGCGACCCGACAATGTGCTGGGAATCATGAAGCAGGCTCGCCCCTCGACCGAAATCGACTTCAAGATTCGACTGCCGCAGCGGAGCAGATAAACCTTCACGAAGAGAGCCGATACTCACACGAAGATCTTCAAGCGCTCGCACCGCGATTCGGCGAAACTGCACCACCGGATCAGCCGGCCAAACCAAACGCTGAATGCAATACGCCACGATCGCAGTAATGATCAGCGCCTCCGTCCGAGCCAGCCCGTCCTGAACGGTCCATTGAGGCCCCTCATTGACTACCATAACAAACGGAATAACCAGAGTCGCCTGCAGCCCACCAATGGCAAACCGCTCCGAACCCGTTGCCGCATAGGCCGATAGAAAAATGCCAATGGCAAACACCAATGTAAGCACCACAAAATGCGGCGATTGCTCGACAATGAGAATCCCCACCACCCCGTAAAGTAATCCCGCTAGTATCCCCACCGTCCCTACCCGCCCCCTCATCAAGAGCTGCCCCAGATTCCCAGTCACGCCAAACGCCACCGCATAAAACGCAACGATGCCCTCTCCCGGAAAATCCAGATACAAAACACCAATCAATAAGCAAAAAGCGGTCATTACCACTTTTACCGCTACTTTCCACGCGTCGACGCCGGGCATCCGAAAGGGGGCTGCAAACAAACGAAACCAGGGAATCTCTTTCCCAGATACACCATTTCTCTCGCGCCGCACTCCGTTATATGCCCGCTTCAGTCGCGCTAAATCCACTAAAGCATAAGTCAGACAACGTCGCATGGTGGCGACTTCTAAAAGCTCCTCGCTTCGCTCACTGGTGATCGAACGGCTCCGATCAACGGTCGCTTCACAAAACTCCGCGAGCGCATCTTCAAGTTCATCGTGCTTCTCTTCAGCTGGCTCCCCCGACAGTATCTGGTTCGCAAGGTGGCGATACTCCTCCGCGAGAAGACATACCACCCGTTGGCGGGCGCTCGCACCCCTTTCACTGAGGAAACCACCCACGCCCGCGCTCATTAGCTTCGCGTATAATCTCAGGCGATTCCAAACAAGACGACAGCTGAGAAATAACTCCAAACGGTTGCTCTCCTCGTCCCGGTGTCGCTGGTTCAATTGCGCTATCCGAATCAGTTCAAACCCGCGCTCATGGACTTCGCTCCGCTCACCCCACTCACCCGCCACTTCATCCCAGTCTCCCGCAAAGGATTCAGTCAACTCCGCCAGCGTCTTGTAAAAGAACGCCTCGCGCGGCTCCCGCCATAGGAATCGATCGACAATCGTCGCAAGCACAAAACCAATCAAACACTGGAGCCAGAAATGCAGAACAAAGTCCATGACGCCCGCCGTTCCCAACGCCGTCGTAAAGAGAATCATGGTTATCAAAATCCCCCCCACAAGATGACCCAAAGGAAGGGCGCGTACCGCCGCCATCCAGACACACAGCCAAGCCAGAATGAAGACAAGAAAAACAATCGGTTCCCCACCCATGATCGCATGAAGCAAAACCGCCACTGCGCCGGCCACAACGATGGCAACCATGCCCGGAATCACAACCTTGACGGATCTCCCATGAAAAAGGAGGAGCACTAACGAGGAAACCACCGGAGACAAGAAACCCAACTCAACGTGAAAAACGGAAGCAATCCACACGCCAGCAATGCCGGCCAGAGCGACCTTGATTGCCAATCTGAATCGGGAAACCTCCCTGAGTTGACTGACAGTAAGCACAGTTCTCCAGCTATACAGCCCTGTTTCACAGCCCCAAGCAATTCTCAAATTCACTCCAGACCCCGGCAAAACTCAGTCCCTGACCACCCACCCAAACTCCGCTCGGACTACCGCCACCTCCTTCTCCCACACCCAAAGGTCAGGAACTCGCGCCCCGTCACCAACCATCGCCTAAACCAAAACCGGTGCTCCTTCGGCC